>DAINDC010000462.1:0-4235 GCA_036732085.1 Fibrobacterota bacterium | reverse complement strand
AAACGGCACGGTGCTGAAAAAGATTGCCGTTACCGGCCTGGAG
Organism: Fibrobacterota bacterium; assembly: GCA_036732085.1. Lineage (GTDB taxonomy): Bacteria > Fibrobacterota > Fibrobacteria > UBA11236 > UBA11236 > Chersky-265. The sequence continues at coordinate 4,192 of DAINDC010000462.1, read as the reverse complement.
GGCACGGACTCCCTGAAGGTCAAGCTTCCCTCCCAAGCTGGGACCTATACCGTGCATGTGCGGATGAAGGACCATGCAGGCGATTCCTGGACAGGCAGCATCCAATTGCCAGTGCTACTGGACGCCCCTGTTGCCAATGCCGGCAACGACACCCTTGTCTCCATTTCGGACAATGTGAAATTGCACGGCAAGGCAACCCAGACATTCGGAACCATTACCAAGTATGAATGGGATATCGGCAACAAAGGAGTGTTCGTCCAAACCGCTTCAGGTGACACGATGGTTACGGCTCCGGCACAATCGGGGATATTCCAATGCGTCTTGAGAGTCACCGATGACGATGGGAACCGCGCCATGGATACCCTGTCGGTTACCACGGTCCTGGATGCGCCTACCGCGTATGCCGGTGGCGATACCATAGTCACCATATCCGATACAATAATGGTCCACGGCAAAGGGATGGATAAATTTGGCAAAATAGTGAAAATGGAATGGAACAATGGACCCGGACACACCTTTGTGCCAACCACGGACGGGAATGCCGTCGTTGTGACCAGCGCAAGCACTGGAAGAGACACTCTGATTTTCCGGGTTACGAATGATAAGGGTCTTATGGCTTCGGATTCGTTGGTCGTTGTCATCTTCGATGATCGACCCATCGTTACCTTGAGTTCGGTGCAAAACCTCCTTCTAAAAGGAACCGGATATACCGTAACCGCGGCGGTCAAGGATAAAGGAAGGATTGTCAAATGGGAATGGAGTACGGATACCGCCGGGACCTTCGTGACTCGTAGCCGTGGGGATACGTCCTTCATCCCCAGGGATCCCGTCGGAGGCTATTTGAATTGCAAAGTCAGGGCTACCGACGACGATGGAAATGTGGCGACGGCATCGGTGGACCTATTGGTTACCAGGTGGTCTTTAATCGGAAAGAACGCAGCCAGCAGTCCCATTGCTGCTGTCGCAGGGAAATTGGTTACTGGAAATCAGAATAAAGCCGCCCTACCTATGGAATTCGATCCCGCTTCAGGCCTCTGGAGCGTTTATGGGAGCCTTTATATCCCAGGTAATTTTGGAAACACGTCATTCGAACCGCGACTGTTCGTCGAATCCGATAAATTCAATATAGTGGGTGGAAAAATCTTCTCGATAGGAAGTAATGGTTTGGTCCAATACGAGCCCAATTTACCCGACGTAATAAAATTTTCGGAATTCAAGAATCCGGCCTCTTTCGGGTCCGCCGTGGTTGATGAAAAGTTATACGTGGTCGGAGGCGGGGTATCCTCGTGGGGTTCAAATCCGGCCGGGGATTTTGCTGGCTCTACTCTCCGGACTTTCGTCATTTACAACTTTATTTCCAATACCTGGGACCCCCTGCCCGATTTGCCCATTGCCCTGTATGGTTTAGAGTTGGCCGGATTGAACGGAAAAATCTATGCCTTTGGCGGCCGCGGCGGCATCAGCGGACCTTACTATTCTAACGGCATCGGATATTCTGCCGACGAAGGGAATCTCAGGGTGTTCGAATTTGATCCACTTCTCGGTTCCTGGGAAGAAAAAAGTCCCATGCCACTCAGCATAAGCAATTTTCCCGCGAACTCCTGGTCGGCAACGGTTAACGGAAAAATCTATGCCGGCCAGGGAACCCTGGTCCTGGAATACGATCCCACTCTGGACAAATGGACCAAGAAATCCCCATCCCTACCCGCCGGGAGAAACCTCGACGCCGCCGTTGTGGACGGCAGGATTTTTCTACTCGATTATGAAGGGACCATGCAAGTTTACAATCCCGCCGATGACCCCTAACCGCATCTAATCCAGCCCTGCCCGCTCCGGCTTCGGACGGGCGCAGGCCGGTTTGAATTACACCCGCTTTATGGTAAATTTCCCCAAGCATCGGACAGGGCTGGTTCCACGGTCATCACATGGGCCGGCCGGAGCCGGTTCCCTGGACTGAGCGTTTTATCGGAGATTGCCAGAGTGAAAAAATTCCTGACGAAGATTATGGTCAATGCGCTCGCTCCCGTGAACGCCTATCCGGTCCCGGCCACCGATCCCAAGGATGTGCGGTCCCTGCTTCGCAAGCTGCGCCCCATGAATACAGACAAGCAGCTCTTCCGCATGGGCCCTAAGGGCGACGGCGGTTATCTGGTCCCGGACGATCTCGCCGGAATCGGAGCCTGCTTCTCCCCCGGAGTCGATCAAATCGCGGGCTTCGAAAAGGCTTGCGCGGATTTGGGGATGAAGGTGTTCATGGCGGACAAGTCCGTGGACCAGGCCCCGGAAGCCAACGAAAAATTCTTCTTCACCAAGAAATATATCGGGTGCACCACCAACGATGATTTCATGACCATGGACGACTGGGTGGCCGCCTCCGTGCCGGAATCGCAAAGCGATCTGCTGCTCCAAATCGATATCGAAGGCTACGAGTACGAGACCTTCCTGTGCATGTCCGAGGCCTTGCTCCGCCGCTTCCGCGTCATCGTCGCGGAAGTACATCTCCTGGATCTCCTTTGGAGCCGGCACTTTTTCAGGCTGGCCTCCGGCGCCTTCGGCAAGATCCTGCAATCGCATACCTGCGTGCATATCCATCCCAACAATTGCGACGCCCCCATCACCAAGGGCGGATTGGAAATCCCTCCCGTAATGGAATTCACCTTCTTGAGAAATGATCGGGTGGTCAATCCCGTCCCCGCGCGTGTCTTCCCGAATCCGCTGGATGGAGACAATACGCCCAAAACGCATTTTGCCTTGCCGGATTGCTGGCATGAGGGTTGATATTGGCGGAATTAAAATCGACGACTATGGATTTGACCAGGCCGTCGAACTCACCATTTCCCATGCGCTTTCAAATGGATCTCCGGAATTCATAGTCACTCCCAATGCCATGCATATCGTGACACTGCAACAGGATGATCATTTCAGGGAGGTTTATCGCCGGGCCTTTTTGGTGGTGCCGGACGGAGTATCATTGCTTTGGGCGGCCAAATTCCTGCGGTCCCCTCTTAACGGCAGGGTCAACGGAACAGATTTCTTTGAAACCCTTTGCGCCGTCGCCTGCTCAAAACAACTGAAGGTTTTTCTCTTGGGCGGGCGCCCGGGAGCGGCGGATAAAGCCGCCGAGGTTCTTCGAGATCGAAATCCCGGCCTGCAAATCGTCGGGACCTATTGCCCTCCTTTCGGCTTCGAATCCAATGCTGAAGAACTGGTATTAATCGATACGAAAATCAAAAAAGCCGCGCCGCACCTGCTTTTTGTCGGTCTTGGCGCGCCGAAGCAGGAGAATTGGATCTATGCCCATTACCAGGAAATCGGAGTGCCGATTTCGGTCGGCATCGGAGTCAGCTTTGAACTGGTCGCGGGCATGGTTAAAAGAGCCCCGGTATGGATGCAAAAATGCGGGCTGGAATGGTTCTTTCGACTTCTTGAGGAACCGACCAGGTTATGGAAACGCTACTTGGTCGGAAATCCCCAATTCATATGGCTGATTCTAAAGCAAAGATTCGGGCTGATCTAGGCCGGTAATGTTATGGTCTTGAATGGGCAAGGCCATTCGAACTATGGCCGCCCTTCCAAAAGCCTTCGGCAATCCCCGGCGATCAAATCCATTTCTTTCCCGATTTCATAACGCATCGCGCTCGTTCTGCACCGCGATCGGATCGCGTCGTAATCGGTCTCCAGGTCGCGGAACCGGGATAGCAGTTGCTGTTCGCCTTCGAACAGGAAGCCGTTCTCCCCATTCCAGACGATCTCCCGGAGGCCTCCCGTATCCGCCGCTAAAACTGGAGTTCCGCAACTGAGCGACTCGACGGCTACGAGTCCGAAAGCTTCGTAGCGCGACGGCATAACCGTAACATAGGCGTTGCGGTACAATTCAGGCAAACCGCCCTGATCCATTCCGTCAAGATGCCGGATGTCGGGAGCATCCGCTATCCTGGCCAGGTATTCCTGATCATGGCAGCGGCCGACGCACATGAATCGGAACTTTCCCGGTGCAACCCGGCGCAGCGCTTCGACAAGGCCAAGGAACATATCAAATCCTTTTTGCCAGGTCATCCGCCCCACATAGAGCACAGTAGACGCTGAGTTTTCGAAAGGTTCTGCCTTCGGTTGGAAAAGGCTCGTAGAGATGCCCATGGAGGCCACGAGAAATTTTTCGGGGGATGTCCCGAAAATGCGGACAGTTTCCTGT
>DAINDC010000461.1:3876-4247 GCA_036732085.1 Fibrobacterota bacterium | reverse complement strand
GCCTCGTCATGCCGCTTGCGGCGGTGGTATTCATCGGCCAGGAATTCGAGCAAACTGAAATCGGCGTCTTTCGGAAAGGCCTTGCGTCCAGCTTCGGCCCACTCCAACGCCTCGTCGCCTTTCCCCTTTTCCTTGTAGGCCTGGGCAATCCGGAGATAAGCCCGGGGCGAGGATAGATCGCGCTTCTGGATTGAAACCAGAGCCTCCAGGTCCCCGGATTCCTTGGCCAAAGTCTCCATGAGTTGGGTGATCCGGTAGCGGCTTCCATATCCGTCGGCATCCCGTCGGCTGCCTTGGAGGGACGGCGCCTTGGCCCATTCCGCCTCCGCCAGCTTCCGGTACTCAGCCATCCCCTTTTTACCGAGCAGGGA
>DAINDC010000461.1:0-3866 GCA_036732085.1 Fibrobacterota bacterium | reverse complement strand
GGTCTTGGCTGCGCCATGGAAGGCGCCCCAACTGCCGCGGAGCTCCCATTCGAAAAGGCGCCCGGCCAGGGCGACGGGATCTGGCTTGGCCTTGCGGCAGGCCTTGAGGTGGATGTCCTGGAGCCGTTCGAGCAGGCCGCCCACATGGCCATCGGAATCGTCCACCGACCCCATGGCCCCCTCAAGTGCCTGGAAGGCGTATTCGGAAAGCTCCAGGGCTTCGGAGGCCCGTCCTTCCTTGAGTAACTCCTCAATCGAATCAATGCCTTCCCCGATGCCGGAAGCATAGTTGTACACGTCCTGGTAGTCCTCGACCTCTTCATTCACGGCTTGGTCGATGGCCTTCCGGTAGGTGTCGAGATCGGGCCCCAGGGCGGATTTCTTGGCGACGGTGAGTAGAAGTCGGCGGCGCAGCTTGTCATCGTCCATGGCCTGTTCCATGAGCATACCCGCGAGAGTACTCTTGTCCTGTGCGAGGAGCCAGGCGCGAACATCTTCCATGGTCGCGCCCGAGGATCGAGCGGGTTTCTTTCCCGGGGCCCGTCCAGGCTTCGCTTGCAGCCAGGCCAAGCCGGCGGCCACGCCATGTTTGCAAAAGACGCCGCCCTGTCCGAGCGGGCAATTGCAATCGCACCGGATCCGCTTTCGCTCGATGAAGAGTTTCACGCGGTACGATCGGGTTCCTTGCACCTTGGCCGCCAGGGTGCCTTCGTGCTCGACCAAGGAGCTTACTTTTCTGCTTTTGAAATAGCTGTCCCCGCGTTCGAACGAGCGCGCTCCAGCCTCGCGGCGCAATGCGGCGCGATTCAAGAGTCTTCTTCCATCCCGAGGCGCTTCCGCAATTCATCAACATCCATCACGACCATGGCTTGCCGATCGGTCGGGAGCCCGGCATTGGTGTTCTCGAATTCTTCGAGCAATTCATTCAGCCGCTTGCGGCCGGAAGGGGATTTGGATGCCTGTATCGGTGTGATGCCTCCCAGGGCCGGCACGGGTTCGGAGATCCACCGGGAGAGCATCATCTCCTTGACTTGCGGAAATATCGCGCTGAAGTCCGCATCCTTGAGGCCGCCCTTGCCGGGCATCCTTTGGGAATTGACTTTTTCTGCGTTCCCACCGGGACCGTTTTTCATGGCCGTGGACAGCATGGAGGCGGAGGACTCTTCCTTTTTTCCCAGGAAGGTGATCTCACCCAGGCTTTTCAACTTTTTCTCCCACTTCTTGAATCGCTCCCGGGAATTGGTATCCAGCCGCAGTTCATTCGAGCCTTTTTTGATCCGCAAGGTCCCCATGACCATTCCCTTGGGATTGAGCCAGGTGAAGAGGCGTCCCCCATTCTCCTCCTCCATCTGGAAATTCCTTTGCCGCTCCAGGGCCGAGGCCAGAAGCCCGGAATCCGGAGTCGAAAAGCGGGCCTGGATGGAAACAAGTTCCTCGCCGTCCGAGGTGGCCAGCCGGGGCATGGGAGGAAAACGGGAAGCATGCCAGATCCAGAGATCCACCCAATAGAAGACGATGGGATTGGCCTTGAGGAAACCGTGCAGGGGCAGGTCCGGAACCGGATCCAGCCGTTCATCCCCCCGCAAGAACTCCAACGCTTCCAGAAGCCGTTCCTTTTCGCGAGGAGGGATGACGCTTCCGCCCAGCGACTCAAAGGCGAATCCGTCTTTGCCGGGAATGGGCACCAATCGGCCGCAAATGATGTCGTAAAGACGCCCCGTTGTCGATGCGCTTTTATCGAATAGGGTGAAACGCTTTCCGTCGAAAAGATCCTCGACCACGAGTCGTCCGGTTTCGGGGAAAAATTCCCGGGCTTGGAAATAGGTCAACCGCGCGTCCTCGTAGGCTTGCAAGAACTCCCGTTCCACCAGCGAAAACCTGTCCGGCATTTGCGTCAGCGCGAACCGGGCCGGCGACTGGCCTTTCAAAACGAAGGCGTCGGAAAGAGAGGCCAGCATCTGGTTGCTCAGCGCCTTGAACGACACCTCGTCCTGCCTTAACCTTTCCTGCTCGCCATCGTCGAGCAGGGGGGTATCCCAATAGAAATCGGCATAGGCCTGGATTTCCTCCCTGGTGGTATTTTGGGTAATGATCCGGTCCAGTTTTTCCGTCACGGCCCGACGCATCGCGAGATGGGATTCGTAGCTGAAATCGAGGGCCTTCCGGCCATGGGTCTCAACATCATTTTGTAGACAGCACTTTTTGTATTTCTTGCCGCTTCCGCAATGGCAAGGTTCATTCCGACCTGGGTTTTCCATCCTAGGAAAAATATGAAATAGGGTTATCGGGGGCGGATTCGAACTCCAAAAAAGAAGATGGCGGGATTCGAACCCGCGACCCTTTGCTTGGGAAGCAAAAGTGGAAAGATTTTTGCGACAATGGAACCAAGCTAGTCGATAGGAATCGACCTTGAGTATTCGTTAAACCAGAAGTCCGCCCAGGATCCCCGGTTCATGTTTGGGAGGTCGCCAAGTGTACCCCGAGTGTACCCTTCTGCATAAAACTGGGTACGATTCGGTGGGGTTTCGTCGGGAGGGGCAGAAACAAGAAGGCCCTTCGAAGTTGTCAGTTCTCTAGGAGAATCAACAACTTGAAGGGCCTAATGTTGGTAGCGGGGTCAGGATTTGAACCTGAGACCTTTGGGTTATGAGCCCAACGAGCTACCGGGCTGCTCCACCCCGCACCGTAGCTGATGTGGATTAAGATAACCCATTCGCCACTTCTTTGCAAGGGTTATGGTACTCCTTTGCAAGGGTTATGGTACTTAGACGCTCCGGACCCGCCAATTACATTATTCCTGAAGTCGCCATGCCAGACGTTTATCTTATCCACAAGCGAAATTGATTCCCCAAATTCATTCTCCATTTCCAGGAAACGAAAGCAAAGCTGAAAACAAGGAGGATAGTATGGATTTCCCGGTTCAGTATGCGGGTCTGATCAACGAGGTCCGGGACTTTTGGCAACCCCTGCCGGACAAGCCGGAGGAGACGCCGGAAGGGATTTTGCAGGCGCTGTGGATCACGGCCGCGGGCACGCCCATTTCGGTGCAGCGGGCCATGGAAATGGAAAATCTTCCGCAGCTCGATGACATCGGGGTCGCGCGCTTGCGCACCTTGCTCGACCGGAAAAAAGCGGGGGCCCCGCTGGGTTACCTCACCGGACGGCAGAGTTTCCTGGGCCTGGAACTTCTTGCGGGGCCGGGCGCGTTGATCCCTCGCAAGGAAACGGAAATCGTCGGCCGGGCCGCCCTGGCCAAGCTCAAGGCCCTGGTGCGGGAACGCGGCCAAGCTCTGGTGCTGGATGTCTGCACCGGGTGCGGGAACCTGGCTCTGGCCTATGCCCGCCATGAGCCGCGATGCAGGGTCTATGCCTCCGATCTTTCCCAGGAGGCCGTCGACCTCGCGACCCGTAACCTGGAGCATACGGGGCTGGAAGGCCGCGTCGAGTTCCGCCAAGGCGATTTGCTCGCGCCCTTCGAAAACGACGAGCTGCTCGGCAAGGTGGATCTGCTCAGTTGCAATCCGCCCTATATTTCCGCCGCCAAGGTGCCGACCATGGCCAGGGAGATTTCCGGGTTCGAACCCGAGCTCGCCTTCAACGGGGGTGCCTTGGGGATTTCGATCCTCACCAGGCTCATCCAGAATGCGCCCCGCTTCCTGAAGCCGGGTTCCTGGCTATGTTTCGAATTGGGATTGGGACAGGGGCCTTGGCTTATCCGGCAGTTGGGGAAAAATCCCGCCTTCACGGAAGTGGAAACGGCCCTTGACGATGCCGGGGAAATCCGCGCGCTCTCGGCACGGGCTGCCTGAGCAATGAAGAACCCCGCGGCAAGCCACGGGGTATCAAAATCAGAACAAAGAAAGCTG
>DAINDC010000460.1:0-4263 GCA_036732085.1 Fibrobacterota bacterium | reverse complement strand
GATCACGCCGCGCACCTTGATCCGCGATTTCGACAACTACCTCATCTGGATCGACCGGCTGGATCAGAATACCGGCACCCTCGGGGGCATCCGCATCTACAATGTCGAACCCGGCAAGCCCCTGCGGTATACCTATGCGGACTCGGCGCTGATGGAATACGCCAATGGCGGCAAGAGCATCGTGATCCACATGCTCGGCGGCGAAAACCATTTCATCGATCCCAAGGAGACGGCCAATTATGTCCGCGTCAGGTTCCGCTTGCAGGACGTGGCCATCGACAATGTCGACGCGACCTTGGAAAGGCATACGCGGGCCTACCGTACCGACCGGGAGATGCGCATCCAGGACATGTACGGGATAGTCAAGGCCAGCAAGGGCCGAATCCGATCCCTCCAGGACGAGTACAAGGAGAAAATCTTCGACGAGATGCATGCGCTGGATATCGTCATGGCGGCGGATACCATAAAGGACGTGCCGCCCCGGCTCCTGCAGGGCCATTGGTGGACGGACAGTCCCTTGAGCCCGATTTCCTATGCGGAAGTGAAGCGTCAGGAGAAGGACAAGATTTACCTCATCGAACGATACGAACGCCGCGAGGAGAATGAGAACAAGGAGATCAGCCAGTTCATGGTCGAGATCCATAAGAAATTTTCCATCCCCATGGCCTGCCTGGTTTTCGTCTTCATCGGGGCGCCTTTGGGAATCATGGCCAAGCGCGGAGGCATCGGTACCGGGGTCATCTACAGCATGGCTTTTTTCCTGCTCTATTGGGTCTGCATGATCCGTGGCGAGGTCATGGCCGATCATCTCGACCTTCAGCCTTGGATCGCGATGTGGGGGCCCAATATCCTGGTGGGTTTGGGAGGGGCTTTTCTGGTCCTTAGGATGGCGCGTGAAAATTACCTCAATAAGGTTACCTTGCCGCAGAAGTTCCTCGCCCTGTTCCGACGCAAGCGGGCCCAGCCGTGAAGATTTACGCACGGCACGTGCTCGCCAACTTCCTGGCCCTGATGCTGCTGACCTTGGGCGTCGCCATTATCGTCTTTGTCGTCGTCGACTTCGTGGGTAATACCAAGGTCTGGCTGGCCCGTCCGCCAAAGGAAGTCTTCCATTATTATGTCGACTATATGCCGCATATCCTCTACCTGGTGCTGCCCGTGGCCCTGCTTCTGGCCTCGGTCTTTTCGGTGGGCAATATGGCCCGGCATCTGGAGCTGGTCGCGCTCCGGGCGGCGGGCATCCCCATCACCCGCATCCTGTCGCCGATCCTGCTGGTGGGCCTGATCGCCAGCGGCGTGATGTTCTGGTTCGAGAATTCGATCATGCCGGATGCCAACCATCGGCGCTACGAGATCAATGAACCGAAAAACGGGGACAACGATCAGACCGGCGATCCGCTGGAGAAATTCAACTTCCTCTACACCGCCTCGGATGGATTGATCTTCTATTTCGATTTCTATTCCGGACACCGGAATACGGGCCAGGGCGTGACGGTATTGTCGCAACCCAAGAAGGGCCCCTTGGCCATGCGCATCGATGCCAAGAACCTCATCTGGGACAAGGACAAGAAATGGATCCTCAAGGATGGGACCAAGCGCGAGTTCAAGAACGGGACGCTCGAAGCCTCGCCCTTCAAGGAGATTCCCCTCACCCAATTCAAGGATCAACCCAAGGACCTACTCGACGATAGGGCCTATCCCGAGGAGATGAACATGCCCGAGCTGGAGCGCCGCATCGCCATCCTGCAGCGCTCGGGCGAATCCTCCCGCGTCCTGGAGACCGAAAGGTATTTCCGGTTTTCCAGCAGCCTGGTCAATCTCTTCATGGCCTTGATCGGAACGGCCATGTCCGTCCATACCATCAAGTCCGGCCTGGCCCGGAATTTCGGCATCGCCCTCGGCATCACCTTCCTGTATTATGTGGCCTTGCGACTGGGACTGGTGATGGGGGAAAACGGCAGCCTGTCCCCCGTGGTTGGGGCTTGGCTTGGCAATATCATATTTGGACCGGTGGGCCTCCTCCTCATGTGGAAGGCCGCGCGGGCATGAACGGCATCTGGTTCTTCCTGGCCGGCCTTTTCGCAGGGGCGGGGATGTTGGGAGGAAACTGGAGTTGGTCCTTGCTCCCGGCCGCGGCTTGCCTCTTTCTGGCCCTGACCTCCCGCACCGGACGCAAAGAAGGGGGAAGGGAAAGCAGCAAGGAGACCCGGAGTAACGCCAAGGTTACTCCCCGGAAGGGCATCCCGATTATCCAGCCCGTCATTCCGGAGCCATCCACCGAAGAGCGCCGCCAGGATACCACCCGTGCTTTCCTGAAAGGCGACCTGGCCTTGGCCGGCAACGAAGTGCAGGCTCGCGAAGCCCGTCGTCAAGCCCTGCAAGAGCTGGAAGACGGCATTGACTGCGCCATTTTCGACGGCCTGACCCTTTTGAAGAACGGCATGCCGGGCGGGCATACCTATGCGGTCCTGTTCCCGGGAAAATCCGATGGGCTTTACCTGCGCGCCTGGATCACGAACAGCGAAGCCATCATTCCCGGGGCCGTCATCAACAGCAACCAGGGCTTGGTCGGACAATTGCTCAAGGACGGCATCCGCCGGGTCCTGGAAGGGGATATCGCCGCGGACTCGACCTTGCTCCACTACTATTCCTCCGGGGAGGAAGGGGTGAGTTCCCTGGCCGGAGTTCCCATCCAGGTCAAGGGCGTGCGCCGCGGCGCCGTCATCGTGGACAGCCTGGCCGAAAGCGCATTCGACCTGCAAACCTTGGAAAAGCTCGAGTCTTTGGCCAACCTCGTGGGCCTGCTCGCCTATCAGGCCTATATGGGTTTCGAGCATAACTACCATAAGGAGCAGCTCGCGGCGCTTACCAATTACCAGCGCAAGTTCCTGGAGAACATGTCGGTGGAAAACATCGTCACCCATGTCCAGAATTATATGGCGGAATGCCTGGAAGGCGATCGGTTCCTGGTGGTGGAGCGCTTGGCCCGCAATGGCAATCAAGCGAGAATCGTCAGCTGCATCGGCGAGGGCGAAAAAGATTTGCAGGGGATGGAATTCTCCCTGGAGGACAAGGGCCTGGTGTCCCTGGTCTTCGAAAAGGAGCAGGTCATCAATCGGGTCTTCCCGCCCAATCCGCACGTGCCCCGCTTCAGCCCCAAGGAAAAGGCCCATGGCCGGATGGCGAGCCTTTTGGCCGTGCCGGTGCCGACCGATCAAGGCATCGACATGGCCCTGGTCGTCGAGTCTACGCGCCCGCGCAGGTTCTCCGAGCACCATCAGACCATGCTCACCACCATTTCCCGGGCCGCCGGCTTCGCCCTGTCGCGCGCCAGGCTCTATCAGGAGAAGGAGCAATTGGCCAGCCGGGACGGGCTGACCGGCGTGGAAAACCATCGGACGTTCCAGGAGCGGTTCCAGAACGAAATCCTCCGCGCCCAACGCTACGATCATCAATTGGCCGTGCTCATGATGGACATCGATTTCTTCAAGAAGGTGAACGATTCCTATGGCCATCCGGTGGGCGATCTGGTCCTCAAGGAAGTGGCCAAGATCATTACCCAAAACATCCGCGCCGGCGCCGATTTGATGGCCCGATATGGGGGAGAGGAATTCGTCTGCATGCTGGCCGATACGGATCGCGGCCGGGCGGGGGAGACCGCGGAGCGCATCCGGGAGAGCGTGGCGGCCAAGGTTTTCGAATCCGGATCCGTTCGCTTCCAGGTCACCTTGAGCATCGGCGGAGCCATCTACCCCGGCGATTCCCGGCATGGCCAGGAGCTGCTGGAGAAGGCGGACAAGGCCTTGTATCGGGCCAAGGAAACCGGACGCAACCGCCTCATATTTTATAACTGACTTTATTAGGTTTGAAATCATATCCCATGTTGCAGCCCCCCGATGATGAATATTTCATGCGCCAGGCCTTGCGTGAGGCGCAAGGCGCCTATCAGGAGGGCGAAGTCCCCATCGGCTGCGTCATCGTCAAGGACGGGAAGATCATCGGCCGCGGCCGAAACCATATGGAAACGCTGAAGGATCCCACCGCGCATGCGGAAATCCTGGCCATGGGCGCGGCCAGCGGCGCTCTGCAGAATTGGCGTCTGGAAGGCTGCACCTTGTACGCCACCCTGGAGCCCTGTCCCATGTGCGCCGGCGCCATTTTGAACGCGCGCATCGCCAAGGTGGTCTATGGCTCCACGGACAAGCGGCTTGGAGCCTTGGGCTCCACCTATGACATCCTTTCCGACAATCCCCTGAACCGGAT
>DAINDC010000459.1:1813-4266 GCA_036732085.1 Fibrobacterota bacterium | reverse complement strand
GTCCAAAGTTGGTCTCTATGCACCCGCATAGAGACCAAGCTCCGTCTCCCATTTCTTGGTTATTACGGAAGGGAAAATGATGTCCTTGCGCATAGTATCGACATGGGTGCTATGCATTTTTCTCGGTTCCCAGGCCCAGTCTAAATGGGAATTACAAAACCCGATCCCGACAGGCACGCAATTAAACTCGGTCACTTTCGCCGACCCCTTGGTCGGTGTGGCTGCGGGTGATGGTGGAACCATAATCTCAACTGTTAACGGTGGAGCCAGTTGGACTTTGCGTCCGAGTGTGACGGCTCAAAACCTCCGATCCGTAGTCTTCGCAAATTCCTTGACGGTATTCGCGGCAGGAAATGGCGGAGCCATTTTAAAATCAGGAGATGGTGGTTCTACCTGGACAAACACGCACAGCGGTACAACCCGATCACTCGCTTCCATATTCTTTGTCGATTCCAATAAGGGTTATGCCGTTGGGGATGGCGGCACGATCCTAACGACCACGAATGGCGGGAAGGAATGGCTACCCAAGAACAGCAAAACCAGCCGCGACCTCCTCTCAATTTTTTTTGCGAATGCCCGCTACGGATGCGCGGTTGGAATCGAGGGCATATCCGTAACGACGGAGGATAGCGGCAATACCTGGAGCGCTTGGGCAAGCGGTGGATCCGCCAACCTTTCAGGTCTCCAATTCCAGGATCCGCAAATCGGCCATGCCATCGGGTCGTCTTTCAATCCTTTGGGCTCTTCATCCAACCAGGTACTCAAAACAGTCAACGGTGGAGCCAGTTGGAATCCGATCTTCAGCGCATCCGCTCCCGGTCTGTCCTCTCTCCACTTCTGGAATTCAGATACGGGTATCGCCGTGGGCACCGACGGAACCACCCTTAAAACGGTTAACGGCGGAAGCACCTGGATGGTACAAGAGGCCAATATCAAAACCTCCTTTTTAACGGCCTTTAGTTTTATTGACGAAAGCACTTGGTTCGGAGTCGGAAATGTCGGCTCCATTGCGAAAACAGTCAACTCTGGTGCTGATTGGATATCCCAATCCAAAGGGGTTACCCAAACCCTCACATCCATTCATTTCCCCACTTCCAATACAGGCTATGTAACCGGTCAAGGCGGATTGATATTAAAAACCATAAACGGCGGCCTGGCCTGGTCTACTCTCCGAACAGGCAAGAACAATTGGCTCGCCTCGGCCTATTTCATCGATGCCGACGTCGGATATGCTGTGGGAACATCCGGCCTCATCCTCAGAACGCGTAACGGCGGCCTCGTTTGGGATTCACTCTCTTCCGGAACCGGAAATATGATTTCCTCAGTTTATTTCCTGGACGCGAAAATCGGATTCGCCGTGGGAGAACATGGCTTGGTACTAAAAACTACGGATAGCGGTGATTCATGGAAAAGGACCTTTAAGGATTCCCTGACCTTTTTGAATTCTGTTTTTTTTCCGGCTCGCGATACTGGGTATGTAGTCGGCCATGAATGGACCGGTTACAACGGTGCGACAGATACCTATCATAGCCTAGTCCTCAAAACAGTGAACGGAGGAGAATCCTGGTCAGCACAAAGGCCAATTAGTACCGGAAGTTTACGTTTGCTTGATATGCTAACCGCAGAAACCGGCTTCGTAGCCGGACAGGATAATGCACTTTTTAAAACCACTAATGGTGGGAGCAGTTGGACTTCCATTCCTAATTCGCCTAGTAAATATCCTATCCTTATGGATTTCAAAGACGCTTCAGTAGGTGAAATGGTCGATCCTTCGGGGAAAATATTTTTGACCACGGACGGCGGAATCCATTGGTCCTTGGAAAATACGGACACGACTTATGCTTTAGGAAACGCCTATTTTCCCAAGGATGGCGCGGGCTATGCAGTTGGACAGAATGGCGTCATTCTCAGAATGAATAGAAACGGTTCTACCGCAGTGAGCCGGAAAAAGCCAGGAAAAAATCCGTCGCATTTGAAAATCACGGCAACCGAAATCGCTCCTGGGCTATTCCAGTTCGACAATGACAAGCACCGCTTTTTTCATACGGATGGAAGGCTTAAAAAAGTCCTGAAATAACGCCTTCATTTAAGCTCGATTGGGATTAGAGTCCTCCCACATTTCGCACTCACTCCCGCAACCGGTCTCTACTTTTATGGCCAGAGACTACCAAGCATTCTTCGATTTTTAAGTGCCCCTTTCCCTGGGGGCGCTTCCTTTTTCTTTCTCTCCTCCACGCGGGCTATCCCAGACCCGCGCTCTTCACTCTCCGCCTTTCCACTGAGTCGACCCACTCCCCTCTTCTTCCCCCCTGTGGTCGCAACGCCGCCGCCAGAAATAATCCTCTGCATGGTCATTGGAATCGACTACGCAGTCGTTGGACGGGCCCGGACAGGCAAGGGGCGCATCAGGCGAAGCAAGCAAACAAAACGGAAATGGGAGGCGCAACGACGCG
>DAINDC010000459.1:0-1771 GCA_036732085.1 Fibrobacterota bacterium | reverse complement strand
TGGCCGACGCGGTTGCGGCGGGCCGTGCAGTACAGATGGGCTTTCGCGGCGTTACGCCCTGCGACCGCTCCGAACCGACCCATGTCCGTTCATCCGACCCAGAGCCATTAACCAAACGAGACAAACGCTGAGCCTGGACCAGCCCCGGCACATGCCCGGGCCCGCCCAGGGAGTGTTATTCCTTCCCAATCACCACACAGGAATTATGCCCCCCGAAACCAAAGCTATTCGATATGCCATATCGTGCCGTAGTCAGGGACATCTTATTCGGAGAACAGTCGATGGGAATCTGCGGATCCTGATTCATCACATTCATGGTCGGATGCACCTTGCCCGAATTCAAGGTCATGATCAGGGCGATGGCCTCGATCGCCGAAGCGCCGCCAAGCAAATGCCCGGTCATGGACTTGGTCGAATGGACCTTCATGGACTGGAGATGATCCCCGAAGACCATACCCAGGGCTTTCACCTCCGCCACGTCCCCGAGAGGCGTGGAGGTCGCATGGGCGTTGACCACGCCGATATCCTGCTTGGCCACGCCGGCATCGAGAAGCGCAGCCTGGATGGCCTGGCAGACGCCCTCGCCGGATTCCAGGGGCGCGGACATATGATAGGCATCGCAACTGGCGCCATAACCCTTGAGCACGCCCAGGATCTTGGCCCCGCGGGCTTCCGCATGTTCGCGCGCTTCGAGGACCAGCACCCCGGCGCCTTCGCCCAGGACGAATCCATCCCGATCCAGATCGAAAGGACGCGAGGCGGTCGCGGGATCGTCATTGCGCCGCGACAAGGCGCGCATATTCCCGAACCCGGCCAGGGAGGCTGCGCAAACGGCTTCCTCGCTGCCGCCCGCGAGCATGACATCGGCGCGTCCCAGCTTGATCTGATCGGCCGCAGTGGCCAAGGCATGATTGCCAGTGGCGCAGGCGGAGGAAACCGACCAATTGGGTCCCCGCCACCCGAGCTGCATGGCGACCATGCCGCTGCCCATATTGGTGATGGACATGGGAATGAAGAAGGGCGAGACGCGTTTCGGTCCTTTGGTAGTGAGATTTCCGGCGTTCTCCGTGAATATCTCGATACCGCCCATGCCCGAACCCAGAATCATACCGGCGCGGGTCTTGTTCAATTTCGAGTTATGCAAGCCGGCTCGTTCCACGGCGGTGACGGCGGCATGCACCAGGTATTGGATATAACGACTGGTCCTGCCGATTTCCTTGGCGTCGAAATACGGGGTCCCGTCAAACTCCTTCACTTCGCCGGCGAAATGCACCGCATAAGCCGAGGTATCGAAACGGTTTATGTTCGAGATCCCGGATTTTCCCTCCAGGAGGTTCGCGAAGAAAGTTTCGGGAGTATTGCCCAAGGGGCTGACGATTCCGGTACCGGTGATGACGACTTCTCTTCTCTTATCCATTTTTTTCCTTACCGGATCCCGGTCTTCACTTTCGTTCCCAGGCGTGGCGACGGCCCGCTGCGGCCTTGCTATGTTTTCCCGCCATCGTGCCGGCCTCACCATGGGGAGGCGGAAAAGATAAGAAAAGGGGCCGAAAGTGGACAGTAACCTGGTTTGGGTGGATATGGAAATGACGGGATTGGATCCCCAGCGGGACCAAATCCTGGAAATCGCCACCTTGGTTACCGATTCGGAGCTCAACATCCTGGCCGAGGGTCCCAACCTGGCCATCTTCCAACCCGAGGAGGTTCTCCAAGGCATGGATGAATGGAACCAGACCCATCATGGCAAATCGGGTCTCATCGATCGGGTGCG
>DAINDC010000458.1:0-4284 GCA_036732085.1 Fibrobacterota bacterium | reverse complement strand
CCAGATGTCGAACTATTGGGACGGTGGAACAAGATCGTATCCGAAGGGAATCGACCTTTCGACGGATACGATAGTTTCACCCGGATTCGATACGACGAATCCCTCAAAGGCAGCAGCCAATGCGGAGTTTGACATCCCTCCCGGGTTCGCAATTCTGGAGATGTGCATCTTCTGCGGGAAAAATGTCGGGATTCGTCTCTACCTTCCTCCGCTGGAGCCGCTGATTGCGAACGGGGAGGTTGGGAAATGATCAAGGGATCGACCTTACGGGAAATTCGTTTCCGCGATGGACACATCATTGGAAAAGGGGAAACTATCCTCATTCATTGGCCGAAGCCCCGCGATGAACCTTCCAAGGTGGAGGTGCTTCACCGGGATCGCCTGATTCAAGGTCGCGCCGCAACATCCTTGGCGTGGATCGGATACACGGTTACGGACGATGCCTTGGTGGGCGCAACCATGGATGGAACGTGTGAAACACCTGGCGGGAACATTGTGGAACCGGACGGCGTGGATGCGGATGGAACCCCTTCCTGGCTGCTCATCCACGGATTGATGTAGGATCAATTTTCTAAGGGTATCTTCCGAGATGCCCTTTTCTCTTAGCCCAAGTTTCCTTCTTTCCCTTTCCCTTCATTGTTTTCGTTGCTTCCTTCCATGCTGGATTCACCCCATGGGTTGCGATTCGGCAGGACTTTTTGCGGGGTCGGCCCCGATGCCCGGGGCCTAACGGACGTCCGCCAAGGGATGCCCCTTGTACGGCGGCTCCGGAAAAATCGGCTCCCCCTAGCGCATGCTTCATGCGCCAGGTTCCCCCCAATTTTTCCTCGGGCAATGCCTTCCCGCCTCGGACCTCCTTATACCCCTTCCGCTTCGCGAGTCCTGCCGACTCGCAATCACATCACGGGGTTAGTCCTGGGAAGGAAATGATAATGGCTCACAGCAACAACAATTCAGGAAGCAGGTCTACACGGCAACGTACTTGCAAAGAGAGAATCGGAGAAAACCTCAAGGATACGATTCGCACCTTGGGCAAATTGTGGAAAGCCTACCAGCAGGGTCGCGCGAAGGCCGATTGTCCGGATGGTACGTTCATTGAGTACGGGTTGTGCTTTGATTACGTCGTACCGGATAAGGGGAGAGCGGGCAGAGAGCCTTACTTCCGCTACCAACTATCCTGGGGTGGCCCTTCCGATGAATTCCGATTCTTCGCCAGCTTTGATGGCCGCAGATGGCGGCCGCATCGAATTGAATATTGGTTCCTGGATTGGTTTGACGGTGCGCGCCGGGTGCTTCGAGGTAAAAATTCGGAACTTTTGGAGGACATTTTCGCCTGGTTTGACGAGTGCGGGTCCGCGCAAAGCGCTTTCCGCCAAGCGGCTGAGGACTGATTGCCTCCTTACGCCTTGCAGGCTTTTAATTTAAATGATAATTTTAATCCATCTAAATTTGGAAAGGAATTACGGACTATGCAGAAAAAGAAGGCCGCTAAGAAGTCGGTCAAATCGTCAAAGAAGACTGTGAAGCGCGGGCGTGGGCGCCCACCTGTTGAATTCCGAAAGAAGTCGTTTCATCTTCTCCTCGATCCCAGGTATATCGAGTATTTCAGGGAAAAGGCCTTAGAGATGAATGTGCCGCCGCAGGACTTGGGGCGTATGGCATTGAATGCGCTTGTTCCCGACCCTTTCAACCCTGCCACGGTCCCGGAGATTACCCAACTCCTCGCACGGTTGTCCTCGAAATAGGATTTGCACCTTACCTTCGGGCCAGCCTGAAGTGACTTGGGGAAGCATGCGCGATACGTGAGCACGTGAACAAAGAGGGACGCAACGCCCTCGGAGTTCACGCGCGCAACGTGCAATGAGCAGTTGGGGGCTGGCCCGAATTAGGAGGACGGGAATGGAGTGGGGGGCCCGCCGCGGAGCCATGTCCAGGCATTGGTGCTCCACAGCGCCCACATTACTAGCGGGGGTTGTAAGAAGAGGCGAACGAAGCGCTTTGCATCCGTGTCAAGACCGAAGGCGTCCGCATGGTTTAGGTATTGCGCGATGTTCCCGGGAAAGATAGCGACGAAGAATGCGGCCCCGGCCAAGCCTACGGGAATGCGTTGACGGCGCAAAAAGAGGAGTGAGAGCCCGAGCGTGATTTCCGCGATGCCCGATGCGACAACGGTGAAGCCTTCGCTGAAGGGCAGGGACTTGGGCACCTGCGCATGGAAGTCTTGGCGCGCGAATGTGAGGTGGCTAATGCCGGTGAACACCAAGAAAGTACCGAGGAGAATGCGGCCTATCGTTTTCGGGAGCGAGGTGGGCGGCGCGGCTTGAAGCAAAGGGGGGCGGTTCATATTTCTCATGGATACGCTTAAAGTAAAGAGCGGGCAGTGGGCATACAAGGCCATTAAAGGGAATTAGGTTCCATATGCATGGCGAGAAGCATATTTTCTTCCCACCAACGGTCCGAGTTCGGCCGTTTAACGTCAGGGGCATGGCCATGTCGAAACCATACGGAACAAAAGCCACCGCGCAATCCCTGAATTCAGGGCCTCCCGAAAAAGCAAGCGCGAAGGGATCCAAGGCCGTGAAAGCGGAAGGGGATGCCACCGTCGGCGGTAAAGGTGATAAGGACGGCAAAGGCGATATCCGGGCTAAGAAATCCGGAACGAGCATTGGGAAAAGAACGGCGTCCAAGTAACGGGAAACTCCGAGACTTTTCCGTTTAGGATCCGTCCTGGAAGGGCCGCCCGCGCGCAGGACGGCCAGTCGTATCAGCCCAGGATTGGGGGTGTTAAAAGCCCCGTGTCGGGCGGGTCTCAGGTCTCGGAAGCGGGCACCTCGGGAACGGGCAGCGCTTGCCAAGCTACGCCCGCCAACGCCAAGGCCTGCGACTTCTCGCGCGCCGTCCTCGCTTCCACCGAAGACGTGTGGAAGGCGCAGTTTGAAAAGGCCACGCTGCCCAGCTATGGGAGCGCGCCGGGCCCGTACCAAGAGCCCACCTTGGTCGTATTCTCCGACGCCGTCGCTACGGATGGCTGCGGCAACGCGACTTCGGATATGGGGCCCTTCTATTGTCCCGGCGATCGTAAGCTGTACATCGACCCGACCTTCTACGACGTCATGGAGCGGCGGCTGAAGGCGCCTGGCGATTTCGCGCAGGCGTACGTGATCGCGCACGAGGTGGGTCATCATGTCCAAAACCTGATCGGCGCGACCCAGTCGCAGCCCGCTGGCGAGACGAAGAACCAGGTGTCGGTGCGGGTGGAGCTGCAGGCCGATTGCCTGGCCGGTGTGTGGGGACTTAGCGCGAAGGCGTCGCTCAATATCAACGAAGGCGATCTGAAAGAGGCCCTCAACGCCGCTCACGCTATCGGTGACGACGCCCTGGGCCAATCCAACTCCAGCGACTACACGCACGGCACCAGCGCCCAGCGCATCCGCTGGTTCCGCCGCGGGTTCGACACGGGCGACCCGCGCCGGTGCGACACCTTCGCCGTTACCAAGTACGCCGAGCTCTAGGTCAGTGCGCCAGTTACGATCACACGAACGCTGACCAACGCCGCTGGGCCAATTCGCCGCATCAAGTCGCAAGGCGGTGTTGGCGCAGGCACACGCACGCCGCGCAATTCGGTTTGGGGGCCGACGGAAGTCATTCAAGATCCCGGGTTCAGCGAAGCTACGCTGGGTATTGAAAAAGAATTAAGTTGTGACTGCCTACCCGACATTCTGCCAGAGACACTCCGGGGGCCTATTCCGTGTAAATGCCCACCATACCAAACCTGCCGTAGTTTTTCAGAATTTAGGTGAAATTCGCTGTTTTTTGGCGTTTCGATAAAAATTCGATTTGATGTGGTCCCGTCTTTATAAACATGATATATAAATATCATGTTTAAATAAGAAAGGGGCACCATGCGCGCCACGATTCAGAACCCGGAACAGAACAAAGAAAAAATCCCGTTTCTCCTCACGCTCAAGACCTTTGCGATGAGGGAAACCTACCTCAAGATTTTCCTCGCCCTCTTGGCGAGCGTCGGCGAGGTAAACGCCCAGGCGGGATTCGCGACATCGGAGATCACCAATCCCATCACTCGATTGGTAACCATCGCGAATGCGACCATTGCCGGCCTGGCCATTCTCGCCGTCATCTTCTACGCCATCAAGTGGATCGGCGGGGACGAGGCCGCGGCCAAACGCATCATCGGCGTCATCGTGGTCGCCGTCATCGCCTTGGGCGCAGCGAACTTTCTGGGATTCATCACGGGCAAGGCCGAGTTTGACACATTCTCGCGCT
>DAINDC010000457.1:0-4292 GCA_036732085.1 Fibrobacterota bacterium | reverse complement strand
CTAGCCACCTGGTTTTCAACTCAAGCAAAGGTTCATCTGCTTGGGTGCGGAAAATGTCTCCCTGAGTTTACATTCCTTCCAGAGCGAAGCCGATGCCAATAGCCCTTGGGCTTGCCAGTATGCATTGTTCAAGGTCCGATTGACTACCGTGGTATGACTCAGCTTCCATATGCCCTTGCGGTCATCGTACAGCTGATGCCCCGCGCTCTGTTTCTTGGCTCCCAGTTTGACCAAGCGTCTTAGTATCGTCAGCCGCCATTTCCATTGCTTCAACTTCATCGCCCGTAATCGTCTGCGTATATGCGCATCCGTCCCGTTCAGGAATCGTTCCACTCCATCCGTGCAAATCCCGAAGAATCCCGTCCACCCTTTCAGGTAGGCGTTCAATCCCGCAATCGCCGATTTCATGGTATCACCCCAGTTACGGGGGGACAGCTCCTTGACCCGCTCTCTCAGGCGAACCTTTGACCGCTCCGACAGGTTGATCTCGACCTCGCCGTTCTCATTTCGATTTAGGCTGAAGCCGAGAAAGTGGCGTTCCTTGGGCTTGGCCACGGCGCTTTTCGCGGCATTCACTTCGAGGCGAAGTCGCTTCTCGATGAATCGCGTAATACTGGCCATGACCCGCTCTCCGGCGCGCCGACTCCTGACGTAGATGTTGCAATCATCGGCATAGCGCACAAAGCGCAGACCTCGGCGCACAAGCTCCCTGTCCAGTTCATCGAGAACGATGTTGCTTAGCAATGGCGATAGGGGGCCTCCCTGCGGAACCCCTTGCTCGTTTTCTATTCGCACGCCGTCCGGCATCACAACCTTCGCCTTCAGCATCCTTCCAATCAGTTTCAACACACGCGCGTCTTGAAGCTCCCGCTCAAGGGTGGCTAATAACCGCTGGTGATGGACTCGGTTGAAGAAGTCCTTCAAATCGATGTCCACCACGAGGTCGAATCCGGCCTTCAGAAATTCGGTAGCTTGGGCAATGGCACTATGGCAACTGCGATGAGGTCTGAATCCGTGACTATTCTCGTGGAACTTCGGCTCGTAGCGCGGTTCGATAACCTGCCGGATGGCCTCCTGCACCACTCGGTCAATCACATCGGGAATTCCCAACCCGCGCTCTCCTCCTCCTGCTTTGGGAATCCAGACCCGACGAATATCTCCGGGGTGGTATTCTCCTTTCAGCAAGAGTTGTACAAGTGTTGGCTGGATTTGTCCCCAATTGGCTTTCACCTCCTTGACACTCTGACGATTGGGTCCGGGGGCGCCTTGGTTGGCCGCCACCTTCTCCAGCGAGGCATTGAGCCCCGCGCAGACTCTTTCCATTTCCGCGGGTCCATACAAGAAAGTCGTGTTCGCCACCTTCGGCGCCTTAGGTTTTGGAACACCTTTACTGGGTGCACCGCCTCCTCTGGCCTTGGCCGTTTCCGGCTTCGCTTCTGCTGTTGTCGCGAACAGTTCCAATTGTATGGACCGCTTTTCCACTGCAAGAGCATTCCCTCCCCGTTGCTCTTTTGAAGCATCGGTTGGGCGAGACTTTCGTCCCGCTTCTGGTACTGCGCTCTTGTCCCTCCTCCCAGGGGTTATGGCCATTGGTTCTTCCGTTCCTTTGGCTTCCTGCACGTTTTAACGGTGCCGGGGCCCGTCGGACAAAGTCCGCTGGGAGAGCCTTGGGTAAGAACTATGGACGCGATGACGTATCCCCTCGCCACTACTAAATTGGGTACGGACGAAAACGGGGCTTCACTGCTGTGAACCAGCTTACCCACCAATCTAGCTTTACGACGATTCACTTGCGTTGGGAACACGTATCCACCTATGACTTCCACTAGACGCTTCCTTGCGGACAAAACCCTTGCGGATACGCGCCCTTGTCTCGTTGGTGTTGGATTCCCTTCGTCAGGGCTCCTGGTTTGGATTCGATACCTCCTGTCCATAGCTCATGCCAATCGCACTCATAGGGGCGCAGGGGTTTCCCCTGCGTTCCCCTGGCACACCACCATACGTGCGGGTCCGCATACGGCGGTTCGATGAGATAATGCTACTTCTCCAACTTGGGAAGTCCCAAGGCGTCGAAATATCGGTTCGGCAGAGCGTGGTTCAGGTTCTTGGAGGAGTGACTCCACCCTTCGGCGGGTATTTGCGGCAATCAGTTGGGCCACCCAGTCCGGGGTTCTCCGGGCCAGAAGCTCCCAATAGATTGTTTTCCCGGTCTTCCACTGCTTCAAGTGGAGTTGTCGCAACCGGTGCCTTATCCATTCATCCAAGGCTCGGAAGATGCCTGGAGTCTCCGCCAGGGCGAGGGAGTTCTTCCACCCTAGCTGGTATGCCCTCAGGTCTTCCACCACTTTCTGAACGCTTCGGTCCCCGTTGCGTCCGGTCATGTGCCGGACCTTCTCCTTCATTACCTGTATCGAGTTGAAGTGGCCTTCAGTTTCACAGAGCTTTTCCGCCCATGCCACATCCCACCCTTCCGCAGTTGCGCTTGGCTTGCTATAGCCTGCTTGCCGAGGGACTTGCACCCTCAAGGTGTCGCCCGTGCCGGGCATACATAAAAAACCCCGCGAGGGGCGGGGTCGAAAATCGAATGATATGACTGAGGTATCTACCAGGGCTAGGAGGCTGGGTCGACTTAAAAGAAGTAGGCGACCTTCATATTCCAATACCACTCGCTGGGCTTGAAAAGCACGGCTTCCATCGAGGGAGGATTGTTATCCCCGTAGCCCTTGAAAACACCGGGGCGGAAATGATCGCTGGCGGCTTGCATGCTGATCTTGATATGGTTCTGCACCACCTTCGAAGCATATAAGGACCATTTGATATTATCCGCCGAATAGTTCGTATCTAGCTTGCCGATCGGGTAAGGGGACGGCGCACCGTAGGTATTATAGCCTGTGAGATCATCCACGAACTTGGCGGAATAGTATTCCACTTCCAAGGAAAGCCGATCCAACAGTTTGAATGCGGGAAGGTTCATGCCGACCATGACGGGCATCCGGTTGGAATAATTACCGAATAGCCTCTTGTATTTGGCCCCATTGTCGAGACCCAATAAAGCGATTTCGCTATAGATCTTCAAATCCTCAGGACCCAACATATCCATCCCACCAACGAGCGCCTTCACATCCAAGGAACCATTGGCCATAACCTTGGTCCCCTTGAAGGAAATATTGATGGTATCGTCCACAGCTGGAACCGTATCGATAAAGACATTAGTCGTATCCGTGGTAAGCTTGCTGTCGATGGGGACCAGGTGATAAAAGTTCACGCCAGCGCCGATTCGAAACACCTTTCCGAAGTTATAGTTGGCCACATAAGCAGGTGACATATCCCAATAGGGGTAGAACTGCGTTTCAAAAGTGAATAGCAGATCCTGTTCCAAGCCGCCAGTCTGATGGTGAACCTGAAAGCCCAAGGTATTCGCGACCGGAAGAACGTACTTGGTCTCAAAACCCGATAGAACGTATCCGGGGTAGACCGGCCCGCGCAAAAGGTAAAGGCCTAGGTTCTGGGCATCCGGATTGTAATCGTATGGAAAGAGTCCGCCGCGGAAAGAGAGCTTGGCACGCTCTTCGTTCCAGAGGGAGTATTGGAAGTTCGCATTCGAGACATATGGCCCGGTTCCAACGGGTGCATACCCACCCTGGCGCCTAGGCGTGCCCGCCAAAGAATGCCCCATGGCAGCGCCCAAGCCGGCTTCGATCCTGAGTCTTTCCGAAGGGTTTACCGTAAGGCTGAACTGAGCGCCTGTACCGATCAAGGAGCGACCGTTAAGGTCCTTACCCCCGGTGGTATCCGAGCTTTTAGCGATGACGCCGTATTGCATCCAGCCGGCGCCGCTAAACAACATCTTCGGGGCTTCGGCCGCTTTTACGGAACAGATCGCCACGGCGATCACGCCTAACGCCCAGGCACCATATGGGCGATAATTTTTCAGATATGCGATAAGACTCATGGCTGCCTTCCTGAAGTCCTAGAAGAAATAAGCGAGTTTAGTGGTCCAATACCAGTCCTTGGGCGTTCTCATTGCCTCGGCGCCGGCATCCTCATCATGGTTGCCTCCGAGACGCAAGTGGTCGTTCGCCACCTGGACGGACAGAGCCATGTTTCCAAACAATACCTTGGAGGCATTGACGGACCACTTCCAATCGTCACGCTTGGTGTTGATTAGCGGATCATCTCCTACCGGAATCCAGGAGCCGTTCCTGGCGGCCAGATTATCCCCGGAAAGCTTATTCGCATAGTATTCGATTCGACCGAGGCGTTCAGGAAATTAAATCCGGGAAAGTTGAAAC
>DAINDC010000456.1:0-4294 GCA_036732085.1 Fibrobacterota bacterium | reverse complement strand
ATATAGTCGAGCCCGTTATAGCTGAAAAACACCAAGTCGAATGATCCGTCCGGGAAGGCGGAAAGGTCGCGGACATCGCCGATACGGAAGGCGGCCGAGGGTGGCAAGGCGGGGAAGCGGGCCTGGCAGGCCTCGATCATGGCCGGGGAATAATCGATGCCCAGGTAGGCTTTGACTTTGCCGGAGAAATGGAAGGTGGTGCGTCCGCCGCCGATGCCGATATCGAGCATGCGCATTTCCGGCAGCCGGGAGGCGATGCGGGCGATCAGGACCGCTTCGGCCGGGAACAGTTTATCCTGGCCAAGGTATCCCGCGACCACGGCGTCGCTTGCATAGACCTTGAGGTTACGGCCCGCCAAGTCCTGCCTAGAATCGCCCATACCGGTTGATTTTACCTTCTTCCACCTCGGCATGCCAGCGCAAACCATTTCCGCGGGCCCGGCCCAATCCCAGGGAATCCCGTTATCGCCGTGCCAAGGCCTGGGTAACTCTGGTGTTACCTAGGCTACCCTCCGCCAGGCCTCCGGATCGATCGCGGCCCCGAAACGGTTTTCGTCCCGACGCTTCCCGTCCCGCCATTCCTTGCCGCTGCCCGGCGCTTACCTGCGCTTACCGCCGCTCCGCTCCTCCCTGCCTCCGGGCCCCCTCCCCGCTGAGGCTGCAGGTCCGAGGTTTTCCGGAAGGGATCAAAAAGCCACAGGGCCGTAATCAGGGCGCCATGAAAATCCCCAAGGAATGGTCCTCGTCCCCAAGGTTTGGCGCGGCTTAGGGAGGAATGGTCTGGGCGAGGGACGCCGCCACTCCTAAAATGGAATGAGAACTCCATGAATGAACTACCCCGGCCTTCCCGCAGCGTGGAAGAAATCAGCATCTTCTGCCCCGTGAGGTTTTACCTCGGCAGCCGCCGTTTCGACGGGCTGATGGACACGCTCGATTCCAATGGCGGCACCTTCTTCCTGCTCACCGAGGACGAACAGCCCCATCATGGGACGCCCTTGCGGGAGTCCTTCCAGACCGAGACCCGGGGCGACCTCATTCTGGGCGGCGGCGAGAACTCCTTCCGGATTCCCTGCCGGGTGCGCGGCATGCGCATCGACGAGGACGGCCTCTATGCCTATATCGGGCTCAACTTCGTTTTGGAAAGGGAAGACGAGAAGCGCCGGCTCGAGGAGTTCATCTCCGCGCTTTGGTAGCCCGCCCGGGCGTCGTCTTTAACGGGCTTGCAAATTCCACTCGCCTGCAAACCGGCCCACTCGCATTCAAACCGGTTCACTCGCATTCAAACCGGTTCAGTGCGCGTTCAAGTCCAGGCAGAAGAGGAAGGGCGAGCCGTCCTTCGCTTCGAACCGGCAGGTCAAGGTGCGGCAGAGCTTGCCGGAGGCCATGGAGAGATAGGCTTCGGTGGTGTAGCGGGTGAGCCCGCCGTCCACCAGCGCATAATAATATTCTTTGGAGCTATGGTCCGCGCCCTTCTGGGCCGGATAGAAGAGCCGCGTCAGGGGCCGCGATCCTTCGCGTTCGACCGCGATGGTATCCGTCACCTGGATGCCGTTGATGTCGATGATGTAAAGGCATTCGATATCCTCCGAGGCCGTAGCCATCCCGTGCAGGGACGCCTCGAACCTGTCGAAGGCCAATCCCGCCATCTCCGCGGTCAGCTTGACCTGCAAGGCCTGGCGTCGGCGCATCTCCTCGCGCTGGGTGCCCAGCCTTTCGGCCGCGCGCAACCGCTGGGTATGCGAGGCCTGGTTCAGATGCGATTCCAGGAAATCCATGGACAGCATATTGGGCGCCGTCGGCCGCCCGAAGAAAAAGCCTTGCACCAGATCCGCGCCCAGATCCACGCAAGTCGACAGCTCCTCGTCCGTCTCCACGCCTTCGGCCAGGATCAAGGCGCCCACGCGCCGCCCCAGGCCCACCAGGGACTTGAAGACCTCCTGTTTGTAGTAATCGCCGCTGATGCCCATGATCAGGGAGCGATCCAGCTTGAGGATTTCCGGCCGCAAAGTGGTGATGCGGGCCAGGTTGGAAAATCCGGTGCCGAGATCGTCCAGTGCGAATAGGAATCCCTGCTTGCGGTGGATCTCCACGAAGAGTTGCAGGGCCGCCACGTCCTGGACCTTGCTCTCGTTGATTTCGATGACGACATCCTGCGGAGACAGGCCCGCATCCCTGACGGCGCGGGAGAGCGAGCCGGATCCGACCACGCCCTGATCCAGCACGGAGGATTCGAAGTTCAGGAAGAGAAGGGGCGGCTGCGGCGCATCGACCATGGGCGAGAAGGCTCGCAGGGCTTCGCTGCGGCAAAGCCGATCGAGTTCCAAGGTGCGGCCGTCCTTGGCGGCCAGCGCAAACAGGTCCAGGGGCGAGATGGATAGGCCGGAACCCGGAGTTTTGGGGCGCACCAGCGCTTCCACGCCGAGAATGGCCTTCTTCTTGAGGGAGATGATAGGCTGGAAATGCATGTCCAGTTGCTTATACGCGAGGATCTCGGACAGGGAGCGGGAGCTTCCATCCGGGTTCAAGGCCACATGGGTCCAGTCCGGGACCGAAGGGGTTGAGGAGGATGCGGAAGGCAGGATCAATCCTGCGGTTTCGCGCCTGTCCAATCTGCTGAAGATGGCCGGGGCATTGCCTCTTCCCGTCCGCGTTCTTTTCTGCATTGCGATAGCCTTGTCTGGATCCATGGAGATTCTAGGACCAGGCGGCGATTCCAGTCTACCGGATGGGAAGCCCAAAGTCCAAAGGTTCACAAGAATCGCAAGCGATCCATTGCGCGATGTCGCATGCGCGGTGGCAGAATAACCGTGGCAGGAAAAGGCGGTACGCGCCTTGTCAAGATAAAGCGGTTCAACCCGCCTGGGTCGCCGGGCCCGCAGGTGCTGGGCCGCGGGGCTTGGAGCCCCATCCCAGCTGCAATCCGATACCCGTGATCAGCATGAAGATCAATTCGCCGCCCACATAGGCGAACAGCTTGGTGGCCGCTCCCGTGGTGAAGCCGTAGGAATGGAGTCCCACATTGAGCAGGTTCACGCCGAACCAAGCCAGGCTGACTACGATGGCGCCGAAGACCGCGCCCAAGGCCATCCCCGGGTTCTTGATCTTGCCCCATTGCTTGGCATGCAAAAGGATGATGCACCAGAGCACGATGAGCAGGGCGCCGTTCTCCTTCGGGTCCCAACCCCAGAAGCGGCCCCAGCTCTGGTCCGCCCAGATGCCGCCGAGTACGGTGCCGATGAAGGAGAACAGGAGGCCGAAGCAAAGGGTGCCGTAGACCATTTTGGCGATCTCTTTCAGACGCTCCGCTTTGGATTCGTCCCCGGGTATGAGCGCGCGAATAAGCCAGATATGCCCGATGGCCCCGGCCAACAGGCAGGCCGAATAGCCGATGGTCACGCAGACCACATGGGTCGACAGCCAGAAATTGCTGTTCAGGACGGCCACGAGCATATGCATGGTATCGCCCTCGGCCGCATAGCGGTTGGCGATGGAAAGCAGGATCATGCCCAGCATGGAAGCGCAGAGCAGTCCGATGCCGGCGCTGGCGCGCTTGCGGTTGATGCGTTCGATGAAAAGGGCTGCCAGGATGGACACGGCCGCCACGAAGGGGAAGGTCTCATACAGCGAGGTCACGGGCGGCCGCTTCATGATCAGGATGCGGCTCACGATGCCGGCGACATGCACCAGGTAACCTGCGAGGAACACGTAAACGGAGGCCTGGTAGAGCCAGCGCTTGCGCGTCAGGAAGAATCCGAAGACGCCCAGCAGGGCCAGCCAGTAGGCCACCAAGGACCAGAAGAAGGGCTCGGTCTTCTGGTAGAGGATTTCGAGCGGGAACCTCGTTTGCGACAGTTGCTCATAAGCGCGGTTGTCCATGGACGCCAGGTAGGACTTGACGCCCTTGTCGAAATCCGCCTGGTTGCCGGCGCGATAGGCCTTGACGGCATCGGCCAGGGCGGAGAGCTCGCTATGGAAGGCTTGCAATTGATCCGGGCTGGCGAGCAGTTCCGCCGGGCTGGCCCAACCGGGTCCTCCCGCAGCCGCGGCCGCCGGCGAAGGCAGGATGCGGAAAGGGGAGGCATGCAGGGCCTGGGAGCTGTAATACATGGACTGGGACAGGGCGATGATTTCCCGTTCCATGGGCGTACGCTGCGCATCGGGGCGGTCGCCGATCCCTTCCAGGACCTTGGCGATATCCTGGGCGCTGGACATGAGATCCCAGAAAGCGAAAACGGTCTTGTCCGGATCCAGTTTCAATTGGGCCTTGGTTTCCGGCAGATGCACGGTATAGACG
>DAINDC010000455.1:0-4296 GCA_036732085.1 Fibrobacterota bacterium | reverse complement strand
ATGACTGGGGTACGTATAGGCATTGTTGTAGTTCAGTTGCTGGGTCACGCGCCCGGACACGTCGTAGGTGGTGGCTATTTTCTGCAGCTTGTAGGCTGGGTCCGAGATGAAGCCGTTGTATTTAAAGGTCAACATCACGCGGCCGTATTTGTCGTACTGGTAAGCGACGGTGGAAACCTCTTCAATTTTAGCCAGCGTCGTGGAATCGTAGGTTTTGACAAGCGGTTGATAGTTGATCACGGCGCAAAGGCGACCCTTGGTGTTTTCAAAGGATCCCGTTTGATCATCTGGGTAGAGGCGCACGTTCTTCCCGGGCAGGTCATTGTACTGCGCCAATTCCTCCGGGACCGGCGGCGGCATTTCGTCGTAGAAATATTTGGAAAGGGTATCGAGCCGCGTCACGCCCGGAGTCGGCCAGGTCAAATCCTCGGCCTTGCGGCGGATCAGTTCCGAAGTCGTGAGCGCATGGGCGGAATCCAGGTATTCGCCGGTTAATTGCACGCGTCCCAAGGCATCGTAGACATTGACCGTCATCTTATGCGCCGCCCGTTGCACGGCGTCTTGGGTCACGCGTTTTTGCCCCATCAGGTCATAGAAAATCTTGGTCGTATCCGTGTCGGGGCTGTGTTCTTCGATGAGGCGGTTTTCGAAGTCGTACACGTACTCCGTCGGCTCTACGCAATTGGGGAGGCCCGTGGGCCGGCCATCCTTGGCCTTGCACGAGACCGGGGGAATCACGCGGATCAAATTCCCCCGCGCGTCGTACACCTTGTCCTGGGTCACGAAACGCCGAACACCACTTTTCATCAGCATCGAGGCGGTTTTCTCCACCTGACCGAATCCGTTTTTCCATTCCATGGATTCATTGCTGTCCGGATCCAGGGTATGCACATAGGCGTAGGTGGGGTTGTTCCGATTGGCCGGGCGGGACAAATCGCTGCCGAGAGAATCCGGGTTCAAACCAGACACGCCGGAATAATGTTGCAGGGTCACATGCTCGCGATGCCCGTCAATTTGGGACAGGGAATCGATTTGATAATTCCGGCCCGGTGCGCCGGTCTTAATCACCGTGGTCATTTGATCCTGTTCATACACGGATTTCGCATAGGCGAAGCCCTCGGCGTTGGGAAGCCCTTCGGAATTACCGGCCACGTATCTCCGGTTGGCGGAATCGAGCTGGCGCTTAAACGCGGTGGAGTCGAAGTAGAGGTTGCACGCGGCGGTGTTGCAGGAGTCGGAATAGGGCAAATAGGCTTTGGACACACGGCCCAAGGAATCGAACTCGGAGTTGGAAACCACCACGCGGCCGGCATTGGGGTTGTATCCGAAGGGCGAGGGCTCGCCGGGAATCAAGGCCCGCTTTTGAATCGTCGCCCCCCGCGTGTTGGTCCACGCATAGGCAATCTGGGGAGGAATGTATGCGTTACCGCTCGTTAAGGTGACCCCATCCACGAAAAAGGTGTCCGGCGGCCCAGCCTGTAATATCGCAAACCGGTACTTCCGGTCCCCAGGCTGGCCCATGGGTGCGCCGGGGAAAACCGTGAGTTGAAGCAATTGCCAGTTTTCAAACACTTGGGCGAACGCCGTCGTTGGCCCACCGGAGTCATGGATTTGCGCCAGTTGAACATTCACGCCGGCCTCATTGGATCCCCGAATCCAGGCGCTGAGCGTGACCGGTTGATAAGGGTTCTGAATCTTGGAGAATGCGGGTTGGGACTCGTCGATGTCGAAATAGATCCCCTGAACGCCATTGCAATGCGGCGCGAATTTCGCGTAATGGAATCCGTCGAAGGCGGCCTGCAGCGGAGCGGGGCCATGATTCCTAATTTCAAAGTCCACCGGACAAAGACTGTCCGCATAGATGCTCCACCCGGATTTCCCATTTTCAAAAGAGCCGTTGGACACGAGATTGCCTTGAGGATAGGTCCAAGACGTGGTGAGATTGGGGATTTGGCGACCGTAACTATTGGGTGGATCCAAGGGCTCGACTAGATAGCGAATTTCTTCGATATCCGGCGCGGGAGGGAAATGATTATCCGGTTGGGGTCGGTGGCCGAAAATGGCCACATTCTCGCTATCGCCCCAGTGATTCAGGACGGTCAGATAATCGCCGCCCTCTACAGGGAGTAACTCCTGAAATTTTTTGCCAGCAGGCCTGCCAAAGGAATACAGAAGTGAAAAATCATTGGATTTGTCCCAATATTTTGGGCAATCGAGGCACGAATCCGCAAAGGGCGAGTAGGACAATGCCACGCCGGTCGGGGTGTAAAGCGTGTCGCCAGGGAGCACCGTTCCCGTATATTGGTACTTCACCATGTAAACGTCGTTGTAAAGATTCACCAAGGTATCGGTCCATCCGCCGGAAGCCGCGGGCGTCATCACGGGGCCATGGAGGCATTCCGTCATGAAAAAGAAATGCGCCTCGAAATTCGTGAGGGGAAAGGTCGCACTGGTGTTGATGATGCGGATGACGGGCTTAATTTGATGCGTGTCGCCTGCCGTGTCGTCTTTCACAAAGACCCGGACCTTGGGTTCATCAAACACCGCTTTGAGGGTGGCGTCCCCGCCGGTCAAGATGGCGTCGGTCCAGGGCCGATCGGGATTGGAGATGAGGACATTGGGCGCGCCGGTCACCTTTTGCCAGGAGAGGAAGGCTTTGCCATTCGGGACGGTGGTCAACAGGGTTTGGGAGGCGCCGTCGAGAATGGAATAGCGGACCGTGCCGCCTTGGTTGTCGATGTTTTGGACGGTTAAGGTGTGGTAGGAGGTAGTGGAAATAAAGTTCGCCGCGACGCTCATGTCCCTGTCCAAATGGATGCCGATGGGGTTGGCGATATCCGATGCGGCGCCGGACCAATTGGAAAAAGCAAATCCCAAATTGGGTTGGGCGGTGAGGGTAACGGTAGTGTGTCCCGGGATGGAGTCGCCTAAATATTTTCCGTAGGCGTTGGGGAGGGGACTTTTAAGGATGGATCCGTTTACGGCGGAAGTAGTGAGGGTGTATTCATTGGATAAAGAAATATCGTCCAGTTTGACTGAAAAATTGGGTGAGTTAGCGGATGGATTATTATAAACGTTGATATGTTGGATTGAAAGTGGAACCGCTAGCAAACCAGTCCGGATGGGAGTGCTTGAGCAGGAAGTTCCCGATTGACAAATAAAAAGTTGTGCGTAAGTAACGATTTCTGTTATGGGTTCAAACTCAATTCTTATGTCATACCAAGTATTTGGATGTATCTGTGAACTGGAATCCATTGGAAGCCCCGTAAATGAAAAACTCCCATTATCCCAAAGATTAATCGAAATATAATCTGTGTTGCCGTTCCAAAATTCGCCTACAAGATATATAAAAATGCCACCATTTATTTGGGGCGAAAATCCACCAGCATTTACTTTGAAGGATATGGTATTTGCTTTCGCAAATGCATCGTTTCCATAGGAATCTTGAAAAAAATGAACAATCTGACCGCCGTTTCTCGACAAACCAGAGCTATCCAAAACCAAATATTTATTAACGGAATCGAGTTTAATCCCATTTGGTTGCGGAGATTTAAACCCCCAATTATTAAGTGGTGCTGAAAAAGACTCCTGAAATGAAATTTGAGCGGAAACGCTCCCTACCGAAAGAACCATCAGGAGAATTAGAAATTTGATTGTTTTTCTCATTTTATTTCATTTCAGGGATTAGTCTTATGTACTCTCAATTGCTTAGGAAAGGGAAGGTGCGCCAAATTTTATAGTCCGTAACGGACAGCACCTTACCATTCGCAAGCAAAATCTCGTTGGGCTCCTTTTTATTTCGTTCTTGTTGAATGCGACCCGATTTGGAGTTATTAACTGGAACAGTTATTTTATATTTTTTTTTGGAGGTAATACTTCGGTTTCCTGTCGAGTCAAATGCTACCGCCCAAAGAGAAAAAGATGCAGATTGATTTATCAACACTTTTTCGCTGTATAAAAGTCCCACATTAGACGGACTTCCTGGATTCGGGTCTACCGGAATACCCAGGGTGTACCAAATCTTCACCCCCGGAGTCGCACAGGTCATTTCAATTTCTATAGGCCCATTAAATATCGAATCGCTGGGAGAGAAAACCACCGGCGCGATAACCGGGGCCGTCTGCGCGCGACCGAGGGTTGCAAGGATTAACACCGATACGACACTCATCATCCATTTCATGTTTCATCTCCCGCCCAAGCTGGTGGGCCATCCATTAGTTGATTTGAGCTTCCACTACTGATTCGTCTGTTCCCGGCTCCCGGAGGTCAGCATCACGCCGTCATCGTTCCGGATGG
>DAINDC010000454.1:0-4302 GCA_036732085.1 Fibrobacterota bacterium | reverse complement strand
GCCATCAGCCAGAAGATACCCCGCCAATCGCCGAACTGGATAACGAGGCTCCCCGCCGACGGCGCCAGGATTGGGGAGATTGAGAACACCAGCATGAGGAGAAGATAGCGGGGAAGGCGCATCATGATCCCAAACTACCGCCGGCCATGGGCGCAAGCTGGGCCTTTGCCGTAGTACCATAGGCGCGCCGGCGGCGGTCTAACGCGTGGGGAGGGTTTCACGGATCGATGCCGAGGTATCGGTTGGAAAATCCAGGGGTAGCGGCAGAGTTACCAAGCCTGACGCCGCCCATTGCGCTCCCCGCGCCAGCATGGTTTGGAATCCGGCGCAGCGGACGGAGGTATCCGGTCCGGCCTTCACCACGTCCCCCAAGGAAGTGTTGTAGACCCGCCCCTTGCCATAGGCGACGGTCCATTCCACGGGCTCCAACCGTCCGCTTACGGGGCTGGATAGGAAGCTGAGGACGGTCATGTTCTTCTGAGGCCCGCGCAGGCCCAGATCCACGGCATCATCGGCATGCATCCAGACTGCGGGAACCCCTCGCGTGATGGGATGCTCGACGTCGGATCGGTGGATCTGAAGCGCCCCTCGAACCGTATACGAGGACTCCTGGCCGACGGGAATCGACTTTAAGCCATGACTGCTGTCCAGGTAGACTCCGGGATACACATCCGATTTCCCCCAGGCCAGTCCCAACATCTCCCGATAGGCGTCCCAACCCGTAAAGGCGGACTGGGCGGTTTGCGCGACCACCAGGCCGCCGCCATTCGCCACGAAGCTTTGCAGGCCTTCCTTGGCGGGGGCGGGCCAGGACGCACCGTGGGGATCCTTGATGTCGCTGAAGTTGAGGAAGACGGCATCGAAAGCCGTGAAGTCCGGTTTCCAACCGGCCCAGACGGTCGAGTCCGATCCGCTCGGCGGAGTAGTGGCAACCGTTATATGGAAAAGGTTGGTGGCTTCCAGGATGGAGCGGAAGGCCTTGGTCAGGAATACCCAATCGTGATTGTTGACGCCATCCACAAGGAGCACGGATAGCTGGTGCAATTGGAAGTCGACCCTATCCGTAACGAATCCATTGCTGATGGAAACCGGCGCTTCCACGGTATCCCGGCTGGGAACGAGTCCAAATGCCCGCAAGGTATATTGCCCCTCCTTCAGGCCGGACAAATAGTACCTGCCCAGGGAATCGGTGCTGGTTTGGAACCCCGTCCCCACCGCTTCCACCTCGGCAATTCCATGGGTGCCCGGCGGCATCCTGACTTGGCCGCGCACCGCTCCGCTCGACTTCTCGAGAGTCAAGTCCGGGATTAGGACGGTTCCGCCGGAAAGCACTTCCGCATGAAATTCAACCGGCTCTCGCTTTGGGCGGAGTCCGGTGACCCGACAGGTATAGGCGCCCTCAGGCAGGTTGGAAAAGAGAAAGGTCGCCGATCCGGAATCCAAAACCAGAAAGCGGGAGGTGCCCAGCAATTGGATCAGCACCGAGCCGGATTCGGCGAGGGGTAATCCGATTTCACCACGCAGGTTTCCCGTTCTTCCTAAGTACCGAATCCCGAGATCCCTCGGCTTGGTTCTGCCGCCATCCAGGGCAATGCGGATGCCAAGGGAAGTATCCCTCATCGCTTCCAGGAAAGCGGCTCCCGTATCCATTTGCGTCAAGGCGAGATGGAAAGACCCGCTCGCATCGGTCCTGGCGGAATCCGCCCATTGCCCCGTGGAGCGTGTTCCCGCGGACATGGAATCCGATTGGACATACGCCGCGGAGCGCGCATAAACGAGGATCCCCGAATCGGAAATGTCGTCTTCGGAACGCAGGATCCCGGAAATCTGATTGCCCGTCTCGGTCTCATGGGATGTGCCGGCGATCCGGTCTCCAGACTGGCAGCAGATTAGGATCCATGAGACCGCCAGGGATAAAAACGGCCGCAGCTTCACGGCGTTTCCAGACTTTGCGGGAAAAATTGGATGTTCAGTTGATAGACGCAATCCGCCTTGCCCTCATCTCCATTGACCAGCGCCCCGATTTGCGATTTCAACATCCGGATTTTTTTCTCGATCTTATCCCGGGTATCCTTTGTCATGCTCATGGTCACGGTGGAAAAGTTTTTCTTTCCAGGATCGGATCCGAGTAGCGCCATTTTTCCCAACTCGAAGCATTGGAGCTGGTATTGCTTCACCAGCTGGTCCTGCACGTAAGAACCCGCCGTGATGCATTTGTCCGTCGGCTTCCAAAACCCATTCGCATCCTTCCGAATGAAGTCCAGCTTTTTGAGCAGGTCCATCGAGGCCTTGATCTTGCCTTCGGAGACGGGGGGCTTGAGCTTGCGCACGATTTCCGATAAATCATCCGTTATGTCGACGACATCGAGAAGGGCGCGGATGGAGCTGTGATACCATTCCTTGTAGAACTGATATGCGCCGGTGGGAATCAGGGCTTTGGGGCTTTTATTGAGGGAGATCAATTGATCCAACAGGAATTCCCTTTCCCGTTCGTTCCTGCTCTGGTTGAATTGGACGAGGACGCGAAAGTACTGGGCTTGGTCTTCATCCAGGGAAATCGCCAGGATAAACCTGTCCACGAATTCGCGCGTGACCTCCTTGTTTTTAAGGACGTTTACGAAATAGCTGCGAGTATTCGGCAGGCCCAACTGGCGGCATAGATAGGCTTTGGTGAATTTCTTATCCGTTGCCTGCCGCTTTATCTGGTAGTCCCGCAAGAACTCCCGGAAATCGAGATACTCGTAGATATTTGACAATGCAGGAATCCCCCCTGGAGAGAATACACGAGGAAGCCCGCCGTCACACGCCAGGAATGGGCCTATTTCATAGTACAATTTAGGATTTTACCCTTTTTCGCATAATTTGCCATAAAGAGACCCTGGACCTTTCGCGGGCCTTGAAAAGCCGCGTCCCGGTCCATAAAAGCGCAACCACCAAGCATGTAGCAGCGGTAACGCGAGGACAGCCCCGAGAGTAGCCGACCCGTTACGTACTATCGCAAAGGCCCAGCCTGATCGGCCTGGCGGGGATACCTTGAAAGCTGAACCATGGAGGAGTCGGTATGGGCTGCACAATGGACATTACCGGACTTCACGTTCAAACCACCCGGGATGGCGCGCTGGATTTGAGGTTTCTCAACCCGATATTAATGCCCTTTTTCATCTTCCTCTACGCGGTGGCGCGTCCGTTCGCGGCCATTGATCGCGAGCTCCCGGAAGGTTGGGCGTCCCAGAACGGCGGGACTACCGGCGGCATGGGCGGACCGGTCGACACCGTCGCCGCGTTGACCGATTTGAATGGCGCGTTGAGCGGAACCGAAAAGAGAGTCGTTTTCCTCAAAGGAAATATCACCGGAAACGTCATCCTGGGCTCCAATAAAACGCTCATCGGTTTCCCCGGTTCTTCCATCCGAGGATCGATTATCGGCGAGGGCCGGAAGAACATCATCCTCCGTAACCTCAAGGTTTCCCTTCCGCCTTGCGGCGCCTCTTATGATTCCTGCAAAAACGGAAGTGATGCCGTGCATTTCACCGGTACGACGAACGTATGGGCGGACCATCTTGACCTATCCGACGGGCAGGACGGCATTTTCGACATTACCCATGTATGCGACTACTTCACCATTACCTATTGCAAATTTTATTACACCTACGCCAATCCGCATAATCGCTCCAACCTGTTCGGTTCCGCCGATGGGCTCGCCGAGGATATCGGGCATTATAAGACCACATTCCAATATTGCTGGTGGACCAAGGGCGTGGGAACGCGCATGCCCCGCACCCGGTATGGCGATGTCCATATCGTCAATAATCTCTATGACTCCGACGTTTCCAGCTATTGCATCACGGTAGGGGCCGAAGCCCGATGTCTCATCGAAGGCAATGCTTTTTATGGGGTGAAAGATCCCATCAATGATGGCGGAGGAATCGGTCTTGCCCGCAATAATCTTTTCGTTAAAACCTCGGGAAATACGGCTACGGCGGGCGGAGCCTTCACGCCGCCCTATGCCTTGACCATTCTTCCGGCGGACAAGGTCCAAGCCGTGGTTCAGGCCGGCGCGGGTCAGACCTTGGATTTTCATGCGGCCCCGTCGGCAACGATTGCGTTCAATGCCGCTCCCGCAAAGGCGCACGCTTATTTTTACGAGCCTTCGCAAACGGTTTTACGCATTTCGGTCCCCGGAAAAAATGGGTTGGAGTCCGGCGTTTTTGATCTGAAAGGGAAATCCATATTCCTAATCAACCAGGGTAAGGCAGTGTCAATAAATAACATTTACAATTAAGCGGTTTCTCTCGGACGAAT
>DAINDC010000453.1:0-4329 GCA_036732085.1 Fibrobacterota bacterium | reverse complement strand
GGATAATCGTGCTCGCGCTGCTCTATGCGGGTGACCCCGAACAGGGCCAGCCCCTCATCGATCCGTTGCGCAGGTTCGGCACTCCGCTGGGCGAGTTCGTCGGAGTGCAACCATACGTCAACTGGCAGCGGACTTTCGATCCGCTGCTCGCACCCGGGGCGCGAAACTATTGGAAGTCCAACAATTTCCTGGAGCTCAAGGATGGGCTGTTCGACGCCATCCTCAAATACATAAAGAAGCCGCCATCGCCCCAATGCGAGATCTTTTTCGGCGCCCTTGGGGAGGCTACCACCCGTCCGGAGCCTGATGCGACGGCTTATGGTCAACGCGACGCCCAGTTCGTCATGAACGTCCATGGCCGTTGGGACGATCCTGAGCAGGACGGAAAATGCATACGGTGGGCGCGGGACATATTCAAGGCTACCTCGCCTTTCGCCACGGGAGGTGTCTACATCAATTTCCTCACCGCGGAAGAGGGGGATAGGGTACGAAATGCTTATGGTCCGAACTATGAACGCCTGACCCACTTGAAATCCATCTATGACCCGGAAAACCTTTTCCAGAACAACCAGAACATTAAGCCGGTATTGGAGATGGCAGATTGACGGGCCTCTGACAATTTGGCGGGACGCGTCCGGTCCAAGCCCGTAATCCGTGTATATTGGTCAGGATTGATTTGGCCTCCATGTTGCTTCTTTTCAGACTACGCATCACGGAGGTTATCCATGTTCGGCAATTTGGGTCCCGGGGAATTGGTCCTCATCCTGTTAATCGTCATCCTGCTTTTTGGTGGCAAGAAAATTCCTGAAATCGCGAAGGGCTTGGGCAAGGGCATCCATGACTTCAAAGCCTCCCTGCAAGGGAAGGCCGATGGTGACGGACCGGGTTAGCATCGAAGCGTAACCAGGAAACCTTGGCGTTACGGGTGGTTCCGCATTTGGGTTGCCATAATGGATTGCCATAATGGATTGCCATAATTTCATGCGTTTTCAGTGGACGTGCGCACCCCAACCGGATTAACTATAGACTATGAGAATTTTCATCCCTAAGGAAACCTTGCCCGGTGAACGGCGGGTGATGGCGACTCCCAAGACCGTGGCCCGAATGATCCAGGGCGGCTGGGAAGTGGTGGTGGAATCGGGCGCCGGAAAAGGCGCGGGCTATGGCGACGAGGCCTATGCTGCCGCGGGCGCCATCCTGTCCGCTCCGGCCGGAGAAATTCCGGGCGGGGAAAATTGGCGGGAGGCGAACGTCATCGCCAAGGTACGGCCGCCCGCGTTGGCGCCGGACGGAACCTGTGAGTGCGACGCCATGCGCGAAGGCGCAATCCTAATCTCCTTCCTTTTCCCCGATCAGAATCCGGCGGTCATGGAACGACTGGCCGCCCGCAAGGCCAGCGCCCTGGCCATCGATCGCATTCCCCGCATCAGCCGGGCCCAGAAGGTCGACGCCCTCTCCGCCATGGCCAATATCGCCGGGTACCGAGCCGTGATCGAGGCCGCCGGCAGTTTCGGCCGCTTCTTCACCGGGCAGATGACCGCAGCGGGCAAGGTGCCGCCGGCCCAAGTCCTGATCATCGGAGCGGGCGTGGCCGGCCTGGCCGCCATCGCAACCGCCAGGAGCCTGGGCGGAGTGGTGCGCGCCTTCGACGTGCGGGCCGCGGTGGGAGAGCAGATCCGATCGTTGGGCGCGGAATTCCTGACCGTCGAGGCAAAGGAAACGGGAGAAGGCCAGGGCGGTTATGCCAAGGAAATGTCGAAGGAATTCATCGAAGCGGAAATGGCCCTGTTCCGCAAGCAAGCGCGCGAAACCGATATCGTCATCACCACCGCACTGATTCCCGGGCGTCCCGCGCCCAAGCTATGGCTCAAGGACATGGTCTCGCTCATGAAGCCGGGTTCCGTGGTCGTCGACCTCGCAGCCGAGAACGGCGGCAACTGCGAACTGACCGTTCCCGGCCAGGCCATCGTCCACGAAGGAGTCACCATCATCGGTTATACCGATATGCCTAGCCGTATGGCGGGCGTCGCCAGCGACATGCTGGGCGGCATCCTGTTCCAACTTTTGGAGGAAATGGGCGGGGCCGCGAACTTCGGAATCGACACCGACAATGACATCGTGCGGGGAGCGCTGGTTCTCTCCAAGGGAAACAAGGTCCTGCCGCCGTTGCGCAAGGCTGAGACCGCGCCCAAGGTTGAGGGAGCAGCGAAGGTTGATGCCGTTGCAAAGCCTGAAGCCGCGGCCAAACCCGGGTCCGCACCCAAGTCCTCCGCTCCCGCGCAATCGGCCCGGCTTCCAGTTCCCGCTCCAATTGTTTCCAAGGCCCATGGGTTGAATAGCCCGGCAGCGCCCTCGCGGAAGGCCGGGGCCATTATGGCGGCGATAGGTCTCTTGGCCGCCGCGCTTTGGCTTTACCTCAGATACCACGGCGCTTCCGATGCGGCCGTCGGCGAGGGGACCCGCATCTTCATCCAGCATCTCACGGTTTTCGTCATGGCCATATTCGTCGGTTGGCAGGTCATCTGGAACGTGACTCCCGCCCTGCATACCCCGCTCATGGCCGTGACCAATGCGACGAGCGGCATCATCGTGGTGGGCGGCATCCTCGGAGCGTGGGGAGGCCTCGGCATTTCCAGCGCCGTGGCCCTGGTCGCCACCCTCTTCGCGACCATCAATATCGTCGGCGGCTTCCTGGTGACCCACCGTATGCTGGCGATGTTCAGAAAGTAGTCCTGCATGCTCGATATCATGACACGATCCCAGGCCCTCGCCAATGTCGCTTACCTGGTGGCGGCCGTCCTGTTCATTCTCAGTCTGGCCGGGCTTTCCAGCCAGACTACGGCCCGACGGGGCAATCTCTACGGCATGATCGGCATGACCGTGGCCGTGCTGGCGACCTTGTCCTTGATCGGCGAACACCTGAATGGGCTGCTGCCGGTGGCCCTGGCGGTGGGAGCCGCCATCGGCGCGGTCATGGCCGCGCGCGTGGGCATGGCGCAGATGCCGGAGATGGTGGCGATGCTGCATAGCTTCGTCGGCGTAGCCGCCGTGCTGGTGGGTTATTCCCTACAGTTGGGCGCGCATAGGCCGGATGCCGGAACCCGCATCGAGATCTTCGTCGACGTCGCCATCGGCGCCATCACCCTTACGGGATCCATCCTTGCTTTTCTAAAGCTACGCGGAATGGTCTCCGGTCGGCCCATGCTGCTGCCCGGACGCCATCCGCTCAACCTCGCCGTGGTCCTGGCCATCTTCGTACTGGGCGCGCTCTACGCGCATTCCGGAATCATGTGGCCGCTCCTGGCCGGCACGGCTCTGGCGGCCCTGCTGGGCGCGCATCTGGTGGCCGGCATCGGCGGCGCCGACATGCCCGTGGTGGTTTCCATGCTGAACAGCTATTCGGGTTGGACCGCCTCCGCGGCGGGCTTCATGCTGGGCAACGATCTGCTCATCGTGACTGGGGCCCTGGTGGGATCGAGCGGCGCCATCCTTTCCTATCTCATGTGCCGCGCCATGAACCGTTCGATCTGGAACGTCATCTTCGGGGGCTTCGGAGCCAAGCCGGCCAAATCCTCCAAGCCATCAGAGCCGGCCGGAGAAGTCCAGGATATCGACTACGCGACCCTCGCGGAGGCGCTCGCGACCTGCAAATCGGTCCTGGTGGTTCCCGGCTATGGCATGGCCGTAGCCCGTGCCCAGCATGCCGTGCGTCAGCTCTCGGAAATTTTAAGAAGCCAAGGCGTCTTGGTGCGGTTCGCCATCCATCCCGTGGCCGGCCGACTGCCAGGGCATATGAATGTGCTCTTGGCCGAGGCCAATGTTCCCTATGACATCGTTCTCGAGATGGATGAGATCAATGCCGATTTTCCGGAGACGGACATCGTCATCGTCATCGGCGCCAATGATATCGTGAATCCGGCCGCGGAAGACGATCCTCTCAGTTCCATCTACGGCATGCCCGTGCTACAGGTCTGGAACTCCAAGCTGGTCATCGTGAACAAGCGCAGCCGCGCGGCAGGCTATGCCGGCATCGACAATCCCCTTTTCTACCTGGGCAATACGCGCATGCTTTTCGGCGATGCGCGCGACGCCATCGAAAAGGTCGTCAGCGCCCTGCAGGCGCGCTGATTCCAACCTTCCGCCCCGAGTTTCGAAAATCGGTCCACCGCGCTCAGCGGCCGCATTAGTAGCCGCTCCGGCCCAACCGGTTCGGGACCTATCCCGATCCAATCAAAATCGCCAAGGCATCCGTATTTCCGGTGGGCCAAAAGTCGAAGTTGTCATGCATTCGAAATGTAATTGGATGTACATTAACGAATGCCATGAGCC
>DAINDC010000452.1:2844-4336 GCA_036732085.1 Fibrobacterota bacterium | reverse complement strand
CGTAACCTCTTCGTTACCTACCATGCGCAGGGAGAATCCCTGGCGGGCGGAGAAAATCAGGCGCTGCAAGGGTGCGGGTTTGAGGAGGAGCCGCTTACGCGCGATCTCGGCCGGGCCGGTAGTGGGACCGGAGGGAAGCGCCGCCGCCGTAGCCGTGGCCGTCGGCAGGGGTGTGCGCGAGGCTTGCGGCCAGGCGATCGTTCCCGCAATCAGCATCGAACCGAGGAGTATTTTGGGAAAGCGGTTTTCCATCCATCGGAAAACTAATCATGACGATCGTCCCTGTCCAAACCCTTTCTGGACCAGCCGCCGCAAGCGCCCAAAACAGCCAATTCCACGGCCCGGAGGGGAGCGAAAGCTTTCAACATGGCCTCCGCGAACTCGGCCTCGGGATCGGATTCCGCCAGAATCGCGCCCCCGCAACCGGCCCGATAGATGCCGTCGCGATGCACCAAGGTGCGGATGACCATACCGAGATTCATGCTCCCGTCCCAACCGAGGCAGCCCAGGGCGCCGGAAAAGACGCCGCGCGCCCGCCGTTCCTGGGCCAGGAGCAATTCCATGGTCCGGAGCTTGGGCGCGCCCGTCATGGACCCGCCGGGAAAACAGGCCCGCACCGCAGCGAGG
Source organism: Fibrobacterota bacterium (assembly GCA_036732085.1). GTDB lineage: Bacteria > Fibrobacterota > Fibrobacteria > UBA11236 > UBA11236 > Chersky-265. The sequence continues at coordinate 3,709 of DAINDC010000452.1, read as the reverse complement.
GCGCCCAGACCCGGCGCCAGGCGGCCTTCCACCCCGGAGACCAATTGGAGAACCGTGGGATGCGCTTCCACGGCCATCAGTTCGGGAACCTGCACGCTACCCAGGGCGCAGACCTTGCCGAAATCATTTCGTACCAGATCCACGATCATGAGGTTCTCGGATCGATCCTTGGCATTGCCCGCCAGTTCCGCTTTGAGATGGTCGTCTTCCGCCTGCGTGGCCCCGCGGCGGCGCGTACCCTTGATGGGCCGGCAGGACAGGTTGCCGCTCCCGTCCAGCTTGAGGAACCGTTCCGGGGAAGCGGAAAGGATACGGCCTTGCGGGAAAGCAAAATAGGCGGCATAGGGAGAAGGATTGGTACGGCGCAACAGTCGATAGACGAGGAAGGGATCGGCATCCGCCTCGACGAAGGCTTCATTGGTGAGGCAGGCCTCGTAGCTTTCCCCGCTCACGATGGCAGCCTGCAGGTTGCGGATGCGCGCCAGGTATTCCGGTTTTTCGGCGGACAGGCGCCAGGGCAGCTTCAGGTCTTCGGTGCGGACGGCATCGGATCCGGTGCGGATGAGTTCCAGCGGATCGGCCGCGAGGGCTGCGGATGCTATGGTTTCCCATAACGCAGGGAGTTTTTCCAGCCACGGCCGCGCGCCTGATTCCGAAGGCTCTTGCCTCCCTTGCTTCCGAGGCAGGAAGGCGTAGGCCTTGCGGGCGGCATGGTCGAAGGCGATAATGCGATCCGGTTCCAGGAAAAGGCCGTCCGGCATTTCGGAAGCCGCCGCCGCCTCGGCGATCGGGGACCGGTCCGATCGGCCGGGGAGGGCGGAGAGGCCCATCCCCGCCGGGGTCAGCGCGCCCGCCAGCGTCACCC
>DAINDC010000452.1:0-2834 GCA_036732085.1 Fibrobacterota bacterium | reverse complement strand
CCAAACCTCCGCGGAAGGTCCCGGGGAAAGCGAAGCCCTGCAGAAACTTGTCGGTTACGGGATCGCCCAGGTAACTTTGGAGGCCTTCCAAGGGATCGCCCGGGAGGATCGACGATGTCTCGAATTCCCGGCCATCGGCGCGCAAGTCGAGCCGGCGGGTTTCCGCGCCCCGAATCTCGATCAAGCGGGGACCCGTCCCCATATAGGAGAAAAGCGGCTCGCCGGGAACCGGTTCGGCGAGGGAATCCAGCCAGAAGGCGGCCGGGCAGTCGAGGAACAGCGACTGGAACACGGCTTCCGGATCGATCCAGGGCAGCTCGACGGCTTCCGTTTCCTGAATTTCCTTTTCCGGAACCGGTTGGGGCTCGGGATTGGGTAACTGCGCGGTTACGATTGGAACCGATGCGATCCCGGCCCGTGTGGCGGACCTTTGCCGATCCGTGAGGTCGCGGAAATTGCGCAGCAGGATTTTCCCGCCTTCCGTGCAGATGGACTCCGGATGGAATTGCACCCCGTAGGCCGGACGGTCCCGCAGGCGGATGCCCATGATTTGGCCGTCATCCTGGGCGGTGGCCGTCACGAGCATGTCGGTGGGACCAGCGCCTGGCTCGATCACCAGGGAATGGTATCGGATGGCGGAAAAGCCTTGCGGCAATCCCGCGAAGAGACCGTCCCCGTCATGCAGGATGCGGGAGGGCTTGCCGTGCCGCACGGCCGGAGTCCTGACCACGCGGGCCCCCGCCGACAGGCCCAGGCCCTGGTGCCCCAGGCAGACGCCCAGCAGAGGGATATGCGGTAACTCGCGGATGACGTCCCCGCAGATCCCGAAATCGCGCCGATTGCCGGGATGGCCGGGACCCGGGGATATCAGGATATTGTCGAACCGTTCCGAGCGGATCCGATCCATGGTCCATTCGTCATGGTGGATGAAGAGGGGCTTCTCGCCGTTCACTTCCCAAAGGTATTGGAAGAGGATTTGGCTGAAGGAATCGTAATTGTCGATGAGGAGAGTTTTCACTCTGGGAGGAGAAGGTAGTTATGTTCCCCCAGGGGCGCAACCGGCCTGTCCCGCCAGGAAACGGTCCCGGATCTCCGCGAAGACCCGGCCCTGGCCCGCCTCCGCGTTCAGCCGGGCGATGGCGGCCTTGGCCTTCATCCCAATCTCGTTCCGCAGGGTTGATGAACCCGCGAGCCGCCTCATCCACACAACGGCATCGTCAAGATTGGGTTCAGCCCAGACTTGCGGGACGCCTTCGGAAACGGCATGGTACTGCGTGCCGGCATCGAGCGGCACCAGGCCGTATCGGACCAGGCAGGAATTCCCATCGTCCATGAAATCCATATTGCCGGACCAGCCCGTCGCGATTACCGGTTTCCCCAGGGCCATGCATTCCATCAGGCTGAGGCCCAGGCCTTCGCCGCGATGCAAAGAAACGAAAACATCCGTGCTGGCATAGAGCGACATCACGTCCGCATGGGACATGGGCTGATCGAACACGCGGACCCCGGGCACCTGGAGCGCCACGGCCTTGAGCCGATCCACCACCAGGCCCGCTTCCGTAGCCATGCCGCGATTGTTGATCTTGAAAACCAGATCGGCCTCGCCGGAAGGGAACGCGATCTTGAAGGCCTCGAGGATGGCCAACGGATTCTTCTTCTGCACGCCGCTGGAGATATCGAAGCTGAACAGGAAAACCGTGCGGCCTGGTTGGAAGCCCCAGCGCGACCTGTCCGGAAGCGCGGTCGGCATCTGCGGCAAGGCTTGTCGATAGTACAGGCATGGGGTATCCGCGAGCACGGCCTCCATCGCCGTCTGCACGAACCGGCTCGGCGCCAGCACCAGGTCCATGGTTTCCAGCACGGGCTTCCAGGTGGGCGGCAGGTTGGGCAATTCCCAGAAGGCGATATTGACATTGAACCGGCCCCTGGTCTCGACCAGATCCGGAAGATCCCGGAAGAGCGATTCGACCGTGGGTGGATTCATGAAGAAGATATTGACGGGGTATGGCAAGGCTTGGCCGGCCTGGACCGCGTAACGGTTGGTGGACGTATCATGCCCGGTACGGTTGCCCCCGGGATCGATATCCAGAACGCAGAAGGGGAAACCGGCCTGCTCCAAAATGGCGGCGGTATTCCGGAGGGCCACGCCGAGCCCCAGGTTCGCGGTCGCGAAACCGATGATGTTGAATCCGAACCTGTCGGATCCGTTAGGGAAGCTGGGTACTCGCATGGGACCGTTCACCTGGATTGTAGCGTGTATCACCCGTGGCATAGCAAGGGAAAACAGGGGAAGGGGAGGATTTGATTACTTTTTGCGCATGTCCCGAAAATTTCCGCCCGCCCTGGCTTGCGCCCTTTGGCTGTACTTGTCGATTCCGACGGCCACCATAGCGCTGGCAACGGCGAATGTTCCCGTGGCGGAATTGTCACTCGGCTGGCAGGATGCGGTACTGGTTCCCGCCGCCCTGTTACTCCAGATTCCCGCCCACCTTCTCCATCTTAGCTCCGCAGGGGCAGTTCTTTTCGGAGTCGGCAATATCGTGGATGAGCGTGATGCATTCGAGTTGACTGCCCTTGCGGCTGGCCCTGCGCTGATGCGTGGTAACGGTATGGGTGGACGCATCGGCGGCTACAGCCTCGTCCGCACCGGGTTCACCCAGAAGCGCCTCCATGCGGGTCTGCAAATTGGAGACAATGGTCAGGGTCTCTTTGCGCTGCCCGAAGGCGAGTCGACGCAAAACCAAGTTTTCCTGGTAGGCGGCGGCGTAATCCTGAGCGAGTTCTTTGTATCCCTCGCGCAGCTCTTCGATGCCTTCGGGGATGAGTGTAGGCGG
>DAINDC010000451.1:3765-4344 GCA_036732085.1 Fibrobacterota bacterium | reverse complement strand
CCCGGGGACGAGATCCGCTCCATCGATTGGAATGTCACCGCCCGCCACGGCACGCCCTATATCAAGAAGTTCGTCGAGGAGCGCGAGCTCACCGTGATCCTGGTGGTCGACGCCAGCTCGTCGGGGGACTTCGGCAGCCAGACCGAGATGAAGGGCGAGGTGATGGCGACGATCAGCGCCCTGTTGGCCTTCTCGGCCATCAAGAACAACGATCGCGTGGGCCTGCTCATCTTCACGTCCCAAGTCGAGAAATTCATCCCGCCGCAGAAGGGCCGCAAGCACGTACTGCGCGTCATCCGCGAACTGCTTTATTTCAAGCCCAAGGAAAAGGGAACCAACCTGGCCCTGGCCCTGGACTACCTCAACCGGATCCTGACGCGCCGCGCCGTGGTCTTCGTGGTCTCGGACTTCGCGACTGGCGATTTCGAAAAACCCATCAAGCTCCTGAACCGCAGGCATGACGGCGTGGCCATCACCGTCTGGGATCCCCGTGAACGCGAGCTGCCGGACGTGGGCTTCATCGAACTTGAGGATGCGGAGACGGGGGAAATCATCCTGGTCGACACCAGCGACGAGGAT
>DAINDC010000451.1:992-3755 GCA_036732085.1 Fibrobacterota bacterium | reverse complement strand
GATTTCCGCAAGACGTTCAAGAAGGAGGCGCAAAAGGAAAGCTCCCTGTTGAAGCGCCTCTTCCGCAGGCTCCGGATGGATTTCATCGAAATCATCATCCAACCCAAATATGACGATACCATCCATCCCTTGTTGGAATATTTCCGCAAGCGGGCGGCCAAGCATTCCGGATGAACGCCCTCATGAACAAGCGAAGCGATCTCGAGAAGCGAAGCGATATGCGCATGCATGACCGATCGACTAAATCCCTCCCCGCCTTCCTGGCCCTGGCAATGGGCGCGGCCCTGTTCCTCTCCGCCTGCCAGCCATCAGGGGGATCCGCGTTCACTCGGGAGCAATACCGGTCCGCGGCCACGGCCCTGTTCCAGCAGCAGCTCTACCGGGAAACCGTGGACATGTACGAGACCTATCTCAAATCCGCCGTCATCCCCTCCGAAGATGTCCCCAAGGTCCTCTACCAGATCGGCGCCATCTACCAGGAGAACCTGCTCGATCCCAAGGCCGCCTTGGCGAAATACGCGGTCATCAAGGCCCTGTATCCGCAGGAGACTTTCAACAACCAATTGGGGAAACGCATGGTGGCCTGCCTGGAAACCATGGGACGTAGCGTGGATGCTACCCAGGCCCGCTCCCGGCTCACCGATCTCGCCCCGGATACGTCGGCGGGCAAGGCCGGTTCCGCGGGCAGCGGCGCCGTGGTCGCCGAGTTGGACGGACGGAAAATCACCCTCGGGGAAATCGGATCCATGGTCGGCAAGCTTCCGGAGGCGCCGCTGGAACTGAACCAGTTGGTCCGGGAATACGTGGCGCAGATCCTGATTGCGGAGGCGGCGCGCCGGAAGGGCGTGGGCGATCGGGCCGAAGTGAAGATCCGCATGGGCCAGGTGGAGAACCAGATCCTGGCGCAGGCCGGCCTGATGGAGGAGATCAAGATCCAACCGCCGAGCGGCAACGATCTCAAGTATTACTTCGAGGCCAACAAGGCGCGTTATCTGCAGGGCAAGGATTCGACCGCGACTTTCGAGTCCCTGGCGCCCAAGGTCCAGGCCGATTGGGCGCGGGAAAAGCAAGGCGCCGAATACCAGAAGTACGTGGAGCGCCTGCTCCAGACCGCCAAGGTGACCTTCTTCAATCCCAAGACGGGGGCGGCCGCGACGCCATGATTCCCGCTTTCCGGAATATCCTCGCAAGTTGCGGACTGGTCGTCGCCATGGCCGGAGGCCTGCTCCTTCCCGCCCGGGCCGCCGCGGACGTTCCGGTCAAGGCCGCGCCGGCAACAGCCACGCTCGACATCTCCTCCCAGGTCGACCGCTCCGAGATCACCATCGGCGATCGGATCCAATACGAGATCAAGGTGGTCTACCCCGCCGACGGCCAAGTGATACTGCCATCCGTGCTCGGCAACCTCGGCGCCTTCGAGGTCAAGGACTACCAGGTTTCGGATCCCAAGCCCGCCGGCAACCTGAAAATCCAGACCTGGCGCTTCAACCTGTCCACCTTCACCGTGGGCAAATACACCCTGCCCCCGCAACAGCTGGCTTACCGTCACGGCACGGATACCACCGCCGTCAACTATTTCACCCAGCCGATCGAGATCAACGTGGTTCGCACCTCGCCGGAAACCATCAAGGATATCGCCGACATCGCGCCCTTGGCCGAGGTCAGGGGCGGCCGTCCCTGGCTCGCTTATGGCCTGGGCGGGCTGGCGCTGCTGATCCTCGGCCTGCTGCTGTGGAAGCGACTGCATCGCCGCCGGACCGTCGCGGAAAAGGTCATTCCCCAGCTCCCGCCTTTCGAGGAGGCCATGGAAAAGCTGGGCCAATTGAAAAACCTGGCCCTGATCCGACAGAACCGGGCCCGCGAATTCTGCTTCATCCTGTCCGAATTGCTGCGACGGTATATCTCGCGGCGCTTCGGCATCGACGCCTTGGAGTCGACCACGGCCGAGTTCATCGAGAGCTCGAAGAAGCTCCCCATCACTTCCGCGCAAAAGGACTGGCTGGTCAAGTTCTGCGATGGCACCGACCTGGTCAAATACGCGGACGCGCCCTTGCTCGAGAGCGAGGCGCAAAACCTTTTGTCCCAGACCGAGGAATTCCTGCGCCAGACCAAGCCCCGTGAAGCGACTGCCGCTTCAGCCGCGACGCCTTTATCCAAACCTGCGGGTGCCGGCAAGCCTGCAAATCCCGCCAAGCCTTCGGATGCAGGCAAACCGAATGGGGGCAAGCCATGAACCTGCCCCACTTCCAAGACCCGATGTTCCTGACGGGCCTCGCCATCATTCCCGTACTGGCTTGGGATTATTTCCGGAAGAACCAGAAGCGCAAGGCGAGCATCCGGTTCCCGTCCCTGGCCATTGTCAAGCGCGTGCCCCACAGCATGGCGTACCGCGCGCGTCACCTGCTCCTGGTCCTGCGCCTCCTCGCCATCGCCTTCCTCTGCGTCGCCCTGGCCCGCCCCCAATACGGCGAAGCCATCGAAGACGTGACCACCAACGGCATCGATATCGTGCTGGCCCTGGACATTTCCGGCTCCATGCGGACCATGGACTTCAAGCCCCAGAACCGGCTGGTGGTGGCCAAGCGGGTCATCGAGAATTTCATCCTGGGACGCAAGAACGATCGCATCGGGCTCGTGGTTTTTTCCGGCAAAAGCTTTACGCAATGCCCGCTCACCTTGGACTACGGCATCGTGGTGCAATTCCTGCGCAAGGTGGACTTCGGCATGGTCGAGGACGGAACCGCCATCGGCACCGCATTGCTC
>DAINDC010000451.1:0-982 GCA_036732085.1 Fibrobacterota bacterium | reverse complement strand
GGAAGATGGGCTACGCGCTGGCGGAGGCAGCCCGGGACCGCGGCGCCCGCGTCACGTTGGTTTCAACCGTCGACAGACTGCCGGTGCCCTACGGCGTCGAGCTCGCGCCGGTCGAGAGCGTCTCGCAGATGCGCGAGGCCGTGCTCAATGCCACCAACCGCCTGCGCGCCACGGGAGCCAAGAGCAAGGTCATCGTGCTGCTCACCGACGGCGCGAACAATTCCGGCGAAGTGGATCCGATCACCGCGGCCAAGGCGGCCAAGGCCTTGGGCATCAAGATTTATACCATCGGCGTGGGCAAGGACGGCGATCAGCCCATGGAAATCGAGGACCCGCTGTTCGGCAAGCGTATCGTGAGCGTGAAGACCGATGTCGACGTCCCCATGCTGCAACAGATCGCGGCCCTGACCGAGGGTAAGTTCTATCGCGCCCAGGACGCCAAGGCCCTGGAGGATATCTACAGCACCATCGACAAGCTCGAGAAGACCGAGATCAAGACCACGAGCTATTACAAGTACCATGAGCTGTTCCGCAATCTCCTGGTCGCTGCGCTCCTGATCCTGCTGCTGGAAATCCTCCTGGCCAATACAAGGTTCATGAAAATACCATGAGATTCGCCTCGCCGAACGCCTTCTGGCTCATGCTCCTCATTCCGCTGCTGGCGGGCTTCTTCGTCTATGCCTATCGCAAGAAGGGCCGCACTTTGCGCCGCTTCGCCCAGGTGGAAATGCTCAAGCGCATGACCGACGGGATTTCCCGCGGTCGCCAGGTCTTCAAATCCTGCCTCCTGCTCCTGGTGGCCTTTTTCGCCGTCCTCGCCCTCGCGCGTCCGCAATTCGGCACCAAGATGGAGCTGATGCGCCGCAAGGGCCTGGACGTGGTGGTGGCCGTGGACGTGTCCTTGTCCATGTATGCCGAGGACATCAAGCCCAACCGCATGGCCCGCTCCAAGCAGGAGATCGGGAAATTCGTGGATCGGCTG
>DAINDC010000450.1:0-4352 GCA_036732085.1 Fibrobacterota bacterium | reverse complement strand
CATGATAACCCAGGCGAAACGGCAGACGAGGCAGAACATGTCGTATGAAAGAATCGATCCGACCTTGAAAGCGAGGAGGACGACCCGAACTGTGCCTGGGCGACAAGCGAATGGTCATGTCGCTTCCTTTTCGCTTTTGAAAGCTCCAGATCCAGCGGTAGAGAGTGGATCGAGCGACGCCTTGTCGAAGGGCTACTTGAGAAGGCGCCTCGCCCGCATCGATTTCCAACAGGACTTGGGCACGACGAAAAACGGGCGTATTGGGAGCATGCTTAAGTATTTCTTGCAACGCACGGCGCTCGGAGAAGCTCATAAAATACCATCTTACATTGCACCCAATTCGCTCAAGTACTTAGAACAAACGAACCTACCAATCACTGTGACTGGATTATCAATTGATTCTGCTGAGAAAAAATTCCCGCATCTTTGGATCACTGGAAAAATTGGATCAAAGAATGCGGGTTGAGCATTAGAGCTTAGTTCGCACGTACGAATTCCGGATATGAAGAAGTGGATACGCCCTTAATAAATGAATAACCAGTCTGAGACCCACAATCAGTAAGGGTGGTCGCTGGGTTCCTTTGGACTACTTGATTAAAATCAATAGAATTGTAACCGGAGCTATAATCTGAAAACCTCAATGTGAAGGTTTGACCAGGTAACATCCAAACTCGGGTATAGGATGTAACATATCCATCATGATCATCATTAACTGATTGCCAGGCAGTCGCAGACGTTTGGGCGTAGATCCTCGTGTCAGTATTTGAAAGGGTACCATTCGCGTTCGAGGACGATATGTCATAACACAATGGCACACTAAACCCATTTGATACTATTACATCAGAATATCTTGTGGTAAATCCAGTAATAGGTTGCACCCATGTGGAAACATTCCTCGAGTTGCTATTCAGATCAACGTAAAAAGATGAATAAGGAGCAGTGGGATGGTCTGAAAAGTAATGTAATTGGGTTACGGCCGATGATTTAGACGCTGCAATCACTCCGAGGAGCATAAATAGCCCTATGTTTTTGAAACGGATAGAAATCATTGCTAACTCCATGTTTTGAAACGGTTGGTTGAATATTTGGAGCCTAGATTAAGAATTTCGAGTAGTATGCTCCGTCGATAAAATTCAACAATTAATTATCAATTGTCAAACTATTCAAGAAACCTTCTATTGACAATTTGTCCGAAAAGGTAAAAACGGCGTGTGCTGAAAATTCGATTCGAAACTCGGTGAAAATTATCCGGCCCATTTTCCACCAATGTTTTGTTTTAGGTACAGCGGGTGATTGGGTTGGGTAAGGATGAGTCGGGATAGCCAAAGGCAACGGATCTTTGTTTTATGGAGGCAACTGACATAGGGTTATTTAAATTATCGTAATGGGATTAGAATAGTATTTAGCCCATTTTATTAGTGAGAACACATGTTTTTCAGAAACCTTGTACTTTTGGTCGCCCTGGGTTCGGCTAACCCGTCGTGGCCTATGCCAGCAAAAGAAGAAAAAGTCCAGGACCAGGAAGACGCCCCCGACGCAAAAGGTCGTCGTCCGTCGCAAATCCGCAGACAGTTCAGTCAGGACTCTATTAGGGCCTTGCAGGCGGAAATTACCTCGCAGAGAAAATTAGATGAATTCCTGGAATCAGCACGCCCCAAGGCTACGGGGGACCCTTGCGTCGCCTACTATCTTCCGACCCATGAATGCTTGATTACCCCTGAGGCGTTGGATGCCAATCTTGCTCAGATTTCAGCGACGGACTTGGAAAGGAAATCACAGCCACAATTGCAGGCTCTAGCCAGTTTGGCGAGAACTCAGGCAATTCAAGCCATCCTTGCAAAAGCGTTTTTTAATAATGCCGAAAACCCTATTTTTCAGAATGCACTCGATAGGGCCCACCACAATCGGATGGCCGGCTACCAGAAGGAATCGAAAGGCCTGGATGAGAACCAAGTTAATCGGTTGTATCAGGCTTATTTCATCTCCTTTGCACGTGCTCAGGCGAAATTGAGATTCGAAGTTTATGCTTCATCCGATTCAATTTTCATTCAAGACTTGTACCATGATCTTATCGAGAGTGGGAACGCACGGGACACAGCCAGCGGCAAAAAAATGTCTGAGAGCCGGAATTCTATTTCCAGAAACTGGTGTCCTATGCAGGTTTCAATCCGGGAAGTACCACCAAATTGGTTCCAGATAGCTAAAATTCTTCGGCCCGGTGAGTGGACTCATCCACTTGTTCTCCCTTTTGGCTATGCAATTTTCAGGATCAATCGGGCGCCTCCTACCCTCCATGAGATGCTTCCGGTACTTTCCATATTGGCGCATCTTGGCGACTTGCCAGACGAAAAGGAGTTGAAACGGTTGGCTCAACAATACTATTCGAATCACAGCAATGAGTTCATCGGAATCGATACAATGAATTTATCCGTGCGCCTTATCCCTCAGCCAATTGGGGCCGACTTGAGACCAATTAGCCTGATGAGACGGGGCGGTGATTCCTTAATCGAGGCTACCGCAATTGGATTCCATGAAAGATTGGCCAGCCAGATTGATTTGCCCGCAAAGGTAAGAGCCGATTTGAGAAGGTCATTTTCCATGTGCAGAGATAATTCAGCCCGGTTTTTCCAATCAGAATATGGGAATTGGTCAATTTGCCTTCGAGATAAGGGTAATCACCTAGACACGCTCCCATTTGCTAGAGTCGAGACTCTGATTTCCAACCAGTTGCGGTTGGCGCAGCTGGATACAATCCTGGCTGAGGCGCTTCAGAGCGTGGCGATGAAAGAAAAGGAGCAGGCCTCGGTTGATTTAAGACGAACAATGCTTCAATCCCTCATTGAAAACATCAATGCACAAGAAGTGGAAGCGCGAGTCCATTCTGATAGCACTGAACCCGAATCGGCTTCAAGGACGGAAGCCGCCCAGCATACTGCCGAAGAGGAGATAAGGCTTCAGATGGCTGAGGAGAAGTTGGATAGTATTCGCAATAAATGGATTCAGGAAAATATTTCCTTCACCATCGATCCAAAATGAAACGAAAAGGCTTTAAGCCTTCCGCGTTCTCCGCCTCGCCCAGAACACGATGACCGCCTGGAAGGCCAATACGGCCAGGGCCTTGCCGGCTGCGGGCAGGTAAGGCTTGCCGGTGGCAGGAGGGTTCAAATAAAGGGTATACCAGGAGGTGACCCCGCGTTTGGACCCCGTCTCGCCGGTGAATCCGTCCCAGACCGAGAAGGCGATGGGCATGAAGCCCCCGCCCTCGAGCGCCAGGCCCTTCGCGGGCTTCCTGGCTCGCAGGAAAATCACGGACCACTCCCCATCGCTATAGGCAGCCTTCACCTGGACCGCATTGGCGGCGGTATCCAATTTGCCGCGGCCTTTGCCGATGTAGGTGCGCGCGCCTGTCTGCGCCATATCCGCGAACCAGATTTCCGCCGGGTTCTTCTTGTCGCCGAACAGGAAGTAGGGCTTGGCATTTCCCTCTCCTTGCTTATAGGGTATCTGGATGGATACCGCATCGGAGAAGTTACCCTGGGTTGGCGGAGGGGCGGCGGCGGAATCCTTGGACACGATGGCCGGGACGGATCCGGTAACGGGCGCTGGAGCGGAGTCCTTGAGGGCGGCGACCACTGGATCGAGCGGGGTATTGGCCCCGGTCTTCTGCGCGTTCATATCGTGCCAGGAAACCATGATGGCCACATTGGCGGCGTCATAAACGGCGCGCACCTCCACGGCATTGGCGGTCGGGAAGAAATCCCGTTCCCCTTCGATGACCTGGCCCACCACGGGGAATAGCGCCGGCTTGGCCAGCTTGAAAAGTTCCTGGCCCTTGGCCAAATCCAGCTTGCCCGGAACGGAATCGGCCGTCACCATGCTGGCATAGGGCGGCTCGTCGCCGCTGGAAAGCGAATACACGTAGTCGACCAGGCGCCAGCGATCCGCTTCCGTTATGGAGCTTGCGAAGGAGGGCATGGGCGTCCCGTTCAGGCCCGTGGTGAAGGTACGATAGATGTCCTCGCGGCGATGCCCGCCCCGAAAGGTCCAGCGCCGGGTGAGATCCGCGGGAGGGATGGGATTGCTCCAATCGTCCTTCAAGGTCGGTCCGGATTCCCCGTCTCCGCGGCCCAGCGCGCCATGGCAGTCCATGCACTTGTTTTCCTTGTACAGGGCCTTGCCTTTATCCGCCGACTCCTGGCTGTATGCCGGCGCCTTGGGGATCACCACGGTCTTGGCATGGATGGAGGTATCCGCGAAATCCGCATTGAAGGCCTTCACGAAGCAGACGAGATTGGAAACCTCCTCTTCGGTGAAGCGCGGCCAGGCGGGCATGCCGGTATAGGGCATCCCGC
>DAINDC010000449.1:0-4359 GCA_036732085.1 Fibrobacterota bacterium | reverse complement strand
ATCGCCTTGCGCCAGCAGCACCGCCTGGCCGACATGACCGGCTGGTTCGAGCGCGAGGAACCGTGGCAGCGCCAGCTCAATGCGCTGATCAACAAGTACAAGCTGCCGCATTACGAGGCCGTCGCCGCGACCGGCGTGGGTGTCTTCACCACGCTCAAGGGCATCGGCAAATCCGTCATCGACAAGTTCAACGCCAAGTACGCGGGCTTCCAGGGCACGCGCCGTCCGGCCCGCGCCGGCGATGTTGCTCCGGCCGGATCGACCCCGGCTCCGCAGCCCAAGGCTCCGGCGCCCCAGCCTCCGCGTCCCGCCTCCAGTTCGCCCCAGCCCTTTCCCGGCCCAGGTAGTTTCGGTGCGCCGGCCGGCGGCGGTTTCGCCAGCTCAGCTGGCGCCGGTTTCGCCAGCCCTGCCAATCCCGGTTTCGGTGGAGGCAATCCCGGCTTCCGCTCACCGCTGAATACGCCTGCTTCCCTGCAGCAGCCTTCTCCTTTGCAGCAGCCCGCTCCCATGCAGCCCCCAGCGTCCCAGCCGCAACCGCCTGCGAGGGGATTTGGCGGGCCGTCCGGCGGCTTCGTGCCCGCGTCCAATCCTTTCTCCGGCAATACCGGTTTTCCGACCTCGGCAGGATTCCCGGGAGCGGCTCCGGCCGTTCCGCCCGGACCGCCCCAGATGCCTTCCATGCCTCCCCAACCTGCGCCCATCAGCGGCCCGGCTCCCAGCGGCGGCTTCGGCGCGCCGGCCGGCGGCGGCTTCGGAAATGCGCCGGGCAATCCTTTCGGCAGCACGGGCGCTCTTTCCGGTTTCGGCGGACCGGGAGCCCCCGTCCCGCCTTCGCCCAAGCCCACCTTCCCGAACCCCTTCTCCGCTCCGGGCGGCCCTTCCTTGGGTAACATGCCTGGTACGGGTGGCTCGCCCTCGCCTTTTCCTTTCGCAGGCCCCAAGCAGCCCATGGGCCAGCCGGGATTGCCTCCGCAGAACCCGGGCGCTCCGGGATTCAACCCGCCTCCGGGCGGCATTCCCATCTCGCCTTTCGTGGAAGGCTTCGGTTCGCCCAAGCCGGCCTTTCCTTCCAACCCTTCCGCCGGCGGCCCTAACCTTGCGCCTCCGTCCCCTTCCATGGGTAACTTCGGCGCGTCTCCCGCTTCGCCCCCTTTCGGACAAAACCATGGACAAAACCATGGACAAAACCATCCGGCGCCTCCTATGGGTGGATCGGGCTATCCGCCCGGCATGCAAGGACTGCCGGGCCTGGGCAGCAACCCTCCAGGGCTCCAACCCATGCCGGGAAGCGCGCCCTCCGGGAATTTCGGATCCGGTCCCGGCGGTTTCCAGAATATGCCGAGCCAACCCGGCCCCGCCTTCGGATCGGGTCAGAGCTCCGCGGGACAAGGCCCCGCGGGACAGGGTCCCGGCCCGGGCTTCCCCGGCGGTTTCGGCAATGCGGGCTCGCCGGGCGGCTTGCCTCCGCCAGGTTCCGCTTTTCCTCCGGCCAACAAGGGCCAGGGTCCGTTCCCGACCTTGGCCATGCCCGTCAACCCCGGCATGGCGAGTCCGCCAGGCGGCCAGTATCCGGGTTCCGGCAATAGCGGCGGGATCGTGGATAATAGCGGCATCGTATCTACCTTCGAGGACATCGCCAAGGACGACTCCTTCAAGACGAAGAAGCTCCCCCATCCCAGCGAGAAGAAAAAAGGCTTCTTCGATGGCCTCTTCAAGAAAGAGAAGTAGCCGTGGCCGACTTCGTTCTGTATAAGGAGGATATCGATCGGATCAACAAGATCCTCTCGCACCTCATCACCGAGTCGGCATCCGCCTACGTGCTCCTGATCAACAAGGACGGGAATCTCATCTCCCAGGTGGGTTTCAGTCCCAATATCAACGTGACCACCTTGGCGGCCCTGGCCGCGGGCAGCTTCGCTTCCACCAAGGCCATCGCGACCTTGATAGGCGAAACGGAGTTCTCGGTGATGTTCCATCAGGGCGAGAAGGAGAACATCCATATCTCGCTCGTGGATGAGGACGTGATCATGGTGCTCATCTTCGACGATCGCACCAACCTGGGACTCGTCAAGATGATCGCGGGACAGGCCAAGGCCAAGCTGGGCGAGGCGCTCAAGGACGTGAAGAACAATGGCATTCCCGACGTGATGCCGGATCTCTACGGTAACGAGCATGTTTCCGATCGGCTCGATTCGCTTTTCCCCGGAGAGAATTAAAATCGATTCTTAAGGCCGCTTCAGGGAGAGATGGATTTCTTTGCGAGGCCGGGAGTCCAATCCGCAAAGCGGCCATCCAGCCTTCGCCAGGCGCCGCTTAACGGAATACCGCCGGATTGAATCAGGCCTTTTTGCCGGCTTATTTGCAAGCCCGTCTGCGGCCGGGATTTGGCGGATGGGCCGCGCCCTTCAGCCCGGATTCCGACCGTTTCCAGCTTCCATCCCAAGACCTCGCCGGAAGCCAATCCCGCCACGAGCTGATTGCCTTCCACCGCGAGCGACAGGACATTGAATTCGGAGGGTCCGGATCCCAACTTTTGCCATGCAGTCGCGCCGTCGCGGAAAAGGTAGACTCCGGTGGGAGTTCCCAAATAAGTTTCGCCGTAACGGAAGGCCATCACCTTGGCGATCGGATTCAGGTCATCGGGATGATCCTGTTGCCAGGTCAGGCCGCCATCATGCGAGGACGATAGGATGCCGGAGGGTGCGCTCAGATCACCGCGTACTACGGTCTTCCCGAACGCCAAACGCCAGATCCCGGAACCATAACCAAGCACGGGCTCATATCCGGGCAACGGTCCCAGCAGGGACCAGGTGCGGCCCCTATCGGACGACCGGTACAAACTGTCCAAAGCCACCATCAAGGTGTCGCCGTGGGCCGCGCCCGATCGGAATCCGTTCACGAGGCGCGTGCCGATGGGCCATACGTCGAAGGCTTGGGGAAGCCGGTCCCGGGGCAGGGTAACGCATTTGTTACCTGTCTCGCAGAGCAGGATCGAATTGTCGGAAAGGAACGCGGCCTGCCATCCCTTTCCAGCCACCACGGCCTGGCATTTGGGGCAGGCGGCCAGGGAGTCCCAGGCTTCCGGCTTCCCGGCGCGCGAGGCCCAGAGTGAATAGCCATCGAGGTAAATAGCGTCTCCCTCAGCGCCGGCCAGCATCGCCCCCGACCAGGAATTACCCAGGGTTTTCCGCCAGGTCGGTGCGTCGGAACCGCTCCCCTGGAGCAGGCCTATCCCTTCCACCAAGGCCAGCGGGGCGCCCCGGTCCAGTATCATCCCAGTTACCCAAAAGTCGTAAAGCCCGGGTCCGGAGGCCTCCCAAGCACCGCCGCGGTTCCGCAGGACGGAGACGCCTTCGGCTTGAAAGCCCTCGAAGAGGAACGATCCATGGGCGCAGAGGGAAAAGGCATTGCGCGGAGGAACCGGCAAAGTCAGCCAGGTCTTTCCGGAGTCGCTACTTTCCCGTATTCCCGCAAGGTCGGCCGTAACCCCGAGCAGTTTTTTTCCCGAGACGGACAGGATGGGGAATTCCTGGTTCGCGATGGCTTCCCAATGGATGCCGTCTTGGGTGCGTTTCAATTGCCCGGGAGTGGAGGCGAACAGATAGGGAGGCATTGCCGCCAGGCTGCCGACGCCCGCCAAGGATGCAGTCAGGAAAACCGTGTCGCCTTTGAACGTGCCCTGGAACAGGTCGTAGCTGGTGCGGACGTACAATTTCCCGCCGAGGTATTCCATGCCATGTACGGCGACCGTTCCGAACGCTCCTAAATTCGCGCCTGGAAGCAAGGAAGGGACGAGAGGTTTCCATTGCCGGCCGTAATCCGTGGAGCGGAACCATCCCGCCAAGGTGGCGGCATACAGGTCGTGGCCATCGGAAGCCAAGGCGGTGACGGCTCGGAGGCTGCCCGTAGCCCAGCTCTTTCCCTGATCCGTGGACGTATACAGGCCTCCGAGCGAAGCGGGATCAATGCAAGAGACGGGTAATTGACAATCGATCATTCCACGGTCCACCAAGTCTCCGGAGGCCGCCAAGTAGACGGAATCCTGAAACAGGAATTTCCGGACGGGTGCCGTACCCATTCCCGCAACCTTGGTCCAGGTGAGGCCATCGTTCGTGGAGCGGAAGATGCGGCCCGAACCCATTCCTGCGAACAAGGCGCTTCCCGAATGTTCCAGGGCGGAAACGTATCCGTCGCTCGGCATTCGCAAATCCTGCCAGGAGGTGGATTGACCCCATGCGCAAATATTGGTCGCGGCGAGGGTCAGAATCGCATTCAGGAATCGGTTACCCATTGGAAATCCGGCTCGTTTCTTCATTTGCTTGCCTCCGCGCCAGCTATGTACAAAATGCGTGCCAGCCC
>DAINDC010000448.1:3911-4363 GCA_036732085.1 Fibrobacterota bacterium | reverse complement strand
AATGGATACGGTGGGATCGAAAAGTAGCTCTGCGGTGGGTGAGGGCGTGGCGCTGGAGACCTTGGAGGTTCCGCCGTCAGTATGATCGTCGTAGTAATACCAATAGGAACCGAGCTTATTCTGGTTCGTGCCCCCTTCGAAATCATCCATCAAGGCATCCGCCGCGCGGGCCGGAGCCGCCGACATCGCTACCGATGCCGCCAAAAGACCCCACAAGTTCAAATATTTAAACTGCATATTGGCTTCCCCATTTAAATGATGCCCCCGAACCGGGGTATGTCTTCAAAAGGGTTAGTTGCAGGTTACTTGGGACCGGTTCACAATGGATGGGATAAAGCGCCCCGGATTCCATTCGTCATGGTTGAGTCCGAGCGATGAACCCGAGGCCTTCGACCCGGCACTAATCCGTCAAGGTGGCCGCTCAACTGCGCCCGCCCCGGTTTGAGCGTCAA
>DAINDC010000448.1:0-3861 GCA_036732085.1 Fibrobacterota bacterium | reverse complement strand
GCCTATGATTATTCCCCGAACTACGCGCCCGCCTTGCTGACCGGGCTCAAGGATGACCCCGGGTTTTTCCAGGACGAGATGACCCGGGCCTGGGGCTATTACAAGACCACCTTCCAGCTTTCCAACGGCCTCATCTGCCATCGCCGCATGGAGAACGGCCAGGTCGTCGGCACCAACGAAGCCGTATCGGAAGGCCAGGGCTATGGAATGCTCCTGGCGGTATTGATGAACGATCAGGCGACTTTCAACCGTGTCTTCGAGGCGGCCAACCAATTCATGTGGCGCGATGACCACAAATCCCTTTTCATCTGGAACTGGCCCGCGGGCGCCCAGGGCGCAGCCACGGATGCCGATCTGGACTTTGGCATGGCTCTGGTTTTCGCCGATGCGCTCCAGCAGAAGAAGCTCTGGCAGCCCTATAATAAGGGCGGGATCACCTACCACTCCCGCGCGATGGAGGTCATCCATTCCATCAAGGATCATATGACCGCGCAGGATTTCCTCCTGCCAGGCGACAATTGGGGCGGGGATGCGATCAACAACCTCAATCCCAGCTATTTCGCCACCGCCAACCTCAAGGTGTTCAATGCCTACCAGACCGAGGTGAATTTCAGTGCCGTCATCGCCAACTGCTATGCGGTGATGAAGAAAGCCAGCAACCAGTACCAGAAGGGCCAAGTGCCGGATTGGATCACCAAGGACGGCAACAAGGGCGCAAAGGACAATGACATGCTGGACGACGGCATCCGCGCTCCTTATCGGATCGGGCTGGACGCGCTCTGGTTCAAGGATCCCACGGCTATCGAGTTCTGCCGTAACTCCAAGAATACCCTTACCTCCTTTGACAATGCGGATAGCCGATTCGTGTTGAACCAGATGGGCCTGTACAATGCCGACGGGTCCCTGATCACCAATACCTCCGCGCTCGATCATATCGCCATGTGGGCCACGGCGGTCTTGGCTTCCGGGGACAAGGCCTACGCGCAAAAGGTGCTGGGCCGCGACCTGGTCCTGCGCATCGCGGGCGACAAGATCACCAACGGGTTCGGTTCCACCCAGCTCGGCGAGATCAACTACTACTATAAACAGTCCTTGGGTATGCTGGGATTCGCGGCCTTCACGGGACAATTTCCGAATATTCTAGAAGATATGAAGGGCACCGTTACGCCGCTCTCGCTGGCGCATCGGGCTCCGTTCGCCTCCCGTACAGCCGCTGACCAACCCTCCGGTCCATCGATCCGGTTCGGCAGGTCTGCGCAAGATATTTTCTTTTCCGCCGATGGCCGTCGGGTGGGAAAGGTAATCGGATACGCCGGCCGCTCCAGGGGACCGGATACTCATGATGGAATCACTCAAGATCACTAACTCGACACGCTGCGCTTTCTCTAGCTTACCGGGCTCCCGCGCCTGCCGGTACCTTGGGCTTTCCTTCGGGAGATCCGCCTGGGCGGCCTGCCTGAGCGCGGCCCTGCTCGCTCCCGTAGCCGCTGGCGCAGCCGTATTCTCGGTCTCCAAGGATGGCCGCGGGGCCTTCACCACCATCCAGGCCGCCGTAGACAAGGCCGGCAAGGGCGACGTGGTGGAAGTCCTGGACGCCTCCGTCTATCCGGAACAGGTGACCATCGACAGCAACAAGAACGGCCTCACTTTGCGATCGAGCAATCCGACGGCCCTCGCCAAACCTATAATCAAGTGGCAGGACACTCAGCATCAAGGGCCAAAATCATGCCCGGAAGCCTTGATTCCAACTAAAATCGACTTCGATCAGAATGGCGCCCTGCGATTGCTCCGGGTGCGGAATGTGACCGTCGACGGTATCGGCATAGACGGCGGTGGGGCAGCCCCTTTCTCCTGGCCCGGTGTTTGGGGGGACGGCGTTACCTGCGGGGGCACGCTTTTTCCCAATTTTCATGGCAACGGAGGCATCGTGCTTTTCGTTTCCGGTGGCGCGACCATCCGCAATTGCGACATTTCAAATGCTTTCTTCGGACTGTACATCAAGGACAGAAACGAAGGCGGCGTTTACGCGAATGTGAATCCCGGGGACCTGGAAAAATCGAACGTCATCCCCCTTTCAGGTTTCGGCAAGACCGGCAACCATGTTTTCGAAAAAAACCGCATCCACAACAATACCTGGGCTTTCTTCTTCGAATCCGCATGGGACCTGGGTTCCACGGCGCGCTACAATCTGATTTACGAGAACCATCATGCCACCGAGCAAATCGCGACTGCCGTCCACGCCATGTCGGACGGCGAACATCAACCCGGCGGAGGGTTCCTGTTCAAGGATGTGATGCTCAGCCCCATTTCCATCTACAACAATACCTTTTGGCACAATTTCCAGATCTTCTCGGCAGGATACAAACCGGGCGCCCAGCATCTCATTTTCAACAATATCTACGCAAAACCATATATGTACTATAGCGACGAAAAAGCCTATGGCAGTACCTTCCACATACTCGATCCGTTTTTCGTGAACCGCATGAAGAATTCCCTATACTCCGTGCAACTTCAGGCCATTCAGCAGCAGAGCCGAAACTTCAATTTCACCTATTACGATCAGGGTGCGCAAACCAACTTGACCAAATCCATCGATGTGAAATTTTACAATTCCGTGCGGATCATGAATGGTATGGGCAACGTGGCCAATGAAAACCTTCCCGTGAGCTACACCTTCGCAACTTCCGCGGGACCCGTGACGAAATTGGATTCCCTCACCAATATCAACCTGCCTGGAGGTTTGATCGTGGCGGGCAATGGCGCGGCGGCTTTCCCCGCTGCGGCCGATATCCGCTGGTATGAAATAACCTTTACAGACACCGTACCCACCAGTCCCGATTTCCTGTCGCCGGATTGGGATGATTCCATCGTGAAGAAATATGTGATGAACGCCGGATGGCCCGAGGCCGGCATCTACAATTCCGACGGGAAGGTGGCGGATCTCGGCGCCGTGCCCTCGGTCGATCGCCCCAAGGAGGACGTGCGCATCCAGCCCTTGTCCCCGGTCCTCATTAGCGGAACCAAAGCCACCCTGAATTTCAGCCTGTCCGGCCTCGTCGGCCAACTCCAATCGCCGCACATCAAATACATAAAGCTCGTCCGGGCGCTTCCCCTCGCCAATGTGAAGGGAGCGGACTTCGGTGGCATCCCCGTCGTGATTGTGCCCGCCCCCGTGGATGTGACACCCTCTACGACCACTTTGCAAATGGGCGCCAATACCATCACCGCGACGTTCCAAGACCCGTTTCCGGTTACGGAAAAGTATGCCTTCTTCGAAATCATCGCGGAAGGAATCGGCTCGAACGGTCAACTGGCCACGACCAACGTAGGCTTTCTCCCCTATCGTACCTTGGATAAAAAGTTCAAGGTGGAGGTCCTGGACGCCACCGGCAAACCAACCAATTCCGTCCGTGTCGGGGAGGCCGTAAAACTTAGGATAACCCCGCAAGGCCTCGACGGGGCCACCTATACGGATCCCATTGGCCAAACCGAGGTGTTCCTGGGATCGGGAGCGGATCTGCTAACCACGGCCACTCCCCCCGCGAAATTCGCCCTGCCGTCCATCACGGGCATCACGGAAAAGGATGTGATGTTCACCAAGATACCCAAAGGAGGTTTGGAGTACGTCAATGCGACGGGTATCGCCAAGAATGGAACCACGGTCTATGTGTTTTTCGGAGGCTCCGACCCCATCAAAATCCTTCCCGCCGCTGCGGATAGAGTGGTCTTCCAGAATCCGCCCTCGAAAACCCTCGGTGCGGCGCCGGTGCTTGATCCCGGAGTGCTTTATACAGTGAAGGTCGAAGTCCAGGATCGTTTCGGCAACCCCGTCACCGAGCCCACGACCGTGAACATCAAAAG
>DAINDC010000447.1:0-4366 GCA_036732085.1 Fibrobacterota bacterium | reverse complement strand
GGCAAGGCCAGCATCAACGGCCACGATACTTTCGATGAGCCTTTGAAGGTCCGGCAGCAGATCGGCTATCTTCCCGAGAGCTGCCCGCTCTATCACGACATGGATGTCGAAACCTACCTGGCTTTCGCAGCGGAAATCCGGGGCATCCCGACCGACAAGCGCAAGGGCGCGGTGGACAAGGTGATTTCCGATTGCGACCTGGGCAAGGTGACGCACAAGCTTATCGGACATCTGTCCAAGGGATTTCGTCAGCGGGTGGGTCTGGCCCAGGCGCTCATCCATGATCCCGCCGTGCTCATCCTCGACGAACCCACCTCCGGTCTCGACCCGAACCAGATCCGCGATATCCTGAGCCTCATCAACAACCTCGGCCAGGAAAAGACCGTCATCCATTCGACCCATATCCTTTCGGAAGTGGAGTCCACCAGCGATCGTGTGCTCATCATCAATAACGGTCATATCGTGGCCCAGGGCACGCCTCAGGAGCTGATGGCCCGTTCCTCCGGCACCACGGTCTATGTGACCGTAAAAGGGTCCGATGTGCAGAGCCAACTGGCTGCGGCTGCATTCGTCAAGAAGGCGGAGAAGCTGGGGGATGCCAGGGAAGGCTTCTTACGGTTGGCCGTGCAAGGCGCGGACCAGCGGGATGTCGCCGTGGACGTGTTCAAAATGGCTGTGGAAAAGGGCTGGCTGGTTTCCGAGCTGAAGGCCGAAACCGCGAGCTTGGAAGACGTATTCGCAAAACTGACGAGAGGCTGACATGAACAATGCTTTGTCCATCTTCAAACGCGAGCTACGGAGTTACTTCTCCTCTCCGATCGGCTTCGTTTTCGTCATCTTCTATCTGCTGGTCTCCAACGCATTTTTCTTCTTCGTCCAGGACTTTTTCAAGCAGGGCCAAGTCAGCATGCGCGGATATTTCGCGGCCCTGCCTTGGGTTTTCCTCTTTTTCGTGCCGGCCATCACCATGCGCCTCTGGGCCGAAGAAAAGAAAATGGGCACCGTGGAATTGCTGCTCACAATGCCCATCCGCGAATGGGAAGTGGTAATGGGCAAATTCCTGGCGAGCTTCGCCTTTCTCGCCATCACCCTTTTGTGCTCGCTAACCATCCCGCTCACCTTGCTCTACTTGGGCAAACCGGATATGGGCGTGGTCATCGGTTCCTATGTCGGTGCGCTCTTCCTGGGATCGGCCTATCTCGCCATCGGGCTCTATATCAGCTCGCTCACGGAAAACCAGGTGGTGGCCTTCATCATTTCCCTCGCCGTCATTTTCGTCCTCCTCCTGATCGGCATCGCGCCCATCTATATGAATGCCCTGGGATCCATCGTGGCGGTCTGCGAGTACATCAGTCTGCTCAGCCACTTCAATAACGTGACCCGGGGGGTAATCGATTCCCGGGACGTCGTCTATTACGTCTCGGTCATCGTCCTATTCCTCTATCTCAACGTGAAGAACATAGAAGCGAGGAAGTGGAGATAATCATGAATTCCAAGAAACTCAGTTCCCGCGCCACCGCCTACCTCGGAATCGTTACCACGGTTGTGATCCTGACCGTGCTCGGCCTGTCCAGCGAAATGTTCTTTCATCGCCGCCTGGACCTCACGGAAAGCAAGCAATTCACCTTGAGCAAGGCTTCGCTCAATACCATCCGCAACCTACCGGATCTGGTGACCATCAAGGTGGTCATGTCCAAGGATCTGCCCACCCAGTTCCTGCAAATCCGCACCCATGTGGTGGATCTCCTTCGCGAGTTCGAGGCCCAGGCCAATGGCAAGATCACCTTGGTCTTCGAGGATCCGGGGGAGAGTGAAGCCAAGCGTCAACAGGCCACTTCCTTGGGCATCCAGGAAGTCCAGCTCCAGGAACAGAGCAGCGAAGGCTTGCAGATCAAGAAGGGCTTCTTCGGCCTGGCCATGACCTATGGCGATAAGAAGGAAGTCATTCCCGTGCTCCAGAACCTGGAGTCCTTCGAGTATGACATGGTGGTCAAGCTCAAGAAGCTGACCGGTTCCATCAAGACCATCGGCATCCTGGAAGGCTCGGCCAATAGCAAATTGACCATGACCTTGCCCGGACCGCAGCCCAAGACCACCACCGGGTTCGATGAAAATTTCCCGACCCTGAAGGAAGAGGCCGAGAAGCTTTACAAATTACAAAGGCTCGATCCCTTGAACGGCCCCATCGCCGAGGACGTGGATTTGCTCTTGGTGGCGGCGCCTTCCCATTTGAGCGAGATGGAAAAATTCCAGATCGATCAGTTCCTGATGCGGGGAAAATCGGTCATGTTCCTTTCCCCCGGCGTCGACATGAGCCTGGGAACGGGCATCAACGGGACCGCCTCGCATAACGGCTATGAGGATCTGCTCGCGCATTACGGGCTTTCGGTGCGCAAGGACGTCGTCCTGGAAGACCGCAACTTCGAGTTCGTGCGCTTCGGCAATTCCTTCTTCCCCTCGCCTTACCCTTACTGGATCAAGGTCGGTGGAGATGGCCTTAATGCCACTTCGGCCATCACCTCCAAGCTGGGCTATGTGAGCCTGCCCTGGGTCTCGGCCATCGATATCGACACCACAAAGAAGGATTCGACCAAGGTGGAAGTCCTGGCCCGCTCGTCCAAGGGTTCCTGGGAAGAGGCCAATAGTTTCTTCCTGCTGCCGCGCGACTTGAAGGAATTCCTGCCCGTGAATCAGAAATCCTATCCTCTGGTAGTCCTCAAGTCAGGCAAGCTGCATTCCTTCTATGAAGACCGGCCGCTCCCTGTTGGAGATAGCACGCATCGGATCGATTCCAGCAAGGTGGTGCGGGTCTCGCAAAAGGAAGCCCGTCTGCTCGTGATTGGCAATGCGATTTTCGCAACCGACTTCTATGTGGGCTATACCCAGGCGGCCGCCAACCTTCACCTGGTCCTGAACAGCTTCGATCAGTTAGCCTTGGATCCGGATCTCATCACCATCCGCAGCCGTGAGATCGCCAATTCTCCTATCCTGGAGAGCCGCAAATCCAAGAAACTAACCGTACTGTTGTTGAATATGGTTCTCGCGCCGGGCCTGTTGCTGGCGGCCGGAATCTTCATGGGTATACGCAGGAAAAATAAGGAGGCAATGGCATGAAGAGGACCTTGATCGTTCTTCTCGCCGCCTTGGCTGTATTGGCTGCCATTCTACTCAAAAAGCGCAGCGAGGAAAAGAGCATGCGCGGCGATGCTTTCGTCCTCGATAGCACCCGCATCGGGGATGTCAAGACCGTGCGCGTGGTGGGCAAGAAACCGGACACATCGACCCTGCAACTCAAGGATGGGCATTGGGTGGTGGCGAGCGATGGCTTCCCGGTGGATACCGCCAAGATCAACAAGGTCCTGAAGAGCGTATTCGGACTGCAAGACAAGGAAGTGGTTTCACGCAATCCGGCCCGGTATTCCGAGTACGGATTGGATTCGGTGGAATCCAAACAGGTGACCTTCCTGGGCGCGACCGGACAGACCGTCGCCGATGTCATTATCGGCAAGACTTCCGGAGCGGACTATAGTTCCACCTACTGGCGCTGGGCCTCCAAGCCGGAAGTCTTCCGGACTCCGGGGAACTTCGCCTGGGAGATCGGAACCAAACAAGACGATTGGAAAGACAAGAAGCTGACCCAAGCGCGGGTCAAGGATCTGAAATTCATCGAGACCACCTGGAAAGATAGCACGGGCGCCCAATACCATTACAAGTTGGAAGCCACTTCCGATTCCACCTGGAAGATGCTCGAACCCCAGGACAGCAATCGGGTCAAGAAAAACCTGGCTTCGGAAATGGCCAGTCGGTTCACCGAGATGAGCATCGATGAATTCGTCAGCCCCAAGGATACCAACCTCTCCAAGGTGAATATCGACAGCCCCATGGTTTCCGTGAAGGTCACGCTCAAAAACGGATCCTCCCTGGACCTCAAGGCCAGCAGGGTCATCGCGGGTTATACCTACACCCAGCATCCCACTAGGAAGGAATTGATCAAGCTTTCCGCCTGGAGGTTCGACGCGTTCAAGAAGAAGCCTTTCGAATTATTGGAAGCACCAAAGGTGGATAGTGCGAAGGCCGATTCTGGCAAAGCCGCTGCCGTACCCTCTGCGGTCAATCCCAGTGTCCATGCTGCTCCAGGAAAGTCTTCGATTAAAATCATAAACGCGCCCAAGGCGCCGACCTCAGCCGTACCCGCTGCTCCCAACTCGCCTGCACCTCCGTCGAGCAAGCCGGCAATGCTCGGGAAGCCTGCCTTGCCTGGCAAGCCTGTAGTAGTTCCCAAGGCGGACTCGGCGAAAGCCAAGGCCGAGACGAAATAGGGCTTGCTGAATAGCTCGCCGTCAGTTTTTTGTTTTTATTCCGGGGG
>DAINDC010000446.1:0-4367 GCA_036732085.1 Fibrobacterota bacterium | reverse complement strand
GATAGGCGCCAATCACGTCTGGCCCATGCTGGGAGGGCGCGCCAGGATGTTCGGACAGGAAGGCTTCCAAGGCCGCGGCATAGTCTGCCCGAATCTTTTCGGGCCAGGCTGACGAAACCTGATGATGCGAGTCCAGTTCCTTCCGCATCCTTTCCACCCAATACCCGGTCCAATCCATTGGCGAATGGCAGGTCTTTAAGGGACGCCCCCCGCTTGTCTCCGGCCCCAGGCCGGGAACCTGGAATACCTGTCCTCCCCGGGGCTCGGGAACCGATTCCAGGGAAAGTTCGGGGATGGCGTGGTATCGGGGATTTTTCTGCGCGTACATGGAAGCCTCCGGGGTTGCGATGGCAATAATTTAGGCCCGATGCCGGGACAGAAATTGACCGGATAGGTCGATTGTATATTTGCAGCATGCTGTCGCAACAGGAAATGAAAGAGTTCAATGAACGGATCGCCGCGGTGGAATCCCACTTGCAAGCGGAACGGAAGTTGGCCGTGGATTATATCGAAGTCCTCACGGCTTTAATGAAAGTCCTGAACGAAACCAATCCGGAAAACATTTGCACGCTGCATTTGCCGGAAGCGGAGCTGATCCGATTATTGGAAGGCTATGCCTTCGACGCGCCCGTCATCCTGGGTGAGATTCGCGATCCGGACATCGAGATTCCCGGGAGCATCAGCCGGATTTATTCGGCCCTCAATAAGGTGGACCGATCGATTTGGGAAATCCTCCGCGACGATAAGGATTCCATTCTTTCCAACCCGCATGCGCATAATGAGGTCGAAGACGTCGCCATGGACTTATCCGACGGCGGCCTTTATCATGACGGCGCCTTTGTCCATCGGCTGCGGAAAAAAGATCTCGTGAATTTCCGGAACCGGATCCTGGAGAAATATCCGGGTATGGAACTGCCGCAACTCAAGGGACAATAAAAAGGGATCCGATTCAGGAACCGATTCAAGAACCGCTTCGGGAGAGCGCCGCCCGCAAGGCTTCCAATTTCTTACGGTATTCGTCCGCATTTCCGTAATCCAGGAATAAGGCATACCGGTCATGGGTCCCGAGTATCTTATGCGCATGTTTGATCGGGCACCAATACTGTTCCGTGCGCGCCAGGATTTCCCTCGCGAAGCCGATTAAACCGTTCGCATAGGCGCAGTAGTCGCAATTGATTTTTTCGATCGCGTTCAGGTAGCCCAAATCATGGCGCTCCAGAGCGATATAGTCCGACTTCCGGATCCTTTCGATTCCAAATAACCGGAAACATACGGATTGATAAATCGTGACGCAGAGATCCAAGACGACCAAGGGCAGGATCATTCCGTAGATGAAAGGCAGGACCAGGATATGCTTCGGCCGGGTAGCCAGCAGATAAGGGAACCAATCGGCTTGCGGATGCCGCCCGGCCTGGACTTCGCTTTGGCCGGCATCGGGGGCGGGGGCAGGGGCGGGAACGACCGCTTGAAACTCCCTCCTCGATCTGGCCTTGGCCAGGATCAATTCCAACTCCGCTTCCAGCTCGGAAACCTTTTTGGCGATGAACCCGTTCTTGTCCCGCATTCTGCCACCTCCTTGATCTCAGAGCGGCTTGCGTTACTCATCCAGGCCAGATGACAGTCAGATAAATTCCGGGTCCGCGGAAAGCCAGACCTTTCATCGGGCTTGGTAAGTGGGGTGACCCTGTGGCCCGTCCTTTTCTTCACAAAAAATTTTCTTCACAAAAAAACAAAGACGTTGATGCTTACCGCTTTTTGCCCAGGAATCCTTTCAGCGCCCGTTGCGCCTCCTCCGCCTGAGGCAGCCTATCTTTCCGCACCACCGGAATTCCCATCTTCTCCACCGTAGGCGCCAACCAGGCGGCCACATCCTCCCGCTTCACGTGAAGGGACTCCGGCAGCGCGCCGTGGACTTGTATGGCTTTCAGGAATTCTTGGGGAAGCCGGGCCGGCATTTCCGAAGCCGGGGCCAAAGTGAAACCGGCGACAAAGCCGGTGGAGGCGTCGACAAACATCGCCACCATTGGAATGTAGCTGCCTTTGGCATCGCCAATGGCCGCACCGGAATCGCCGACATGAATTTCCCAGGCTTCGCAACGTTTCAGCGGCTTGCCTTTCAGCCGCTTCAGCGTCAATTCATCGGGCGGCGCAACTTCGATCTCCTGTTCGTAGGGATCCGGCAAGGGCAGCCATTCACCGGCAGGATTCTCGTCATTACCGCCCGAGTGAACATGGAAGAGCAAATCATCAGGCCCCTCGAGCAGCCATTCCGGCTCACGTAAAGAGCGCCTGAATACGGGCAGCGAAGCGCGCAGGAGTTGGGTGATCGTCCCCGCATCCGAAGCATTCGGAAGCGAGGGTTGTTTACCGGGACGGTAAATCAGCGGGGAGGGATACGACTTTTCACCCGGACCCTGCCCAAGCCGCTTCAGCCGCTTCTTGGAGTCCGGATCGATCTCTTTCCAAGGATCGAAGTTGACGGCTATGGCATCCAATTCCTGGATCGCATCCACTTCCGGTAATTCACCCGCTGTCAGCCGCTCGAAAGCGTCCCAGCCTCTCGCACCCCGGTAATAGATGATGCCCCGGCTGATTCCGGCCGAACCGATGACGCAAGCGTAAAAGATTTCCTTTTGGGGACCGGCCCTCACGGCGAAGTTTTCATCTTCCTCCATGCAGTCCCAAGGGGCCAAGCGAAGCACCTCGAAGGCGGCATCATACATGTCTTTCAAAATTTCGTGGGTGATTTTTTCTTGCATGGTTTTAATACTCGCTTGCTTCGCCCCGCATCGGCTTACAGCGGATCCTTGAAGCGCTTTTGGGTTTTCCCGCATTTACAGGTATAAAATTTACAGGTATAAAATAAGCACATTCAATCCTGAGCGGGCCGGCCATTTCCATCGTTCGGAGGGCCTCTTTTCACGGGAACCGCACTTGAAAGGATGTTCTCGCCTGCTTCGATATCGGCAGGCATCGGCCCCGAACCTCAAATAGGGAATTTGATTTGAACCGGAAATTTCCGGTGGCCGGTAAGCCGCCCTTGCCGTTCGCGCGGATTGCGGAAGAAGGCTCCGGGCGCGGAGCCCATTTGTCATTTCCGCCCAACACATTCTGGGGAGTACGGAAATAGTCCGCCTCCATGGCCGTCAACTGACGGGAAAACCGGGATCGACCTCCAATGGCGATCGGTTGATCCGACAGGTCCAGGCTGTGGTATTCCCCGAAACCGGGATTCGATCCCCCGGCGGCTTGCAGCAACCATCCGGTAACGGGGATATGGGCGCCCATATGCGTGTCAATCCAGATCACCTGCCCGTCCGGGAATTGGCCGTTCCCGTCGCGGGCCAGATAGCTTTGCGCCGTGCTTCCGGAGGCGAGCAAGGTGCAGGCATTGAAGACGTACCCTCCAGCACCCTTCTGATTGCGGGCTTGTACGATGTAGCCGTCCGCACTGGACGTCAACGTACAATGATCGAAATAGGCGATCCCCCTTCCCCAGATATAGTCGACGGACCCTGTTACTTCACACCTGGAGAGGAAGGCGCGGCCCTCCAGAAGCATGGTGTCCTGATAACTGATGAAGGCGCAATCGGAAATAACGCATCGCTCCCCACGCAGATAAAGGGCTTCCGCCTGGGCGCCTCCCCTGGGAGTCGCGTTCGTAAAAGTGAGGTTCTCCAAACGGATATCATCGCCGAAGATTCGGGCCAACGGCCTTTTCGATGTCCCCGGGTTGAAGGCATCGTTATTCGTATAACGGATCAAGCAGAGTCGCTTATCCGCGCCTACGATGTTGATGCGGTTCTTGCCGATCGAACGGATCAATTCGGGATAAATGCCCGGCGCAACGGAGAGCGTGACCGAGACGTTATTACCTGCGGGCAGGAAATCCAAGGCCCCCTGCAAGGTGCAGAAATCCCCGCTTCCATCCGCGGCGATCGTATAGCCGGAACGTGCGGGAGCGGGAAGCGCCTTGGTGGTAAATCTCCAAGTGGCAGGGTCGGAGATGGCCGGATTGGGTTGACCGTTCGCATCCAGGAAAGCGCCGGCATCCAGAGTGACATAATAAGTTTTTCCGGGGGAAAGGGTTTGAGGCGGCAGCGCGAAATAAGCTTCCCTTTCGAGCAGAATCATCGGTAAAAAATTCAATTTCTCGTTTGCGACCGTCAGTTGAAAAGGCCAACCTGAACTTATCGGAACCTTCGGAATACGGGTTAAGTCCAAGGTGTAAACGACATTCCTCCCACCGGCATCGTAAACGGTGAGGACGCCCTTTTGTGAGAAGGTTATCGCTTGGTCGAAGGTGATCCTCAAGGGCGCATCGACGGGCACGGCAGGCCCGCTGGAATCCGGGAAAAGCCGTATCT
>DAINDC010000445.1:0-4374 GCA_036732085.1 Fibrobacterota bacterium | reverse complement strand
AGGGAATGGAAACCGAACCCGCCGACAAACCGAAAAGGAAAAGCAGGAAGGTCATCAGGAGCAGCGCCACAAGCCAGGTTGCCGTGCGGGCGGAACGGGGAGTGCTCGGGGCAGAATCGGCGGCCCTCCGGGAGGAGGTCACGGTTTCTCCTCCAACTTCCGGTACCAGCGCGGGGAATGGCCTGGGAGCAGCTCCGGATGCAGGATGGCGATCAGATCGGCCAGCATCCAATCCGGACGCGAAGGCCCGGTCTCGAAGACATCGTTCCCGCCTTGTTCGCCGCGGAACCGATCGTTATTGTAGACATGGCCTTCCTTGAAGGCTTTGAAAAGGGCATGGCGGGGATCGCGCTTCCTTCCTTCCGCGAGACTGCGCCAATCGCCGGGATCGAACCAGAAATCCGCACCGCCGGCTTTCGCCAGCACGGTCTCCAAATCGAGCGTCAGGCTGCCGCGCGTGGTATCGTCGGCCCAAAGGTAATCGGCGCCGGCATCGGCGAGGAAACGGGCCATGTAACTGCGTCCCCCGGGCACCCACCATACGCCCCCGAAGGGCGCGTTCACCAAAACCGTGGGCCGGCGCTTCGCCCGGCGGGCCAGCGCCGCGAGGCTTTGATAGGCGCTGTCGATGCCCGAGAACAAGGAATCCGCGAGTCGCTCCTTTCCGAAAAAAGCCGCCGTGAATTTCAGCCATTCGGCGCGGCCCAGCGGAGTCTCTTCCATATACGCGCCGTCGACGGCGGTGGGCACGGAAGCCTCCGCCAGCTTGGCCATGCCGCCGTCGGAGGAATTGCCGACCGCGAAGGTGAAGACCAGATCCGGTTTGAGGCCCACCACGGACTCGATGTCCACCTGCTCATCGCCGCCCACTTCCAGGATCTTCCCCGCCCGCATGCGCGCCCGCACGGCCGTATCACAGACGTAACGTCCCCCGCCCAGCCCCACCAGGGAGTCCAGGACTCCCAGCACTTTGAAGTGGTAAAGATTGGTAGTGGTAAGCGTCACCATCCGCCGCAGCGGAATCGCGATATGGAGAGTATCGCGGCCGGTGATGGTCGGGCCCATGGTTGCGGCCTGCGCGGCCGCAGAGTCCGCGGGCATGGGCTTAAGGATGTAGGTGAAGTCCATGGAGGCGCCCTGCCAGGGCTTGCACACCTGCACCACGGTGGTGGAACCGATCTCCCGCAAGGTGAATCCGCGCGCATGGGCAAGGGGAATCTCCCTCCCTGGATCTCCTTTTCGCCCGTCATCGCTTGATGCGCCGGCTCCCCTGCCGGCCGCCCTCGGCGTGGGACGGCAGGCCTGCGCCAGCAGCGCGGCCATTAGCCAAATCGTTAATTTCCCAAGTCCGCCCATGACTTTCATTTCAGGGCTGCAAATATAGCTCCGGACCGGGAAACCCGATTTTTGCTACTATTAATTGAGAGGTGGGGCATGAAATTCTTTGGCCGTCCCGCTGGAAAATAAAAGCGGCATCCGAACTTGAACCCACCGAAGCATCCCTATCGTCCCCTTTTCCCTTCCGACCCGGATTCCGACGATGACGGAAAAGATCTGCCTGTAGGCGAACGCCTCGACAACCTTTACCATAGCCGCCGGGAAGCGGAAGATTTGCAGACCACGGAAATCCCCATTTCCATGCTGCTCGCGCTGGACAAGCTTTCGCAATCGAAAGGCGCCCTTCCGATGGATCCGGAAAGCGGGGAGGATCCGCAGCAGCCCTCCGCGCCCGTAACCGAGGAGGAACGTAAGAGCCAACTCGCCGCGACCGATCTGAGCGGCCATCTGAAACGCGTGGCTGCCTATGCCCGCCTGCTCGCCCTCAAGTACGGGATGTCGGAGAAGGAAGCCAACTTCGTGAAGCAGATTTCACCCATGCATGATATCGGCAAGTGGGCCATTCCCGAAGCCATCCTCCACAAGCCCAGCGCGCTGACGCCGGAGGAATGGGAAATCATGAAGACCCATACCTCCATGGGTTATGAGATGCTCAAGGACTCCAAGCTGGACGTGCTGCAAATGGGCGCCCTGGTGGCCATGCAGCACCAGGAGAAGTTCGACGGCACCGGCTACCCCAAGGGCCTCAAAGCCGAGGAGATCCACATCTACAGCCGCTTGACCACGGTGGCCGATGTCTTCGACGCGCTGGGCAGCGCGCGCACCTACAAGCAGGCCTGGTCGGTGGAGGATATCGTCCGTTATTTCCAGGATGGGCGCGGAACCCATTTCGACCCGGCCTTGGTGGATTTGCTTTTGTCCAACCTCGAAGAATTCCTGGCTATTCGCGAAGCTTTCTAAGACGCGAAGCTTTTTAAGCGAGCCCCTGCTTAACAACGCTTGACAAGGCCGTTCACAGCCCGCTTCCCAACAACGCCTCCACCTGGCTGATCAGCACGTTCAGGCGGAAAGGCTTCTGCAGGAAAGCCACTCCCGGCATCTCCAGGAATTTGTGGATGGACGCATTGCTCGAACCCGTATATCCCGACATGAAGATGACCTTCACCGAGGGATAGTCCGACCTCAGGCGATCCACCATTTCCGATCCGCTCATATGGGGCATCACCACATCGGTGAGGACCAGGTCGACGTCGGTTACTTTTTCCTTCAGGAGCTCGAGGGCTTCCAAGCCTTGGCAAGCCTCCAGCACCGCATAACCCTTGATCTCCAGAAGCTCCCGGATCAGGCCGCGCAGCATATCCTCATCTTCAACTAGCAGGATGGTTTTCATGGATGCGCGGAACTCCGTTCGCAATCGTTCGAAAGACGACGGCAGGAAGATACTATTTGTTTAGAATCGGGATTTGGATCATGAATTGAATCATGTCATGAATTAAATCATGAAAAGCGGGCTCGTCCCCAATCCATCCCTTTGGCCAATCCTAAAATAATACCGGCGAGGATATATCGTTGCGCAAATTATCACGACAATTTTGGGAATTTCCGTACAATTAGTCCGAATCCGATGGAAACCGGCGAAACCCCGGCACTCCGGTGCTCCGGAGCGATCACTCCAGGATCAGGTTTTTGTAGGCCATGGCGGAATCGGTCGTGGAGTCGGCCCGGAAGCGGATGGTTCCCAGCACCCGGCCCCTTTCCGTTTCGACGCGGATCAGCCAACGCCCCGGCGCCAGGTTCCGCTTGTAGGTGAAGCCGCGGAAGCCGTCCTGCCTGCCGCCGCGGATGGGGAAACCGATGCGCGAGAATTCCACCCATTCCTTCTTGCGAGGATCGTCATACATCCAGCGATGATAGAGCGTGCATTCGATGCCGGTGGGCAGGAAGACGGACGTGAAGCAGAAAATCTTTTCGCCGGGAAGCTGCCGGACCACGCTTTCGGAGCGGCGCCAGAAAAACCAGGGCGCGGGCAGTTCGATGCGCGCGGTATAGACGCCATCGGCCTTCTCCAAGGATCGGCAGACGACCAGTTCCTTCTTCACGAGAGGAACCGGCGGGATGGCATTGCAGACGTAGAGCAGGATCAGCGCCGCGGCCATCGCCAAGGTGGGCCATAGGGATCCTTTGGCCTTGGGGGAAAACAGCTTCAGGAGAAACACCAGTCCCGCGCCCAGACTCGTGCTGACGAAAAACCAGGCCGGATGGATGCTGTGGAAAAGATGGGGGAGCGCGAAATTCAGGAACAGGATGGCGCAGATGCCGAAGAGGGACCAGGTCAAGGTGAAGCGATGGTATTGGCTTTCCAGAAATTCGTTCAAGCAGAGAAGCGTGCCCAGGGCGATGACGGTGAGGAAGCCCGGCAGATAACTGGAGCTCAGGAAATAGAAGATGACCAAGGCGCTGAACAGGCCGCCATAGCAGAACCGCAAGGCGAAGATGAGCCCATGGCTGCGCATCCAATGCAGGATCTTGCCGATGCCTTTAGGTGGATCGCCTTCGGCGGCGGCGATTCCGGAAGGCCCGGTTTCCGGATCGTCATGCGTTTCCAGATCGCCATGCGGATCTCCGCGTCGGCCCATGATGAGGAGTATGACTCCGGAAACCGCCAGGTAAAACAGGAGCAGGAAAAGATCGAAGGTGGTGATGGTCCGGCCCAGGAAAAAGACATCCCAAAAAAAGCCGCCGAAAAAAGCGACGGCCGGGAAGGCGGCCTTGAACCGGGATTGCAGCTTCGACAAACGTTCGGCCATCGGTTCGGGCTCCTGGATTCGGCGTCGGGGTGAAGACTCCCCGCGGACCGGAAAATTTATAACTTTCCCATACGGTTGCACGCAGGCGGCACTGGGCGGTCATTTCGCCGCGCGACGCTTCGCTTCCGAACTATCCCCATGCCTCTGAAACCCTTTTATCAAATCGTCGGACAAGCCGCCAAGCCGCAATTCCTCCTCCGGGACCATGCGGGCCGCGACCGCCGCGGCG
>DAINDC010000444.1:0-4375 GCA_036732085.1 Fibrobacterota bacterium | reverse complement strand
GAAATCTGTCATGAAATCAAACCGATTCAAATATGGGGTTCACCGTATGGTTACGATGAAACAGATGACCTTGGGCTTGCGGGTTCGAATGGTTAAAAGTGCGCGATCTACGCCCGCCTGCTCCTCGCCTTTTTTAAGTTCTGTCACGTCTCGCGTGGGGCGATCCACCAAGTTTATAAAATTAAGCGCGTATTTCGGAATGAATTTATCCTCATAGATGTGTTTGAGAAAGTCGTCGTTTTTAAGATCGCTTTCAATTTCATCCAGCAACCCGGCCCGGTTGAGCAGATACCAAAACATCTTGTTATTGGAAAATGGAACTCCTCGCCGGTATGAACCAGGATGCGGATTGATGCCCACAAAAAGTATTCTTGCATTGTTGGAGACTTTATATACGATCATATCATCGTCGTGAAGGTTTGCAGAAAAGTACTTCAAATATTGTGCAGGATGTCAAAAGACTCATCACCCGGGCCCTCATTTTAGCTGCATTCACACTTGAAAAGCGTTTTTTCGATTTAACGAATTCAATTACCCCGATCCAATTTTTGAATCTTTGTTTCCAGCACCACTACATATCAAGCCCAAGTAACCGGGATGATAACCTGGCAATGACGCGTTCTTCGTCAGTAGGAATTACGCGAACCTCGACCCGGCTCGCCGGCGTGGAAATCACGTCCGCATGGGCCAGATTACGTTTCTGGTCCAGTTCAATTTCGAGGAAGGCTAGGCCCGCACAAATGTTGGCGCGCACGGATGAACAATTTTCACCGATGCCGGCGGAAAAAACCAAGGTGTCCAATCCGCCGAGCGCGGCCGCGAATCCGCCAATCCATTTCTTGGTCTGATAGCAGAAGTAAGCCACGGCCTCCGCCGCCCGGCCGTCGGTGCTTTCCCGCGCGAGCAGATCACGCATGTCGGAACCGGTTTCTGAAATTCCCAGCAGACCGGACTGGTGGTTGACCATTTCATAAAATTGCTTGGTCGTCATCCCCTCCGTTCTCTCTAGATATGGGGCCAGACCGGGATCCAAATCGCCCGATCGAGTGCTCATGGGCAGACCCGACGTGGGCGTGAAGCCCATGCTGGTGTCGATGCTTTTTCCGTTGCGCACCGCCGCTAGGCTGGCCCCGTTTCCCAGGTGGGCCAGGATCACGCGTCCTTGCGCGGCCTGCGCCCCGGAGACGCGCGCGAGCTCCTCCAGTAGATAGGTATAGGACAATCCATGAAAACCGTATCGTTGGATTCCCTTCGCAGCGTAGCGCCGCGGAATCGGAAGCTGCTTGGCGACGAGCGGCATGGCGTGGTGAAAGGCCGTGTCGAAGCACGCTACTTGGGATAGTTTCGGATGACGGCGGCGGAACGCCTCTATCAATTCGATCTCGCCAGGCAGATGTTCCGGGTCGTATGGTTCGATGCGATGAAGCTCATCCAGCAATTCCGGGGTGATAATCTCTGGCTCGGAATGCCTCATGCCGTGGACCACCCGGTGTCCCACGGCCTTGACCGAAGCGAAATCATGCTGGGTTTCGAGCCAGCCGATCAATGAATTTGCCGCCGTCTTATGGTTGGTGGCCGCGAAATCGCGAATGTCTTGCCGATTCCCGTTTTGGTCTTGGAACGTCAGGCTCGTCCCGGGAAAACCGATGCGATCGACCTTTCCATAAAGCATTCGCTTCAGAGGCTCGCCGTTTTGATAGAGCGCGAACTTGATGCTCGACGAGCCGCCATTGATGGTCAGGATTGATTGCATAAGGTTAGATCTCCGCTCCAGTCCCGTAATATTGGTAGTCTTCACGGTAACCGCCTTGGCCTTCCCCGACTTTGCGGTAATCCTCGACCAGTTCTATGCTTTTGATCCATTTGACCATTTTGAAGCCGAGTTTGGTTTCAACCCGCAGGCGCAAGGGGGCGCCATGATTCATGGGTAGCGGAGCGCCGTTCATTTCGTAAGCCAGAATGGCCTGCGGATGGACGGCTTCCTGAACGTCCAGCGAGCCGTAGTATTCGCGTCCCTGCTCGTCCACCTGATGCGAATGGAAGATGAGGAAACGTGCCTGGGGAAGCGCTTGGCATCGCCTCAGGATATCGGCCAGGGGTACCCCTGCCCATTCGGCATACGCCGACCAGCCTTGGATACAGCAGTGCTGGGTGATCTGTCGCTGAGGTGGCATAGCGCGCAGGTCGGCCAAGGAAAGCAGCAGCGGTCGCTTTACCAGACCTTTGACTTCCAGCTTCCAATCGGAAAAATCAGCCTTCGACAAAAGGATCCAATCCTGGTTGATCGGAGGTTTTCCATTGACCCAAAAATACGGGGAGATATCGGACCGGGTATACTCCTGTCTGGTGGTCAGGCGGTAAAGCAGGAGGCGTGTCAGCCAATCCGTTAAAAAACCGGAAAGATGTTGCACCGCGCGCGGACGTCGACGCGACCATAAGGTCAGAAGCACATGGATGG
Organism: Fibrobacterota bacterium; assembly: GCA_036732085.1. GTDB lineage: Bacteria > Fibrobacterota > Fibrobacteria > UBA11236 > UBA11236 > Chersky-265. The sequence goes on along the minus strand of DAINDC010000444.1, from coordinate 1,917 downwards.
CCACCACCAATGCAATGGCAATCAGGCCGAGCACAACCGCCACGGTTTGGTGCCGGTGTTGCAACCCAAGCACGATCTGATCCATTTTCTGGGGAAACTTCTCGATGCCTACTAGGAAGAGGTGGATGGGTATGAAAATGAGGTAACCCACCAGCGCCAGAAAATGGAGGCTGCGCGCCGTCTGACGGTTACGGAAAGGCCATAGATACCATGGAAACCGCGCGGTGAGGGCGGGAGACATGGCCGCGCCGGTGAGGATGGATAGTGGCGCCAATCCAAACACGACGCCGGCATAGGCGAGTTGTTGCAGGGGATTATAAGGCTTCAGCGCATCGGCCGCGGGAAGATGAAACGTGGCATAGGCCAAGAGCGTATGCCATGCAGCCGGGAAAATGTCCCACGAGGTTGGAATCAGGCGGATCCAGTTCCCGGTGGCAAAAAGGAGAAGGACATAAGCGAACCCGTTCAGGACCCAAAACGTCACCGCGAAAAAATGCCAATGACGGCCGATTCCAAGATTATGCCGTCCGCCGGGCAAGGCTATCCAGGGCGAAACCTCCACGGCTTCATCCATCGAAGTCCAAAGCCGAGCCTGGGGGATGACCTTCCGTGAGAACTTGATCCATTCGCGGCCGGGGGTGGAATGTTTGTTCCAATACAAGCGTGGGTGGTCGGATAGGATCTGGATCCCGCTGCGGATTAGGAGGGTGAGGAAAAGGAAGTTGAGAAAGTGGTTGAGACGTAACCAGAGTGGAAAGCCGAAGGATGAAATGGGGTGGGTCATGGAGCCGGTTTTCCTGGTTTGGCCGCTTTGCCGGTTTTGGCGGACCTTGGCGCGGAGCGTTTGGCCGCCGGCTTTTCCGGAGGGCTCGGGTTCGATTCCGGCGGATAGGTGAGACGGGTGCCCTCGACCTTTGCAAAGGGCGTAAGGGCGTGAACCTGGAGCCGGGTCGCACTCGAAATATCTCCGCTATGGATTCCGCGCACCAATAGTGCATCCGCGATGAGGGAGCGATGACACCGCCATGGCACAGCCTCGGCGCACATCACCGCAACTCGATCTTGTTTCGTCATCTGGATCAATTGTTTGAGGGCCTGCTGGAATTCCTGCGTTTGCATGTAATCCGCATAGCCGCGAAAGGATGTGTTCCGCCAGCCGGTGTTGGGGGAGTCGGCCGTGGTGCGGCGCAGGCCGCCGAGGTCCGCCATATGCGTGTACCCAATGCCGGCCGCTTCCAGCGAGACGGGTAGGAGGTCGCGATTGAATTGCGGATTGTGGCGCGAGCGTGGAATGGTGCGTACATCCACTAGGCGCGATACGGTGTGCGCCTGCAGCAGCCGGATGAACTCCTCAAGGGTGCGAGTGGAATGGCCGATGGTCAACACGACGATGGGCTCGCTCATAACGGATTGGATGCACTCATGATTGGGCTGCTGGATGTGCGCCGTCGATGGCGATGAGGAAATTCTTCCCCTCCCAGCGCCGATCGCTGATCCAGAAAAAGGTGAATTCAACTTCGCCGTTGGCAGGCAGTCGCTCCGTGGGTAAATCGGCGAACCACAAGGAAAGGGTATGGTTATTAGCCGTGTCACTGGCGTTAGTGTGCGCCCAATGATCCGCCGTCCAGATGATCGTCGCGTTGGCGGAGACGATGAGGCGCAAAATCTTTCCGGTACGCATGCGGCGGATGCGGTGGCGGAAACTCCAGATCTCATGGCGGCTGACTACGGGTTTCACGACATAACGTTGAAAGGCGGGTTCGATGCGATCGAAACAGACGCCATCGTGGCGACTGCGCACCAGTGAGACATATTCGGCATGCGACCAACACAATGGCATGGCCGCGCCTGTCGGCAGGCCGCGCTTCATGCTTTTGTCAGGCAGGTCATCGGCATCCCAAAGCTGTTCGGTGAGCA
>DAINDC010000443.1:4158-4385 GCA_036732085.1 Fibrobacterota bacterium | reverse complement strand
CTTTCAGGGGGCTACTCGATATTCTGAATCTGCTCCCGGATTATTTCCAGCTCTTCCTTCCACGATACGCACAGGTGCTGCATATCCGGGAACTGGCTCTTGGTCCCCAGGGTATTCACCTCGCGCAGCATTTCCTGGAGCAGGAAGCCGAGCCGTTTTCCGGGTCCCTTATGCGTGGCCATGGTGTCCAGGAAGTGGTGGAGGTGCGCTTCCAGCACTGGACGTCG
>DAINDC010000443.1:0-4148 GCA_036732085.1 Fibrobacterota bacterium | reverse complement strand
GGATAAGGTCGCGCCGTCCAGGATTTCCTGCACGCGGGCGCGCATCTTCGCGACGTATTCCTGCTGGCGTACGGGCACCAGGGCTTTCACTTTTTCCAGGCCGGGAAAGAAGGCCCGGATACGGATTTCCATATCGTCGGCGAGGACCTGGCCTTCCTTTTCACGCATGGCGACGAGTTCGCGGCAAGCGTTCTCGAAGACGGGCAGGATGCGGGCGGTAGTCACCTCCATGGGCTCGGCGGTTTCCGCGGAGGTGATGATATCGGGGATCTTCAGGAGATCGGAAATGTTGACCACGGCGCTCGCGCCCAAGCGTTTCTGCGCCTCGGCGATCAAGGCGGTGTAAGCGCGGAAGACGGGCTCGTTGAGCGCCATACCCGCGCTGCCGACCCCTTGGCTGTCGTACTGTACATGGCAGGTGACGCTTCCGCGCGAGATATGCCGGCCCAACTCCTGCTTGAGTTTCGGCTCCAGGTGGAGGATGTTTTTGGAAGTGCGGATCTGGAATTCCAGGAACCGGTTGTTGACCGACTTCAGTTCCACGGTAGCCGACCAGCCATCCCCAATCATCTCGGCCTTGCCATATCCCGTCATGCTTTGGACTGCCATTACTACTCCCGCGTTGGATCGAAAAACCGGAACCCCGAATCGGGATCCGCCTCAAAAAGTGCAAGTTGAAGTTAGAAATTATCGCGTGGCCGCCTTCGCATGACACGCCGCCGTCCGTCAAGCCCGCTTGGCGCCTGGGGTTGTCCAAGTCAAGAAATTAATGGCCCGGTATTGATCCGCGTCGCTTAGGTCTCCAGGTTTCGGAGCGCTCCGACAAAAAGTTCCGGATTGAAGCCGGAATAATATTGTCAAATCCATGACCATCCCCTAAAATCGATTTGATCTACGGCTCTTTTCGGTCCAGGAACTTTCAAACGGAGAACTCGGAAATGAACGGACGGCATCACTTTAACGCAATACCTACAAGGGTAGGAATGGATTCCGGCAAGATGCGGATCCTCGGCAAATCAATGGTCGCAGCGGCATGCGCCTTGTCCATGGCCTTCTTCGGCTGCTCCGCCAAGGGCAAATCGGCGCCCAAGGTGGTGACCGGTCCGGACAACAAGACCGACGTCAAGGCGGTTGTGAACGCGGCCGATGCCTTGCTGAGCGCCAACAAGGGCAAGGGCAAGGGCGTGGTCACCGGTTTCCTGACCGGCGAAGGCAAATCGATCGCCAACGGCCTACTCAAGCAGGCCAGCAATGCCGGCGGCGAACGCCGCCTGCTGACCAAGTCGGAAATTCCGCTGACGGGCGCCACGGTGCTCATCTTCAATGCGCTGAAGCCGACCACGGCTCCGGATACCACCCTCAAGACCGATTCCAACGGCACCTATACCTGCCTTTTGACCGAAGGCAAGTTCTTCGGGTTCGCCGTCTACCTCGACCTGGAAACCTTCCAGCTCGTGACCACCTCCATCCCCAACATGAATCCCAAGGCGGATACCGTGATAAAGATGGACACCGCCACCGCCATCGAGGACGTGACCGCGCCTACGGTGACCGGCGTTTACGACGCATCCAACGCCAATAGCGACGGCATCTTCCTCGTCGGAAGCATCCCCGACAAGGGCGCCAAGATCAACATCACCTTCTCCGAGGCCATGAACCGGGAATCCGCCAAGAGTGTGCGCATCGGCAAGATCGATACCACCAATACCTCCACTTCGATGGTCCTGACCGATGATTCGGTGAAGAACGTGACCATGAGCTGGAGCGGCGACAGCAAGGAACTGACGCTTTCGGTTCCCGAATTGTCCACCGGAGCGCAATATGGCATTGTCATTCCCGTGAGCCTGAAGGATCTGGCCAAGAACACCCTGACCAAGGAATACAAGGCGACCTTCGTGACGGTAGCCGCCAAGGCCCTGGCCGACATTCCGTTCGCCGTAACCTCCACGGTACCTGAGGACAAAGGTTCCATCAAGCCCATCCAGAACCCGGGCGTGAGCTTCAACCGCCCCGTGGAAGCCTTCTCGATCCTGAAGAGCGCAAAGATTTCCCCCGCCATCACCGGCTATTTCGAGATCTCCGGCGCCCGCGCCGTATTCATCCACAAGGATCCCTTCGTGGTCGGCACGACCTACACCATCACCTTCCCGGCCACCATCACCGACCTGTCCGGCCAGGCCCTGGCCAAGGACGCCTCCTTCTCGTTCACCGTGAAGGACTTCGACGGCGCCGCCAAAAGCGGCACCGGCAAGGAGAAGGACGCGGCCTTGGTGGTCGAATCCGCTTTTGACGCCTATCTCTCCGGCGACGTCGGACGCTTCGGCGCGGCCTTCCACCCGAACTTCCGGCTTTACAGCGATGACGGCGGCATCAAGTCCCGCACCGAGTTCCTGGACATGATCAGCCAGGAAGTGGGCGATCGCCAGGCCCAGGCGGCCGGTTTCCTGGGGCCCGTCTTCGACAATTCCACCGAGGCCTGTAAGGACGGCGGCAGCGCGAACCGCTGGAAGGTGGCTGCCGAGGGCGGCACCGATGGCGACCAACTCTGGGTCGACGCCTACGTGAACCCGGGCCAATCCCCGGGCGTATACGCCTTGGCGGACAAGTCCTCCATTCCCCGCACCGATCTCACCTGGGATCCGACGGGTCCCCGCTTCACCTATAAGGGCAAGAAGTACGGCTTCGGCCCGGATATGACCAAGTTCCATGGTCCGGTCAATATGGACGCGGCCAAGAACGATATGCGCTTCATGGGTGACCTTCTGAAGCAGACCTCGACCGTGGTCCTGGACAATGTCAAGCTCAATGAAAAGAATGAGTTCAACGTGGATCCCAATGTCACCCTTTCCAAGGCCGGCGACTCCGCCTTCCTGGCCGTGAAGATGATCGACTACCGCAAATACAACCGCGGGAATTTCGGTGAGCATGATTTGAACTGCGCGACCGGCTTGGCCGATACCAGTTTCCAGATCCTGAAGTTCATCCTGGTCAACGACGGTTCCAAATGGCTGGTGGTCACCATCATCTCGCCGTCCAAGACCAACAAGGCCGACTTCAATAAGGCCGTCAGCTCCGGCGACTTCAAGGTCAAGCAGATCCTGCCCATCAACCTGAAGCAACCCCTCAAGGACAGCGCCATGGACAAGGACGGCAAGATCACCTTCAAATTCAAGGACGCGATTTCCGATTCCGTGGGCGGCTATGTCGTCGGCCTCGCCGAAGATCCCAAGTTCTGCTTCGGACGTCCGCCCTTCGGCGCCTTGATCTTCGTCAAGTACACCAAATCCGCGGATAGCGTGGAAAGCTTCGTCATGAATTCCGCCGGCGGCCTGGAAGGCGCCAATGCCACCATGATCCTTCGCCGCGCAGCGGATCTCAAGCTGCCGGGTTGGGATCGTACCATGTTCGAGAACGCCGTCACCAAGCTCTTCGACGTCGCCAGCGGCTTCGGCGGAGTGTATAACTGGAAGGCCATCGCGGTCCGCGATACCTCCGCGGTCCAATTCCTGGCCAATGGCTTCAACCCCGACCGTTACTACGGCGAATCGGACTTCGGCACGGGCCGCGGCTATTTTGCCTGCAAGAACTTCCCGATCGGCGAAGCGGCATTCACCCAACTGCAGACCAACCAACAGCAGTTCGTTTCGACCCAGCCGGTCATGAACAATAACGGCTTCAGCGACATGGATCTGGACGGCGTGCCCGATGCCATCGAAATCAAGTACAAGACCGATCCGAAAGACCGCAACTCCTATCCCGATTTCCGCGTGGATACGGACGGCGACGGCTTGGCCGACTTCCTGGAAGCCATGCTCGATCCCACCGGCAAGGACAGCCTGATCTACAAGAAGGCCGATGCGGCCGGAGTGAAAGCCGAGATCGGCCTGCTCACCGCCAAGGCGATCGGCATCATCTGGCAGGACACGGATGGGGACGGATTCCCGGACGATATCGAGATGATGTCCGGATTCAACCCGAACGATCCCAAGAGCAACCCGGGCACCCGCGTGCGCGCCAGCGCCCCCGTGGGCGTGTTCGCAGGCAAGTTCCAGATGGGCAGCAACCTGTACAGCGTCTCCTTCAAGCTGTATACCGATACCAGCAAGAACATGATGGTGGCCTATACCGCCTATATCGACAAGGACACC
>DAINDC010000442.1:0-4388 GCA_036732085.1 Fibrobacterota bacterium | reverse complement strand
CCGGTCTGTTGGCCGTTTCCCTCGGACTGGGGACACTATTCAACGATGATCAGGAACTGCTTCGGCATGGCATGGTTGTTTACGTGCGCTGTATGCCTGGTGTTTGAACGCAGAGCCGGAAAGTCATTCCTGGAAATTTCCTTCATAGCGAGAAAGCCCTCCATGAAATCCATAATCCAAAAAACGAAACGTATCTTCGTTTGTTTGTTTATTTTTTACTCCGGTGCCGGAGCCGCGTTATTGCCGGCCACTTCCGATGAATTCAATGGAACCGACGCGCCCTCATTCTCCATCACCACCCTCGATGGTGAAAACTTTAGTCTGAAGGATTATCAGGGGCATCCAGTAATTCTCTTTTTCTTTGCAAGCTGGTGTCCACCCTGCCGGTCCGAAGTTAAAACACTCATGGAACTCAATCCAAAATATTCCGCCCAAGGACTCGTCATAGTGGGGGCCGCGGCCGATTCCTTGTTGGATACTGCGACCCCTACGGGACAACAGGAAAAGGATGTCAGAACCCTGGTCAAGAATCTGCATATTCCATTTCCCATTTCCATATCGACCCCGGAATTGGCGCGGGACTATCACTTCAAAGGCATTCCCACTTGCGTCTTTATTGACGGAAAGGAACGGATTGCCAAAGTCTTCTATGGGCTGCAAACTCCCTCGGCATTTGATTCGGTTCTGACCCGGGTTCTGGACAACGAAAAAAAAGCCAAGCAATGATTACCCACGGATTGGGCCACTTGGCAGCGCCGTTCTACCAGATATTTACTTCGCCAACCAGGCACTGGCATCCTTGGGTCGTCCACTTCCCCATTGTTTTACTCTGCGGGGAGGCAGTATTGGTGCTGCTGTTTTTTCTAAAGCCCGAACTCGAATACCTGGCCTATCTTTGCCTGCGGCTTTCGTTTTGGAGCTTGCTCATTGCGGCCCTCGCGGGGCTTCATGATTCCGGGCTCGATCTCGGCGATGGAAATAAAATCGCCCTGGGTTTTCAGGATCGGTGGAAAAGCGGTTTCCACTATTCAAGTTCCATCACCGTGCATACCTGGCTCGCACTCCTCGTCATTACAATCACCTTCCTACGGCTCCTTTGGCGTTGGCGACAAGGCAGTCAAATCCGATTTGGTTTACGGGGAGTGGGATTTGCTTTACTTACCTTGATGGGCTTCTGGTGCATGCTGGCAATGGGCTATGTGGGTGGCGCAATTAGTCATGACTGAATGGAAATCCAAATAAAAAGGATAAAAATTGGTATCCTCATTCCTCCCAAGTCTGCAAAGACAGGAGATAGACGATCAGATCCCGCATGTCTTTATCCGACAACTTATTCTTCCAGGACGGCATGTTGAGCGGCGGTTGAGGCCCGGCAGGATTTTTCTTTCCTGCGCGACTGCCTTTCTGAATCACGTCTTTGATGGCCTTGTATTGAACCAGGAAGACATTGAACCGGGGGAAAGGCGGAGGATTGAGGCTGTCGAGATTGGTGTTACTCCCCAGATCCGCTTGGATCGCGTTCGCTCCTTCCCGGTCGATCAATCCCATCCTTTCGGCTAAAGTATTCAGGGCCGGAACGGAGTCCTTGATATAATTGGCATTTGGAATGCCACCCTTACCGGATGCGCCATGGCATAAGAAACAGCCTTTCTTTTGAAAGAGCCACTTTCCCCGGTCCAGACTCGGGGCGCCCTTTGGAGGTGCCGGTTCCTTTCCCTTTTGCGTCATCAAAAAAGCCACCAAATCATCAATCTCTTTTTTATTCAATATCGTGCCGAAATTCTTCGGCATCAGATCGCCCAGAGGTTTCATGATGGCCTGTTTGAAAGTTTCCGGATTGCGGCGTTCCGCCACCCGCGACAGATTCGGACACAGGACGCCCCCCACCATTTTCCCATCCACCACCGTGGAGTGACAGGCAATACAACCCGCCTTCTTGGAGAAAATGTCACGACCGTTTGAAACGTCCTCGGCCAAGCCTGAAACAGGCAATAGTAGCATGATGAATAAAACCAACCCGATAAGGGTATATCGGGCGCCGCGTCCTCGTAACCTGATCATGGCGTTATTACCACCTTGGCCTCGCTGCCGTTTAGTACGCTAACCCCGTAGCTCTTCTCCAATTGCTTCGGTTTCATGTGTTCGTTCCAAACCTTGATCTTCCAATCGCCTGGAGGGACGCCATCAATCCTAAAATTGCCGTCTGGATCAACCGAAGCGAAATAGGGATTCGGAAGAACCATGATGTAGCCGGACATCTCCGGATGAAGGGCGCAGAGCTGGGTATAGATACCGACGCGATCAAATTTTCGAAACCGTTTCTCTCCCTGGCCCCAGCTTCCGAGGTCATAATATTTTTGACCGCCTTTCGCCGGTTCGCCCGGGGGGAAATCCGGGGAAAAGACATTGTGTTGAAAGCTGTCTTCGTTGAGAAACTCCACCGTCGTGCCGACCGCGACAGGAAGCACGCGCGGAGCAAATGCTTTTCCCTTCTGGTGCATGATCACGACTTGGGACGTATCCCCGGCCATGGGCTTAACCACCGAGTCCAAGTAAACCACGGTGGCATACTTTTTAACCAAAGGAATCTGCACCGTGCCGACCACGCTTGCCTTAGGCTCCTCGGCCTGGCCTTGCGGCGCGAACCACAAGCCGCAGGCCAAGGGTGCAATCCAAATCCATGTTAAGTTCTTCATTCGTTCCTCGCAAATTGATTGATGACTGTTTCCCGATTTCGCAGTTCAGATTCCCCAGTCCACCATCGCCCCGACGGTATTCGCATCGAGGGCGGCACCTTGGGGAGTCTCCGCTTTACTCGTGTAAATCTCGCCGAAGAGGGTAAAGCGGACGTTGGCTCCGTAGAGCGCATTGACGCTCGGAACAAGACGTGCTCGGTCGGTTTTACCAAACGCCAGGCCTCCAGGCAGGGTCCAATAGGTCTCTTCGTAAGTGACTTCAGGAAGAAGCCAGGGCAACACTTGATAATCGGTTTGCACGAACCAGTTCGTATAATCGGCGCTACCGTCATTGAGCGTTCCGTACGGGTTCGAGTTGGAGCCTTTATAGGATCCGGAGCGCAAGGACCATGCTTCGAGCTTGAGGAGAAGGTCGCCCCCGGCTCGCCAGAATTTGTCGGTTCGAAAGGAAGAGGCCGCCGTGGGTTGGACATCGGCGCTGCCCACATCCCCAAACAAACCTAAGGAAAGGGAATTCTCCATGTATCCCTGTGGGAAGCTCTGCGTGGTTTGGCCGTAATGGTCCATGCCGCCGATCTTATAGGCCCAGTGGAAAAATCCGACATTCTGGTCCTGACCGCCGCCCTGGTCATCGCCGATGCGATAGCCAAGCGAGTAGTCGCTGCGCGCCGTGCGCCCCCAGAACATCGCGCCGGGACCGCGACGCAGATGGAACAGATTGGCTTTGAAGAAGTTCGCGGGGTAGGGCACTTTATCGCTGCCTGCCAACGGTCTCGCCTCCGCGGGCAAAAGCGATTGGGTGGAGTGATTACGATAATGGTAGTAGTCGGATTCCTCCACCGCGACGGTTCCGAGCTGGAGGTTCACCAAACGCGAGCCGACGAGGTCCTCGATGTTGATTTGAGCTATGACGTGTAACATCGGAGGTGTTTTCGCGGCGCTTGTCTGATCCGCAACGAAATTCGCGTGACCGAACCAAGTTATCTTTTCACCCATATTGCCGCCGGATTGGAGTTCCCACTCCGTCTCATAGACTTTTGACTTGTCTTTCCCGACATGCTGGGTGAAGGTATTGATGCCGCGAATCGAGAGCGGAACGCCTTCGGGAAGTTCGGTGGGCCAGACCGCGTTTGGAAACGCCTTTTTGAAAGCCTCGGCTCCCAAGGGAATCGGCTCCTGCTTTCGCTGCTCCGCATCCGCGTCCGCGCCGGTCGGCCACATGAAGCCGTTCAAGCGGAACGCCTCTCCGAAAGCGTTGAGACGAGGAAACATCTGATGGCAGGTCATGCATGAGGTTTTGTATTTGCAAGCGAAGATCGGCAAGGCCTGCACGTCGCGGACACCCAGGGGAGTTAGTGCGACGACCGCGGAGCCTGTCAGTACCGTCAAGGCTTGGCCGAACCTCTTCTTAAATCCATATCCATTAATGTTATCCAGCATGATTTATTCCTCTTTTATTCGACTATGCATTTAATGTGTTCCACTATCGGAGTAGTAATGCAACGCCCATGCCAGTCGTTCATCCGATCGAATTCAAAATCCTCATCCATGTCTCTAGGTTTGCAGCTTATCGAAAATGCCCTGTTTATTTAAGGAAGTGGAGCAGGATCGAGGTCCGGCTGGGAGCATGCTTTCTGAGCTTGGAATCCCGCAACTTGCCGGCCGAGGAGTTCATGGTCAGGTTCTGCCCTG
>DAINDC010000441.1:0-4388 GCA_036732085.1 Fibrobacterota bacterium | reverse complement strand
TTTTCCGGGCCTTCCGTATTCCAGGCCTCGTAGACCAGGCTCTGGGCCTCGTCCAGGGGATCGAGGGCCGCGGAGGGCGGGATTTCCCCGCTGGCGATCTTGCTATCCAGGAAGGCGTCGAGATCGGCATCGGAAAGGAAGTCCCTGCCGCCGAAGATCTTGCTGATGCTGGCGATGACATTATCGAGGCCGGCCTCCTCCTCGCCGGGCCTGGCGGATCTGGGGACCTCGGAGGCCGGTTCGCCGAGGTCGAGGAGAGCTTCGAGAACCGGGGCCGGGGCGACGGGCTTGCGCAACGATGTGACGGCCGGCGCTCCGTGGGAGTTGTCTCCGTGAGAGTTGTTATTGACCGCTTTTTTTGGTGCTTTTCCATCCGCTTGGATAGGCGCCTTGGCTGGATTTTTTTTGGATTTCGCCGGATTCGCCTTCGGTTTGGCCGCGCCGTTCAATTTCACCGGCTGCGCCTTGGTTTTTGCCTTGGGCTTCGGGGCGGGCTTGGCCTTGGACGCGGGCTTGGCGACGCTCTTTCCCTTGGCGGGAGGCTTGGACGACTTTGGTGATTTGGAAGACTTGGACGAATCCGAGGCCTTGGATGGAGATCCTTTGGCCGCGCCGCGGCCGGCTTTCGCGCCCGATACCTTCTTTTTCATTGCACCTCCCTCAAACCTGCCCACACCAGGTCTTCTTGAAAAATATCAATACTGGAAAATATTAGTAATCGGGGCGGAAGTCCATAGCCGGCCGATGGTCCTAAGCGGGACGGACCTCCCAGATAGGCCGGGCGGGCACGGCGAAAGCGATGCCGGATTTGGCGAAGTCCTCATGCAGTCCCAGATTGACTTCCTGCTGGATATCCATGTATCGCCCGTAATTGGGGGTCTCGACGAAATACACGGTCTCGAAGCGCAGCCCTATCGCCGTGAATTCCTTGAAATGGGATCGGTCGAAGGTGACTTCCGGAAAACGCGCGAGCAGGGACTTGATCTTTTCCGGGATGGCGCGCAAGGCGGCGGAGGGCGTCGCATAGTCCAACTCGAACGCGAAGGTGGCGCGGCGGCGATGCATGCGCCTGAAGTTCTGCACGCGCGAATCGGTCAGGAACTTGTTCGAGACGATGATCTGCTCGCCTTCGATGCTGCGCAGACGCGTCGTCTTGAGCCCGATATGCTCCACCTCGCCGGAGAAGTTGTCCACCTTGATGGCATGGCCCACCTCGAAGGGCTGGTCGAAGAAGATGACGAAATAGCTGAACAGATCGCCCAGGATGGTCTGGGCCGCCAGCGCCACGGCGATGCCGGTGATGCCGAGGCCGGCGACGAAGGCCGAGACCTTGATGCCGAGGTTGTCGAGGAGCAGGATCACGCCCAGTATCCACACCACGATCTTGGCCACGGTGAGGATGCCGTTGAGGTTTTTCTCCGCGGTGGTATTGCTCTGGCCGTGCCGCAGCCAATAGGATTTGATGCCGTGGTTGAGGACCGCTATGGCCACGCGGATGGCGAGCACGGTGATGGCTATCGTGGCGGCGGCGCGGAAGCCGGTGCGCAGGAAATCCTTCATCTCCAGATCGCGCAGTCCCAGATAGAGGATGAGCACGTAGAGGGCGGGCACGGCGTCGGACTCCAGCCTGGCGATGAGGAGATCGTCCCAGCTGGAGGTGGTGGACGCGGTCCATTTGCGCAGGCGGCGGATGAAGAAGCGCTCGAAGACCTTCACGATCAGAACGCCGACGAAAATGGCCAGGGCGCATTCCACGTACCCGCGCACCGGATTTCCGAGCAGGCGGAAGTCCAGGAATCGAGTCAGGGTTTCCGCTAGCTTGGCAATCGGCATGTGCGGCGGCTCCCGGCGGGCCCTTTCCCGGGAATGGGAAGGAGCGCGCCTATCGGAATTTAGTAATCGACTTTAAAAATTCGCCAGCGGCGCCGGGTCGGAAACGGGCATGATGAAGGTATGCGCCCGCGCTTCCAGATCCTTGGCGGAAGCGGCGACCAGGTTGACTTCCGCCACCAGCGGCAGGTGATCGGAGGCGACCCGGGTGAGATGGGTGCGCGGCACCTCCACCTTGAGTGTCTTCACCTCCGGGCTGCAGAAGATATGGTCGATGCGGCTCACCGGATACCGGCCGGGAAAGGTGTTGCGGGTCCGATGCCCTTCGGTATTTTCCTGGGCGCAAGCGAGTTTGGCGGTCAAGGTGCGGAAGACCGTGGAGGAGGGAAAGGCGTTGAAGTCGCCGCAGAGGACGGTGGGACCGGCTCCCGTATCGCCGCCCAGCCAGTCCTGGCCCATCAGGGCTTCCGCCTGCTTCTGGCGTTCCAGGGAGAAGAGGCCGAGGTGGGTGTTGAGGAAGTTCACCTCCACGCCTTCGAAATCCACCGTCACCCACATGGCTCCGCGGATCTCGATTTGCCGGCCCGGAAGCGTGGGCAGCCGGCCGGACTTGATGAGGCGCATGGAATGCACGGAGAGGATGGCATTGCCGAAGTCGTCCTGTTCGACCAGGATCCCGGCGGGAAAATGGTAGACGTCGAGGAGATCCTTGGCGATGGCGCGCGCATGCCCGCCCTTGCGATCGCCGTAGCTTTCCTGAAGGGCGATGATGTCCGGCTCGTATTGGGCGATGACGCGGGCGATGCGCGCCGTGGAAACCTTGCCGTCCATGCCGCTGCAGCCATGCACGTTGTAGGTCATGACACGGAGGGTCTTGCCGGCCCCGGCGTGGCGGCCGCGGCGCGGATAGGCGCGCGTGGCGGAAAGCTCCCCGCGCAGATGCATGGCCGCCTCGCGGATGAGCGCGTAGCGCAGGGTGCGGCCGTCGTGCGGGATGGGCGCGTTGACGGGGAAGAGCCCGAAGGCGCGGGTCTCCTCATAGCCGGGGCCGCCATGCGCGCCGTTCTCCCAGACGAAGGAGATCGGTTGGGCGTTGGTGCGCCAGCCCGCGATGACGAATTCCCCCGCATGGGGATGATGGCAGACGCGGACCAGATCGCGCGCGCAGTCGTCCAGGAAGGGATGCATGGGACCCAGCACCTGCGCGGCGTCGCGCGGCAATTCGAACTGGCCTTGCGGCGTCACCGCCCGCGCCCGATCGGGGCCGTCCGGAAACAGCACCATGGGGATGTTCGCCTGATCGACCAGGCGGCGGGCCAGGCCGTCCCTCTGGCCGGGCTCGATGGGCTTGGGCAGATAGATATGGCCGAAAGGGCCGACGGCGATGACCACGGAAGCCTTGTCCTCCACGCGCACGTCCACGTTGGCGCCGGAACCGGTGCGGCGCAGGAGGTAGCTTTCGGCGCGCTGGCCGGCGGTGTGGCGGCTGCCTTCGCGGCGGCCTTGGCGGGGAGCGCGCTTGACGGCGGTCGGGGAGGCGACCGGGGTGCCCAGCACTTGGGCCACGGCCTCGTCCAGGGTCCGGTGGTTCTCGCGGGCATAGGGCACCACGCTTTCCTGCCCGTGATCGGAATAGATCCAGACGTCGTAGTCGCGGCGATAGGCACGGTGGGCGGCCTTCCAGATGCGCGCGATGCAATTGTCGATGCCGCGCAGGGAGAAGTGGGCGAACTTGGAGGAGGGCCCGCGCCGGTGGGACTGCTCGTCGTAGCCCACGAAGTTGACATGCACCACAGGTAACCCGCGCGCTACGTCCATGCAGGATTCCACCGTGATGAGCTCGCGCAGCCCCACGCAGACGAAGGCGCGCGAGAAGACGAACAGGAGCTCCTGCCGGACCTCGCCGCGCGCGATGGCGCCGCGGACCGAGTCGTAGACGGCCATGAAGAATTCCACGAAAAGGAGCCCGGTCAGGCGCAACACGCTGCCGAAGTTCCAGAGCAGGACGACCAGGAATCCGAGCGGGTTGGCCCGCTTGAGCAGGCTGCCCGTCCCCAGGCCGGGAGTGCAGAAGTGGGTCTCCTCGGCGCCGCCGGAATACATATCCGAGTAGGCGCTGCCGCCCGCGCAGAGTCCCTGGCCCTGTCCAATCAGGGATTCCTCCATCCGCGCCGCGCATTCCGGAAGGATGAGCTTCATGTACCTGCCCGTATCCCGTTCGCGGTAGGCGAAGGCGGGGATGGCGCCCTTCACCCCGTAGAAGAGCTCGGCCTGGGCCGCCGCGGTGGTGGAGGGGATGCCGGAATAGATGGTGTGGAGATGGTAGCCTTCGCGCTTCTGCAACTTCTTCAGGAAGGGCATGTGGCCCCGCTTGAGGGCCTTCTCCAACTGGGTTTGCGAGAGCCCGTCGATCTGGATGAGCACCAGGCCGCGCTCGGAACCGCCCTTGGTTTTCGGCAGGCCCAGGAAGCGCAGGGACCACTCGCTACGGCTCATCCACCGGCGGATCTGGCGCAGCCGGGATTCCAGGACATGGATCACGCCGACCTGCTTTCCAA
>DAINDC010000440.1:2087-4400 GCA_036732085.1 Fibrobacterota bacterium | reverse complement strand
GCTTGGACCCATCGGAGGCGACATATTCCGCGCCCAGGCGATCGGCGGTGTTGAAGTCCACCTGGATGGTGCCGCATTGCCAATGACGACCCAAGGAATCCTTCAAGGTGAATTCCAATTTGGGGCCGTAAAAGGCGCCTTCGCCGGGATTCATTTCATAACCGAGACCGGCACGATCGCAGGCTTCCTTGAGCGCCGCCTCGGCCTTGTCCCAGACTTCATCCGCGCCCACGCGCTTCTCCGGTCGATCCGCGAGCTTGACGATGATGTCGTTGAATCCGAAATCCTTGTAGACATCCTGCAGCAGATGGCAGAAGTCCGCGACCTCGTCGGCGATCTGTTCCACGGTGCAGAAGATATGGGCATCGTCCTGGGTGAAGCCGCGCACGCGCATGAGGCCGTGCATGACGCCCGCCAATTCATTGCGATGGCATTTGCCGAACTCGGCCAGGCGGATGGGCAGATCGCGGAAGGACTTGATCCCCTGCTTGAAGATCTCCACATGGCAGGGACAGTTCATGGGCTTGATGACGAACTCGCGGTTCTCGCTCTCCGTGAAGAACATGAGATCCGCATAGTTGGCGACATGGCCGGACTTGACGTACAGGTTCTTCTCGACCACTTCCGGAGTCCGGACTTCCTGGTAACCTCGGCGTGACAGCTTCTCGCGGATATAATCCATGAGCTTGGCATAGAGGCGCCAGCCGCGGGCATGCCAGAATACCATTCCGGGCGAGCCTTCCTCGAGATGGAAGAAATCCAATTCCTTGCCGAGCTTGCGATGGTCGCGCTTCTTGGCCTCTTCCAATTGGAACAGGTGCTGCTCCAGATCTTCCTTGTTCAGAAAGGCCGTGGCATAGATGCGCTGCAGCATGGTGCGCTTCTCGTCCCCGCGCCAATAGGCGCCGGCCACGGAGAGCAGCTTGAAATGCAGGAGCTTGCCGGTCGACGGCACGTGCGGGCCGCGGCAGAGATCGGTGAAGGGACCTTGCTTGTAGAAGCTGACCTTGTCGTCGGTCCACTCCTCCATCATCTCCACTTTATAGGGCTCAGCGTGGGCCGGATCCTTGTAATACGCGATCGCATCGGTCCTGAGCATCTCGGAGCGTTCGACGGGATAATCCTTCTTGGCCAATTCCCGCATCTTCTCTTCGATGGCGGGAAAATCCTCGGGGCTGAATTTATGCGTCGAATCGAAATCGTAATAGAAGCCGCTTTCGATCACGGGCCCGATGGTGAGCTTGGTCCCCGGGTACAATTCGGTGACGGCCATGGCCATGAGATGGGCCATGGAATGCCGGATGATTTCCAAGGCTTCGGGATTCTGCGGCGTCAGGACGCGCAAGGTTGCGGATTCGGTCAAGGTCCGCGAGAGGTCCATCTGCTTGCCGTTGACGATGGCGGCGACCGCCACGCGGGCCAGGCCGGGGCCGATGCTTTTGACGGCATCCAGGACGGTGCTGCCGGAAGGAATCTCCTTCACGGAATTATCGGGCAAGGTGAGGGTAATGGTGGACAAGGGAATCTCCGGGAAGGCCTGCTCAGGTCACTGAACAAGTCTCAAACCGCAAAAAATATAAAGAAAACCCGGGGAGTTCAAAAAAGAAGATTAGGCTTCGGAAAAACGGGGGTGGAAAATGGACGATACTGGACTCGAACCAGTGACCCCTACCATGTCAAGGTAATACTCTAACCAGCTGAGCTAATCGTCCGATTTCACAATTCCCGGCTCGTTTTAGAAATTTTTTAGAAATCTAAGCGAAGCCGGAAACCGGGCCGGTCTAGATGACCGGGGCAGAAAAACTAAATCCGCCGCTTTCTTCTGTCAATCGTCCCGGGGAAATGATCGTGGTTGAGGGCGGACGGGTTGAACATGGGGGCGGCGCCGTCATTGGCCAGCCGCCTTCGGTATGCGATGGGCTTTGGGATACAGCCCGACACATTCGATTGCGCCAAGTCGGCCCGAACCAAAAAAAAGGGATCTTAATAGATTTGCAATCCTGCAGGGCCGACCGTATTTGGGAATCCCGGCGGACCACTATGGGTAAAGCCGTTTTCATCACAGGTACGGGCACGGACGTCGGCAAGACCGCCTTGAGCCTGGCGATGCTCCTTTGGGCCAAGGACCAGGGCCTGCGGACCGCCTACTACAAACCCGTCCAATGCGGGACCTTTCCCTTCGGGGATCCGCCTTTCCCATTCGGCGATGCGGATTGGATCCGGGACCTGGCCGGGGAATCCCAACCGGCGCATGTCACTTACAAGTTACGGCTGCCGGCCTCCCCGCATCTCGCCGCCGAGCGGGAAGGCCTG
>DAINDC010000440.1:0-2077 GCA_036732085.1 Fibrobacterota bacterium | reverse complement strand
GCCCTGATCAGGCGCGAACTGGACGCCCTGGGCGGCGCGCATGATCTGCTCGTGGTGGAAGGGGCGGGAGGCGCGGCCGTTCCCGTCAACCGGAGCGGGTTGAGCCTGGCCTCGCTGGCCGCCGAACTCTCCCTACCCTGCCTCATCGCCTGCGCGCCGGGCCTGGGGACCTTGCATCATACCTTGGCCACCTGCGCCTATCTGGAAACCATGGGCGCGCCCATGGCCGGTTTCGTTTTCAGCCATCGCGAAGCGCAGATCCCGGAAACCTGCGCGGACAATCGCGCCACCTTACAGGCGCTGACCGGCCTTCCCTGCTTCGGGGAGCTGCCTTTCTGCCGCGAACTCACCGTGGGCGGCAAGGCATTCCAGGCGCGCGCGGCTTCCTGGTATGCGCCTGTCGCTCCGGCCTTGACGGCTTGGTGGAACCGGGAATGAGGGATCGGGAGTGAACGTTTTCGCCGATGCCCTCGAGGATCTGCGCAGTCGCGGGCAACTGCGGAGCCTGTCCGCCTGGGAGGGCCTGCCGGGCAAGTATCTGATCCGCGAGGGAAAGGCTTGCCTGAACCTCAGCTCCAACAACTACCTGGGACTCGCCGGCCACCCCGCGGTGAGACGGGCCGCGGCCGATGCGGCCTTGAGCCTGGGCACGGGCTCGGGAGGTTCGCGGCTTTTGGGAGGCGGGTTGCCCCTGCACCGTGAGCTTGAGGAAGCCGTGTCCGCAATGCGGCCCCTGGGGAAAGCCCTCCTCTTCAATACCGGATTCATGGCCAACCTGGGCGTTCTCCAGGCTTTGGCTCCCGTGGTGGGGCCGGTTTTCAGCGACAAGCTCAACCATGCCAGCGTGGCCGAAGCCCTGCGGCAATCTCCGGGGTCATTCCACCGTTACCGTCACCGCGACATGACCCACCTGGAATCCCTGCTCTCCGCTCACCTGGACGCGTCCCCGGGCGGCGGAACCCGTTCAAGCCGGGCGCCCGGGTTGGTCTGCAGCGAGACCCTGTTCAGCATGGACGGCGACTTCGCCCCCCTCAAGGACTTGCTGGCCCTGCAGGCCCGCTTCGGGTTCTTCCTCTACCTGGACGAAGCCCATTCCACCGGCTGCTATCCGCGCCTCCTGAATGACGCTATGAGGGATGATGCCATGTTGCGCGCCAGCGCGGCCTCGGGCCGCCTGCTGGTGATGGGGACCTTCGGCAAGGCCTTCGGCGGATTCGGCGCCTATGTCGCGGGACCGGATTCGGTGATCGACTATCTGGTGAACACCGCGCGCAGTTTCATCTTCAGTACCGCGCTTCCGCCTGCCCCCGTAGCCGCGGCCCTGGCGGCCCTCAAGGTGGCCGAGGCGGAGCCCTGGCGCGCGGAAAGGCTGACGTCGCTGTCCGCGGCCACGCGGGGACTTTTCCGGGCGCGTGGGCTGGATATCGGAGCGAGCGAAAGCCATATCGTCCCGGTCCTCGCCGGATCGAGCCAGAGGGCCTTGCGGCTTTCGGAATACCTGTTCCATGCGGGTTACCATGCTCCGCCCGTCCGCCATCCCACCGTGCCCGAAGGCACCGCCCGGTTGCGCATCAACCTCACCTGCGAAATGGAATCCCAGGAAATGGAAGCCTTGGCCGATACCCTCGTCCGCGGAATGAAAGCGATCGAAAATGCTTAATCCGGTCTTATGGTTGGGAGGCTGGGCGTCGAACCTGGCATGCTGGCGCGGAACGTTCGAAAAGCTGTACCCGGGCCGCGAGCATATCTTCCTGGACGCCCATGCGGTCCTGTCGGAACCGGGGCTGCTGCCTCTGGCCGCGGCCAACCTGCCGGCCGAAGGGACCTTGGTTGCCTGGTCCCTGGGCAGCCTGCTCTTGCACCGCGCCCTTGCGGAGGATGACTTCCGGCCCGCCTGCCGCCTCGTCTCCGCCTGCCCGATCTTCGATTTCTGCCGGGAAGGGGGCCCCTGGCCGCGGACGGCCTTGTCCCGCATGGAGCGCCGGCTGTCCAAGGGCCGGGAAGCCGTGCTGGAGGAATTCTGGGCGCAGGTCAAAGGTAACTCCATCGTTACCCACGATCAGGAGGACGCCTGGCT
>DAINDC010000439.1:1756-4427 GCA_036732085.1 Fibrobacterota bacterium | reverse complement strand
CGCCCATGATGGCGCCGGAAATGACATGGGTGGTGGAGACGGGGGCGCCGAAGTGGGTGGCGGTCAGGATGGTGATGGCGGAGGCGGTCTCGGCCGCGAAGCCGTTCACCGGGGTCAGCTTGATCATGCGCACGCCCATGGTCTTGATGATGCGCCAGCCGCCTGCGGATGTCCCCAACGCCATGGCCGCGGCGCAGATCAGGATGACCCACTTGGGCACCACGAAGGTATGGATAAATCCCATGCCGAAGAGCGCCATGGTGATGATGCCCATGGACTTCTGCGCGTCATTCGAACCATGCGACAGGGCCATGAGTGAGGCGGACACCAATTGCAGATGCTTGAACCAACGGTTCACCTTGCCTGCCGGCCGCTTATGGAACGTCCACATGATGCCGATCATGATGATGAGACCGCCCACGAATCCGAGCAAGGGGGAAATCAGCAGGGAAGAAACGATTTTCCAGATGCCCTCATGGTTCAAATGCCCGAAACCATGGACCGCCAAGGTTGCCCCGACGATCCCGCCGATCAAGGCATGCGAGGAGCTGGAAGGGATGCCGTAGTACCAGGTGAGCAGGTTCCAGAAGATGGCGCCCAGCAGGGCCGATGCCACCAGGGCATTGGTCACCATGGCCGGGTCGACTATGCCCTTGCCCACGGTCTTCGCCACCGCCGTGCTCAGGAACGCGCCCAGGAAGTTCAGGCCCGCCGAGAGCAGGACGGCCTTCTTGGGGGACAGGACGCGCGTGGAAACCACGGTTGCGATCGCATTCGCCGAATCGTGCATGCCGTTGATATAATCGAAGATCAGGGCCAGGACGACGAGCGCCAGGAGGATGGGAACGGATTCAGCCATGCTTCAGCACAATCCCTTCGATGATGCCGGCCACGTGCTCGCACATATCGGTCGCCGTTTCCAGGTTCTCGTAGATATCGCGCCACTTCATGACGTCGAGCGGGTTCTTATCCCCCTTGAAAAGATCGGCCACGGCCTCGCGGGCGATCCTGTCGCCCAGGTTTTCCAGGCGGTTGATCTCGATGCAATGCGGGATGATTTTCTCGTACTTGAGGGCGCCTATGACGGGGATGACCTTGTTGAGCTCATCCACCTGCTTGACCAGGACATCGACCAGGCCGCGCATGGGCGTGGTAATCTCGGTCAACCCGTAAAGGATCATGCGTTCCGTGACGGCTTCCATATAATCCATGCAATCGTCCAGGGCCACGGTCAGCTGATGGATATCCTCGCGATCGATGGGAGTGATGAAGCTCTTGTCCAGGGCGATGAGGATTTCATGCGTCAGGACATCGGCATCATGTTCAAGGCGTTCCAAGCGTGTGGCGCCGACCTGGATCGCCTCGCCGCCGGCCATCATCTCGTTCAAAACCCGCGCAGCTTCCTGCAGGATTTTGGCGCTTTGATTGAACATCTCAAAGAACTTGACGTTCTTAGGTATGAGATTTTTGAACATTTTCCTCCCTCGGGAACTTCCTCGAATTTGGCCCGAAAGGTAGCAATAAGGGAGAGCCTAATCTTATAATCAGTCGGCCCGACCGACGGAAAAAATCTTGCCAAATCTGCCGTATAAATTCTTCGTTTTTGTCGCGATGTGCGGCTTTTTTTACTTGTACGGGCTTCCCAAACGCGTCCATTTCGTCTCCCACCTCATGAGCCGGAACCGGGATGAGAACCGCGAGGAAACCATCAAAGGCCTGGCGGAGGATAGGATCCGATCGGAGATCTGCCCGATTTCCGATCTCTGCGAATACCGGCCCATCGGTTGGCGGGATTTCCAATCCGAGGATAGCATGAGCGCCGGCATCGTCCACGAATTCTATTCCAATGGAAACAAACAGATCTATCTGTTCCGCATGCGTTACGGATCCCTCTCCGAAATCCACGATCTGCGCTGATCGCGACTTGGGCAGTCTTGGGCTTGGGGAAGCCCTAAGACTTGGGCAAGTTGGATTGGATGAACTTTAAGGCTTGGGCAAACCTTAGGGTTTGGGCAGGCTAAAGCTTGGGCAAGCTAAGGCTCGGGCAAACCTTAGGGTTTGCTGGCCGTCTCGTGCGCATGCTGCTGCGCGGCGAGCACCTTGGGATCGATCTGGATATGCAATTCGCGCAGTTGCTTGAGGCCCACTTCCCCGGGCGCGTTCATCATCAGGTCCTGCGCCTTCTGGTTCATGGGGAAGGCGATGACTTCGCGGATATTGCTCTCATCGGCCAGGAGCATCACCATGCGATCGACGCCGGGCGCGATGCCTCCGTGCGGGGGCGCTCCCAGCTTGAACGCATTGATCATGCCGCCGAATTTCTTGTCCACCACCTCGGGGCCGTAGCCGGCGATCTCGAAGGCCTTGTACATGATGTCCGGGATATGATTGCGGATGGCGCCGCTGGAAAGCTCCACGCCATTGCAGACGAGATCGTACTGGAAGGCGTTGATCTCGAGCGGGTTCTTGGTGAGCAAGGCTTCCATCCCGCCCTGGGGCATGGAGAAGGGATTGTGCGAGAACGCGATGGCTTTGTTCTCTTCGTCCCATTCGAACATGGGGAAGTCCACGATCCAGCAGAAGCGGAAGGTGTCCGGTTCCACGATGTCGAGATCCTTCGCGACCTTGACGCGCAGCAAGCCCGCGATCTTGGCGGCCACGTCGGCCTTGT
>DAINDC010000439.1:0-1746 GCA_036732085.1 Fibrobacterota bacterium | reverse complement strand
AAGAAGATCGCATCGCCCGGACCTACGCCGCACTTGGCGCGCAGGGCTTGGAGTTGTTCCGGCTTCAGGAACTTGAAGAGCGGTCCCTTGACCGTCTCGCCGCTCCAGACCAGGTAGGCCAGGCCTTTGGAGCCGACGGACTGCGCGTATTCGACCAGCTTGTCGAAAAAGCTGCGGGGCTTGTCGGCCACGTTCTTGACGGGAATGGCGCGGACGACGGCTCCGGCGGCCACGGCGGTCTTGAAGGCCGAGAATTCGGATTCGGCGAACAGGGCGCCCACATCGCGGATTTCGATCGGGATGCGCAGATCCGGCTTGTCGTTGCCGTACTTGAGCATGGAGTCCGCATAGCTGATCCGGACGAAGGGCGCGGCGTCGACTTTCTTCTTGGCGAATTCCTGGAACAGGCCGCCGATGACATGCTCGACCGCGGCGAAGACATCGTCCTGGGTCACGAAGGACATTTCGATATCGAGCTGGTAGAATTCGCCCGGCGAGCGATCGGCGCGCGCGTCCTCATCGCGGAAGCAGGGGGCGATCTGGAAATAGCGATCGAAACCGGCCACCATCAAAAGTTGTTTGAATTGCTGCGGGGCCTGGGGCAAGGCGTAGAACTTGCCGGGATGGATGCGGCTCGGGACCAGGTAGTCGCGGGCGCCTTCCGGCGAGCTGCTCGTCAATATCGGGGTCTGGAATTCCGCGAATCCGGAATCGGTCATGCGGCGGCGCAGGCTCGAAATGATCTGGGTGCGCAGCATGATGTTCTTATGCAGCTTGTCGCGGCGCAAGTCGAGGAAGCGGTACTTGAGGCGGAGGTCCTCGGCGCTGTCTTCCTTGCCGTCCACCAGCATGGGCAAGGTCTCGGCCATGGACTGGATGACCAGTTCGTCCACCACGACTTCGATTTCACCCGTCGCCATGGCGGGATTGACCGTACCGTCGCCGCGGGCGATAACCTTGCCGGTGATCGTAATCACGCTTTCATATTTCAGATGCGTGGCCTTTTCGAAGAAGTCGCGCTCCGGGTGGAAAACCACCTGGGTGATGCCGTAATGATCGCGCAAATCAATGAAAAGGAAGTGGCCGTGGTCGCGGCGGCGGAAGACCCAGCCGGAAATGCGGACGGTGTCGCCGACATGGGATTTACGTATTTCGCCGCAGGTATGGGTACGATATGGATGCATAGGGTGGATAATTATAGTAGAAACACGGTTGTGCCCCAATCCCGCGATCCTGGGGGATTTGGAATACGCCCCATTTTTCCTATTTTTAAGGGTCCCCAATGCCAAGATCAGCTACAACATGAGAGACCTCGGTTTCGAAGGACTCTTCATCCTAATCCTGGTCCTCGGGAACGGCCTCTTCGCCATGACCGAGATCGCGGTCGTGTCCGCGCGCAAGGCCCGGCTCCAACAATGGGCCAACGAAGGCAATCTCCGCGCCAAAAACGCCTTGGATCTCGCCAACTCTCCCAACCGCTTCCTGGCCACCATCCAGGTGGTCATCACCTTGGTCACCTTGCTCACCGGCGCCTACGGCGGCAGCACCATCGCGGAAAAGATCTCGGCGCATATGGAAGGCTGGCCGCTCATCGGCGAATACCGCGCGCGCATCGGCCTCACCTTGGTCGTATTGGGCGTCACCTTCCTCCAGGTCATCCTGGGCGAACTCGTTCCCAAGACCATCGCCCTGCACAATGCGGAGCGGATCGCGTCCTTGGTCGCGTGGCCCATGCAGCTTATCTCG
>DAINDC010000438.1:0-4441 GCA_036732085.1 Fibrobacterota bacterium | reverse complement strand
TATGACAACCTGCTCACGGTACCGGTCGTCAAAACCTATAATAGCAGCGAAATCCTGGCGCTGAACAACCACCAGTTCCTGGTCCTGGAGCGCGACGGCAAGGGCCTCGGCGACGGAAGCAAGGCCGTGATCAAGCAGCTTTATTCCATCGACATCGCCGGCGCCACCGACGTTTCCGGGATTTCGGGCGAAACCAATCTCCTTCCCTTCGCCCCGGCCAAGAAACTGTTCCTGGACATGGCCGCGGCCCTGAAGGCCAACGGCATCCTGGACACCCAGATCCCCGCCAAGCTCGAAGGCATCGCCATCGGCCAGGATATCATCCGCGCGGGCGTAGTCAACCATACCTTGTATGTCGGCAACGACAATGACTTCTTTCCTACCATCGCGGGACCCAACAAGTTCTTCGTCTTTGCCTTCACGGACGCGGATCTCGCCGCCACCAACCTCTCCTACGCCGCCCAGGTCTTCAATGTCAAACCCGTGGCCGATGCCGGAGCCAATACCACCTTGACTTCCTCGCAAGTTTCCGGGACCACCTTGACCGGAACGGTTTCCGACGAGGACGGCGATGCCCTTTCCTGCCGCTGGCTGGAAGGCGTCACCGTGCTGAAGGCCTCGTTCCCGGCCGCCGGCGGTTCCTGCCCGCTCGCCCTTTCCGGGCTCGGCCTCTCCATCGGCACCCATGTCCTCACCTTGGAAGTCAACGACTCCAAGGATACCGCCGCCAATGACGTGATGCTCAGCATCGGCAATTCCTCCCCCACCGTGACCGCGGCGGGCGGCGGCGTCTACGAGGTTAACACCTCCGTTACCCTCTCCGGCCAGGTCTCGGACTTCGACGGCGACTTGCTGACTTTCAGTTGGACCGTCGACGGCGTACCCGCATGCTCGGGAAACATTTCCGCGCCCGCCGGCGGCGCGCCCATTGCCTTGGCCGGTTGCACGGTGAGCGGTCTCGCTTTGGGCGCCCATGCGGCCCTCCTCACCGTTTCCGACGGCATCAATGCCCCCGTCAGCGCGGATCAGTCGATTGAAATGGAAGACGTTTCGGCGCCCACCGTGGCTCCGGTCGCGTCCCCGTCCATCCTCTGGCCTCCCATGCACCAAATGGTGGACGTAGTCATCCATGCGAATGCCGCGGATGATGGCGGCATAGTGAACCTATCGGCTACGGTTTCGAGCAATGAAGCCCAAGAGGGGCTCGGCGATGGCGACACGGCCGGGGATTGGAGCGAGCCCATGATCGACCAAGCTAGCGGATCAATAACCTTGAAGCTCAGGGCGGAGCGATCTGGCCGGGGCAATGGGCGGACTTATTCCGTGACCGTTTCCGCCGAAGACTTGGGAGGCAATGTTTCCCATGCCACAGTCGCGATCAAGGTCCCTTTCAACCAAAGCAAGAAGTAGATTCAACTGCCTCTAACCGAAATCCTTAAAGAATCGGAACCCCTCAAGACCAGCCCCATGGCTGGTCTTTTTTATGGCAATCAAGCGTGGACCGGAATGTTCACTCCGATCTGCCTCAACAACCCATCCATGCCTCCGCCTTCCACCGAAGCGACCTCCATCCGGTAGAGCTTTGCATCGCGGATGGTCGCCTTCAACGGCTCCTCAGGCTGTTTGATCTTGATGCCCGTAGCCGGTTGGATCGGCAAGCCCATGAAGGAAAGATCCAGGGGTCCCGATTGCTTACCCGTAACATGGAAGCGACCGGTAATCTGATCCCCGTTTTCCATCAGATCCGTAACGCCGAAGTCCCAATCCGGGAAACCGGTTTTCATGGAACGGGCCATTTCCAAAAATTCCGCCTTTCCCACGGCTTTAGGCGCAGGGCCAATCAATTGATAATCCTCATGCAATAGGTTCCGTAGTTTTTCGAGATCGCCTTTCTCAAAAGCATTCAGCGACTCTTTTACGATTTTTAGGGAATTCATGGGCCTATCCTCCTATCTGGTAAACCGACGTCCATATAAATAAAAACCAATTTTTCGCAGGCAAGGCCCATGGGCCCGATTCAGCCGAAGGAAGCTAGATTTGGTTCCGGATCCGCCACTCGTCCGTCGGAAGCACTTCCGCTTGACGCGGAAAGACCTTGGTCATGAGCACGCGATGGACTTCCTCGTCCATGTCCTGGCAGCCATCGGAAAGCACGGTCAGCGTATAATCCAGGTCGGCGGCCGCACGCAAGGTGGATAGGACCACACCGCCGGTAGCGAATCCGGTGAGCACAAGCCGCTTTATTCCCAGCGACCGGAGCACCACTTCCAAATCGCTCCCGGCAAAAGCGCTCACCCGTTTTTTTGTGATCACGATATCGCCCTGTTCCGGAGCGACGTCCGCATGGGGGCGCATGCCTTCCTCGGTATCGAAACCACGGTCGCCGTTTTTCAAAAGTGAAAAGGATCGGTTGAACGGGCTGACTTCGGGATAGCCTTTCCGGAAACCGATGACCACGTAGAGGACGGGCATGTTCAGGCTGCGGGCGGTTTGGATGGCCTTGCCTATGGATTGGAGAAGCGAGGCGCTGTCCTTCGCCATTTTCATGGTGGCGCCCTGGATATCCATGACCAGCAGGGCCGTGCCTTTATGGATATCGTCTGGCTTTAGGATTTCACCTGGTTTGCTTGCGTCGGGTTCCATATTTCACTGCTCCGCATTGACGGAAGGGTCTTCCAATTCCAGGAGCCTCAGCTTGTCCTTTTCGTCCAGGATATCCTTCTTCAGCAAAGGCAGGAACAAGGTAGCAATCAGGATCGCGGCGATGCCCTCCGCCAGAATGGTATCGGGCGTTCCGATATATTTCGAAGCGATCCCGATCAACAATCCCCCCAAGGGCCGCATCCCGAAAACCGACATCGCGAAATAGCCGATGACCCTACCCCGCATTTCCGCCGATACATGAGTCTGGATGATGGTATTGCTGACGGTCGTCTGGGCCATCATCCCGAAGCCCGCCAGCGTGGCGAAAAACAAGGCGAGCGGAAAACGGGTCATATGCGAAAACGAAATCAGTCCCGCCCCGAAGATCAAGAGATTGAGGAACAAGACCCGCTTCAAATCGACGCCGGCCTTCAGGGAGGCCAGGAAAATGGCCCCGCTCACCGCCCCCAGCCCGATGAAACTGTTCAGATAGCCGAAGGTGGCGGCATTCCCATTAAAGATGACCTTCGCATAATAGGGGAGCAAGGCGCTGAAAGGCAATACCAATAGGCTCACGCATGCGAGCAGTAGGATCACGGATCCGATGGAAGGCGTCCTCCTCAGGTATTCCCATCCTTCCCGCATTTCGCCAGCCACATTTTTCGTGCGCGGCTGCGGAACGAATTGCGGAAGCCGCATCGCTAGCAGGGATCCGATGACGGCGATGAAGCTGAGTGTATTCAACAGAAAGCATATGCCTGCGCCGAACTTTTCCAAAACGAGGCCCGAGACCGCCGGTCCAATCAGCCAGGCCAGATTCACCATGGAGGAATTGAGGGCGATGGCATTCGGCAAATCCTCCTTATGTTCGATCATCTCATGCACCATGGATTGCCTGGCAGGCACGTCGAAGGCATTGATGATGCCCAGCAAGGCGCTGAGCGTGAATATTTCCCATAAGGCATACCGATTGGAAAGGACCAGGACCGTAAGCAAGGCCGCCTGCAACATGGAAGCGGCTTGGGTAAGGAGCAGGACGCGATAGCGGTTCTTCCGATCCGAGATCACGCCGCCCAGCGGTGAGAATAGGAAGGAAGGGAATTGCCCCGCGAAAACCGCCAGGCCCAGCATGAAGGTGGAATGGGTCTGCACATAGATCAGCCAGTAAACGGCGGTACGCTGCATCCAGGTCCCCACCAAGGACAAAGACTGCCCGAAAAAATACAGCCTGTAATTGCGGCTTTGGAAAGCCCTGAAGGTTAGGATGGTCATTTAATTTTGGGGCGTCGGAATACCCGTACTACAATTCGTCGTATTTTTTCCGGGAGCCCCGGGATTTTTCCACCGGGTATTTTTTGGCGTTCTGCTTCAGCTTATCCGCGATTATCTGGCCGACATCCAGTTGGAATTTATCCGCCAGCAGAAAGGCGGAATAGAATACATCCGCCAATTCCTCCTTGAGCCGTTCCTGGTCGATTTCATCGTGGTTTTTCCAGAGGAAGACTTCCAATAATTCCGCGGCTTCGACATTGAGGCAAATAGCCAGGTTTTTCGGATCGTGGAACTTCTCCCAATCCCGATCGTCGCGGAACTTTTTGATCGCATCGATGATCGATTTTATTTCGGATTTGGATTTCATGGGTTGGGCATTTTCCTATTCGTTTCCGCCCAGGGTCTGCGCGCGAATGGCCCAGCGCAGTTTAGCGCAGGAGCTGCGAGGGTTGGAGCGACGCTCTTCGGAAGACGGTCGGATGGGTTCGGGCGCGATGCTCGCATAGACGCCTGCGCGCGCGAAGGC
>DAINDC010000437.1:0-4446 GCA_036732085.1 Fibrobacterota bacterium | reverse complement strand
GAGTTCACGACCGAGCTGACTCGCACCTCCCGCGAGCTCCGCGACTCCGCCTTGAAGGTCGCCTACTTCAACTCCATCATCTGGCCCGCCATCGGCGCCTTGGGAGCCATCGGATTGGTCTTGGTGGCTTGGCTGGGCGGCAAGATGGTGATTCGCGATGAGATTACCTTGGGCACCCTTTCCGCGGCCATCCTATATATCCTCCGGCTGCAATTTCCCCTGGTGGGGCTGGGCTGGGTCGCAAGTATGATCCAACGCGCCAATGTTTCCATCGATCGCCTTTCCACCCTTCGGAAATCCTTCCAAGTGGAGCCTACCGAAGCGAATCAGATCGACCTGGCGCATTCGTCCGCCACGGAAGCGGCTGCGCTTCCGACTTTCAAAAGCGTGGAACTGAAAGGCCTGTCCTTCGCCTATGAGACCGCTAAGCCCGGCGCCTCCGCGATCACGGCCTTGGAAAATATCAGCCTCAAGATCCCGTCCGGTGCGTCCTTGGGAATTGTAGGCCCCACGGGAGCGGGCAAGACCACCTTGATGCAGGTCCTCTGCGGCATCTATCCGCCTCCGGCCGGCACCTTGTTCCTGAACGGCATTCCACGCGAGGAGATGGACGATACGGAATGGATCCGCCATTTCACCTACGCGCCCCAGGATGGCTTCCTCTTTTCCACCAGCATCCGCAACAATATCCTGATGGGTCAGGGAGGTTCGTCCGGACATAAAGTGGAAGAGGCCGCGGAATGGTCGGCCTTGTCCAGGGACTTGGGGCAATTCCCGGAAGGCTATGATTCCATGCTCGGCGAGAAAGGCATCAACCTGAGCGGAGGGCAACGCCAACGCGTGGGTTTGGCGCGCGCCCTGCTGGCGAATGCGCCCGTCATCGGACTGGACGATACCTTGTCCGCTCTCGATACAGAAACGGAAACCTTGGTACTGGAACAGTTGCGGAGCCGGTTCGCGAGCCGGACCTTATTGATCGTCTCGCATCGCTATTCGGCCGTGATGCAATGCGATCATATCGTCTTCCTGTCGGACGGGAAAATCCTGGAGCAGGGAACGCATGCGGAGCTATTGCGGCTTGGCGGCGCCTATGCCTCGGTATGGGAAAAACAGCGGCTCAGCACCGCCTTGGAATTGGATTGAGCCATGGCCGATAAGAAGGAATATCTCAGCGAAGACAAGGTGGCCCGGTTCCTGGATCGGAACCTTTGGCTGCGCCTGGTTTCTCTGGTCAAAGGGCATAAGGGCGTGGCCGTGACCGCCTTCCTGCTTCTGATCACCTCGGAAATCCTGCCCGTGCTCCAGCCCCGGGTATTGAAGGATATGATCGACGGCCCGATCAAAAGCAAGAACCTTGACGGCATCACCCCGTATATGCTGGTATTCGTGGGCTTGGTCCTGCTCTCGGGAATCCTGGAATACCTTCGTGCGGTGGCCAGCCAGAAACTCGGCCTCAGCATCATCCACGAATTGCGAATCCAGATCTTTACGCGCCTGCAACGGTTCAGCATGGATTTCTTCCATCGCACTCCCGTCGGCCGGCTCATGACCCGCTTGGGAAATGATATCGACTCCTTGAGCAGCATGTTCACGGAAGGCCTCATCGAACTCCTGGGCGCCATCCTCATGATCGTTTATGCCGTG
Organism: Fibrobacterota bacterium; assembly: GCA_036732085.1. Lineage (GTDB taxonomy): Bacteria > Fibrobacterota > Fibrobacteria > UBA11236 > UBA11236 > Chersky-265. The sequence continues at coordinate 2,802 of DAINDC010000437.1, read as the reverse complement.
GGCTTCATGTTCTACCTCGACTGGAAACTGGCGCTCGCTTCCCTAGCCGTGCTGCCCTTCATGATCCTGGCGACTTCCATTTTCCGCGAGAAGGTCCGCAAGAACAATTCGATCATCCGTCAGCTATTGGCGGAACTGAATTCCATCATGCAGGAAAGCCTGGCAGGCATCCATATCGTGCGCATCTTCGGTAAGGTTCGCGAACAGGTCCGGAAGTTCGATGAAGTCAATCGTACGACGCGGGATGAATGGTATAAGAATGTCCGGTTCTATTCCGTATTCTTTCCGGTGATTTCCGGGCTGACCGAGCTCTCGCTGGCCATCCTTTATTTCGTCGGCGCCTATTTCTTCTTCCGCCATTCCGTATCCTTCGGGACCTTGGTGGCTTTCTCCTGGTATACGGGACTCTTTTTCCGACCCTTGCGGGAATTGAGCGATAAGATCACGGCGCTCCAGAGCGCCTTGGCCGCGGCCGAGAGAGTCTTCACCTTGGCCGATACCCAGGCCTTCCTGCCCGAAGGCAAGGTGCAGGAGATCACGGAAGATGCCGACATCGTTTTTGAAAACGTGGGCTTCGCCTACGAGAACGGCAAGCCGGTCCTGAGCGATGTTTCCTTCAAGGTCCGGCCGGGAGAGTCCATCGCCATCGTCGGGGCCACGGGCAGCGGGAAAAGCACCACTATATCGCTCTGCAATAAATTCTACCTGCCGGATTCCGGCCGGATTCTGATTGGCGGCCACCCTATCGAGGCCTTCACCGATGAGGCCTTGCGGAAGAACATCAGCCTGATTTCCCAGGATGTCTATCTGTTCGCGGAGAGCGTATCCTTCAATGTGGCCTTGTCCCCGGACTTCGATCAAGCGCGGGTGGAAGAGGTTTGCCGGTATGTGAATGCCCACGATTTCATCTTGCGGTTGAAGGATGGATATCAAACCAAGTTGAAAGAGCGGGGAGAAAATCTTTCCGCGGGACAGCGGCAGTTATTGGCTTTCGCTCGAGCGCTTTACCACAATCCGAAAATCCTTTTGCTGGATGAAGCCACCTCCTCCGTCGATACGGAAACGGAATCCTTGGTTCAGGAAGCCTTGAACAAAATCCTGGGCACCTTGACCTCCATAGTCGTGGCGCATCGTTTATCCACGGTGCAAAAGGCCACCAAAATCCTGGTCATGCATAAAGGCCGCATCCGTGAGGAAGGGACCCACCAAGAGCTGTTAAGGCATGGCGGCATTTATCATAAGCTCTACCAACTCCAGAACTTCGAAGGCGAATCTGAACCCGTTTCGAGGGATTTGCGAGTCGTCGGTTAAGCGATTTTTTATACACAACTAGCACATGTTGTGTATGTGATGTATGATTTTGGAATTTTACGCCTCAATTATTGATTTTTCGCCAGAAATTCCTATACTTCCACCCAGAGAGTTGTCCGAGCGGTTTAAGGTACATGCTTGGAAAGCATGTTGGCCCTAACAGGCCACGGGGGTTCGAATCCCCCACTCTCTGCCAACATTAAAGGAGCTTCCATGTCGAAAAATCAGCATCTTTCCTTGGAAACCTGCTATAGCAAGGACATTTCCCCGTTCAAGGCGGTCATTATGTCTTCGCAGGAAGCCCGCTTCATCAACGAACAGGCCAACCTCGGCTTCATCAAACTCGCGGAAAAACCGACCACCATCGCCATCCAGAAATTCAAGGATGGCAAGCTGGAAATCCTCCCGGAAGCTGCGGCGGTTTAAGACCCGAATTGCGGCGCCCCTCACCAAAATAGGATGATGAAACGGAAGCAATGGCTTCCGTTTTTTTTTACCTGGGAGCTCTAGTCCCAAGGATGCGAAAGATGGGAAATGGGTCTTAAGGACAAGAGCGTTTTACTGGGCGTCACCGGGAGCATTTCGGCCTATAAGGCTTGTGACCTGGTGCAGCGACTCAAGGATGAAGGCGCCCAGGTTCGCGTCATCATGACCCATAGCGCCACCCAACTCGTGCATCCGAATTCCTTTGCCGCCCTCACCGGATATAAAGTCTCGTCGGATACTTTTTCCGGCGCCGATTCCGGCGCGATGGAACATATCGACTTGGCGCGCTGGGCCGATATCTTCCTGATCGCTCCCTGTTCCGCGCATACTCTCGGCGAGTTCGCCCAAGGCCTGACCGGATCCTTGCTTTCCTTGGTCTACTTGGTTTATGACAGGCAAGTCTTCATCGCCCCGGCCATGAATTCAGTGATGCTCGCGGCCCCGGCTGTGAAAAGAAATATGGCCTTGCTGCAGGCCAAAGGAGACGTCGTCCTACCCACCGGCGTAGGCGTTCTGGCATGCGGAGAAATCGGGCATGGAAAGCTTTTGGACGTGGCCCATATCATCGCCTATGTCAAAACCCACCTTGCCTTGAAGACGATTACGGCCGCGGAGGGAAAAGGCTTCTTTGCCGTGAAGGGTAAAAAAGTTCTCCTCAGCCTGGGCCATACGCAGGAGAAGTGGGACGACGTGCGTTACCTGTCGAACCGCAGCAGCGGCAAGACCGGCTTGGCCTTTGCCAGGGCCCTGCAATCGGCGGGGGCCGATGTGCATGTGGTGGTGGGCGTGGTGGAGGAAGCCGTTCCGCCCGGAATGAAGGTGACACGCGTGGAATCCTCCGCGGACTTCCAGAGGGAAATGCTGGCCGGACAGACGGGCGCCGATGTAGTGATCATGGCCGCGGCGATTGCGGATTTCGTCCCGGCCCAAGTGCATGCAGGCAAGCAGAAGGATTCCCGATCACTTGAGAGCCTTGAGCTACGGCCCTTTCCGAACATCCTGGCC
>DAINDC010000436.1:2081-4462 GCA_036732085.1 Fibrobacterota bacterium | reverse complement strand
CCAGATAGAGCTCTGGCTATTGGTGCTCGTGCGCGTCAGCGTCATGGTCTTCCTGCTTCCCATCATCACCACCGACGACGTCCCCACCCGGTTCCGCGCCGGCATGGCCTTCTTCCTGAGCATCATCATCTTCCCCGCCCTGCCCGCCGAATCCGTGGTCATCCCCTCCAGCGTTCCGGCCTATACCCTGCTCGCCCTGCGGGAACTGTATATCGGCGCGGTCATGGGCTTCGCCGGCACCTTCGTATTCGCCGGCCTCCGCTTCGCGGGCTCCTGGATCGACGGGGAGACCGGCTTCAACATGATGCAGATCATCAACCCGATCGCGCAGGAGGAAGACACGCCGCTGGGTCACTTGATCTTCATCCTGTTCATCCTGGTCCTGCTCACCACCGGCGGTTACGTATTCTATCTGCGCGCCATCGCCGAGTCCTTCCAGATCATCCCCTTGGCCTCCGCGAACGCGGCTTCCGGGACCATGGTGGCCATCTTCGCGCGCATGTCCGCGGACGCTTTCCTGCTGGGCGTGAAGGTGGCCTCGCCCGTGGTCGCGACCCTGTTCATCTCCAGCATCGCCCTCGCCATGATCGCGCGCATCATGCCGCAGATGAACGTCTGGCTGGTGGGCATGCCCATGAAGATCGCCGTGGGGACTTTGACCACGATTTTCGCCTTGCCCCTCATGCTCGAGGCCTTTCTCAAGGAGCAGGAAAACATCCACGGATACTGGATCGCCTTGATGCACGTGATGGGAACCTAAGATGGCCGAGGACGCAGCCGACAAAACGGAAGAACCGACAGGCAAAAAAATCGCCCAGGCCCGCGAAAACGGCATGGTCGCCAAGAGCCCGGATTTCAATTCCGCCCTGGCGTTGTTGGCGGGCACCATCCTCATCTGGATCTTCTCGGACCGGTTGGTGAATGCCATGGAAGGCACCATGATCGAGAGCTTCCGGGCCATCGGCAATTACCAGACCATCCCAGAGGATTGGCAGAGCCTGGCCAAGGACGGTTTCGTCGGCTTCCTATGGACGCTGGCGCCCCTGGTGGGAGGCATCACCGCGATTTCCATCCTCTCCCATATCGCCCAGATCGGTTTGATGTGGACTTGGGAGCCGCTGGGGCCGAACTTCGGGCGGGTATTCAGCTTGAGCGGCCTGTCCAAGCTGCTGTCGCCCGCGTCCTTCGTGGAAATCGGCAAGAACGTCGCCAAGATGGTCATCGTGGGACTGGTCGCCTACAAAGTGGTGGCCGATCATTACGAGGAATACCTGGTGCTGGCGGACATGAGCCTGATCCAGTTCTGCCATAAGCTTTTCTCCGTGAGCCTGGAGGTCATCATCAAATCGACCATTGCGCTCATGATACTGGGCATGGCGGATCTCATCTACCAGAAGCGCAAGCTCCACAAGGAGCTGATGATGTCCAAGCAGGAGGTCAAGGACGAATCCCGATCCTCCGAAGGCGATCCGCATATCAAAGGCAAGATCAAATCCCTGCGCATGCAGATGCACAGGAACCTGATGATGAAGGAACTCCCCAAGGCCACGGTAGTCATAACGAATCCGACCTTCCTGGCCATCGCCGTGCGTTACGTGCAGGGCTTGGACCAGGCTCCCGTGGTGGTGGCCAAGGGCAAACGCCTGATCGCCGAGCGCATCAGGGAGGTCGCCAAGCAGAACCAGATCCCGATCGTCGAGGATAAGCCCTTGGCGCGCAGTCTTTTCGAAGTGGCCGAGGTGGGAGCGGAAATCCCCCAGGAATACTTTGCCGCCGTAGCGGAAATTTTGGCCTACGTATACAGCCTCAAGGGACAGAAGGCCGCCTAACCGCGGATCCGCATTCGCGGCCCATAACCCCCAAAACAATCCGGTTTAAGGATTGCGCGAAGCTTCACCGAGTCTCGTCCCGGATTCCGTCCGCCCAAGAAACCCAACTTCCAGGCGTCCCAAATATCGGCCCACGGTTTGCTTAAGGATTCAGTCCGGCCCTATCCCATAGGTATCGGCAATTTCGAGAAGGAACTTTAGCAGATGACCGCACTGGCGCAAACGAAGAAATTGGGCGGGTCGATGATGGCCCAGAAGGACCTGCTGATCGCCTTCGTGCTCATCGGCGTCATCGCCATGATGATCATCCCGCTGCCGCCCTTCCTGCTGGACATCTTCCTCACGGTGATGATCTCCTTGGCCATCATCATCATGCTCATCTCCCTGTATATCGAGAACGTGCTGGACTTCTCCGTCTTCCCGGGAATGCTGCTCATCATCACCCTGTTCCGGTTGGGCCTGAACGTCGCCACCACCCGACTCATCCTCACCGACGGCGAGGCCGGCAGCGTCATCCACACCTTCGGCACCTTCGTCACCAAGGGCAATATG
>DAINDC010000436.1:0-2071 GCA_036732085.1 Fibrobacterota bacterium | reverse complement strand
TCATCATCCTGGTCATCATCCAATTCGTGGTCATCACCAAAGGCGCCGGCCGCATCGCGGAAGTGGCTGCGCGTTTCACCTTGGACGCCATGCCCGGCAAGCAGATGGCCGTGGACGCCGATCTGAACGCGGGCATCATCACCGAGACGGAAGCCAAGGACCGCCGCCGCAATATCGGGCGCGAAGCCGACTTCTACGGAGCCATGGACGGTGCCAGCAAATTCGTGCGCGGCGACGCCATCGCCGGCATCATCATCACCGTCATCAATATCATCGGCGGGTTCATCGTGGGCATGACCATGCTGGACCTCTCCTTCCAGGACTCGCTCAAGCGTTTCACCTTGCTGACCATCGGCGACGGCCTGGTCACGCAGATGCCCGCCCTCATGATCTCCACCGCCTCCGGCATCATCGTGGCGCGCGCCGCCTCCAAGCAGAACCTCGGCGACGAGGTCATGTCCCAACTGACCCAGAACAACAAGTCGCTCTATACCGGCGCCGGTTTCATGGGCATCACCGCGCTCATCCCCGGCATGCCCACCTTTCCCTTCCTGCTGCTGGCCGTCATCGTAGGCAGCATGGGATACCTGGTCGGGCGCTCCAAGACCGCCAAGAAGGCCCAGGATGTGATCGATGAGGACGTCAAGAAGGCCGAGAAGGAAGAGACCGCGAACCCTGACAAGATCGAATCCTATCTGCAGGTCGATCAGATGGAACTCGAAATAGGTTATGGCCTCATTTCGCTCGTGGACGTGAACCAGGGCGGGGACCTGCTGGAACGCATCACCATGCTGCGTCGTCAGTGCGCCACCGAGATCGGCCTCATCGTCCCGCCCATCCGCATCCGCGACAATATCCAGCTCAAGGCCAACCAGTACGTGGTCAAGATCAAGGGCATCGAGGTGGGCCAGGGCGAATTGATGACCGGCTGCTTCCTGGCCATGGATCCGGGCGGCACCAGCCAGAAGATCCAGGGCATCCCCACCGTGGAACCGGCGTTCGGATTGCCCGCCATCTGGATCACGCATTCGCAAAAGGAAGCGGCAGACATCTCGGGATATACCGTGGTCGAGCTGCCCGCCGTCATCGCCACCCATCTCACCGAGATCATCCGCAACCATGCCGGCGAAATCCTGACCCGCCAGGACGTGAAATCCCTGATCGACAATATGAAGGCCACCAATGCCACCGTGGTCGAGGAGCTGGTCCCGGGCCTGCTGGGCGTGGGCGAGGTCCAGCGCGTGCTCATCAACCTGCTTAACGAGAAGGTCTCGATCCGCGACCTGGGCTCCGTGCTGGAAGCGCTTTCCAACGCGGCCAAGGTTTCGAAGTCGGAAGCCTACCTGACCGAGCAATGCCGCCAGGCGCTGTCGCGGCAGATTTGCAAGGTCTATAAGGACGCCAGCGGCTGCATCCACGTGATCAGCCTGGAACCCAAGCTGGAACAGATGCTGGAAGGCTCGGTGCAGAATACGGAGCGCGGTCCCCGCCTGGTCATCCGGCCGGAGCTGGTGGCGCGCATGGTGGGAAGGCTCGCGGCCCTGGTGGAACGCATGGTGGCGCAGAACATGCAGCCGGTGCTCCTCTGCTCGCCTGGCATCCGCTACCAGATGCGCAAGATCCTGGAAGGCTCCTTCCCCAGCCTGGCGCTGATCTCCTATAGCGAGATCGCCAATGGCGTGAACGTGAAAGCGACGGGAACCGTGGTTCTCAATGACAATGAAGGTGGTGCCCAATGAAGATGAAGACATTCCAAGCCGATACCATGCAGGAAGCCTTGTCCCTGGTCAAGGACGAGATGGGCCCCGACGCCGTGATCCTCAAGTCCCGCCGCGCCACGCGCAAGGTTGGAGGCAAGATGCAGAACTGCTTCGAGGTGACCGCCGCCCTGGATGAGGCGCTCTTCGCAAGGCCCGCCCCGATGCCGGCCGAGGCCAGGTCGGATTCCGAACCTTCCCGGGCCTCCGGCAACCGTACCATAGCGGATACCGCCCGTCCTTCCCAGCGCCCCCTGGCCGCCTCCCAACCCCCGTCCGCGCCCGGCATGTACGATTGGAAGGGTTCGCTCCGC
>DAINDC010000435.1:0-4464 GCA_036732085.1 Fibrobacterota bacterium | reverse complement strand
AATTCATCCTCGCGGCCGAATACGTCGTGGCCCAGGGAAACCCGAATATCATGCTCTGCCCGCGCGGCACCGTGCCCACCATCGAGGGTTTCCGCAACTCCCCCGACGAGAGCATCACCTTGCTCCTCAAGGACAGGACCTGGGCACCCGTGGTGGTGGACCCGTCCCATAGCGTGGGCAAAGCCGTCTACGTTCCCAATGCCTGCCTTGCGGCCGCGGGCTACGGCGCGGACGGAATCCTGGTGGAGACGCATTGCCAACCCAAGAAAGGCATGGGCGACGATCCCAAGCAGGCCATCACGCCGGATGTTTTGGCCCAACTGGTCAAGGACACCCGCATGATCCACGCCAGCGCCGCACGATACCTTCCGAAAGCCCCCGGGACGTGACGTCCAAGGACGCGGTCCCCAAGGAACGGGGCTCCTTGGGGCCTTGGTCCTTCCTTCCCATCCGTTTCCGCAAGTCCCTCGCCGGGTTGGGTTTTTCCACGCCCACGCCCGTGCAGGCGGCCGCCCTGCCCAAGGCCATGGCCGGGGAGAGCTTTCGCGCCATCGCCCCCACCGGCACGGGCAAGACCTTGGTCTACCTCCTCCCCATCTGGAACCTTGTCGAGAAGGACGGGAAGGACCGAGGGAAAGAGAATGACCGAGGAAAAGACAAGCCCCGCGCCAAGGCCCTGGTGCTCCTGCCCACCCGCGAGCTGGCCTACCAGGTATCCCAGATGTTACAAGACCTGGAGCCGTCCCTGCGCGACGGAATCGCGCTGGCCATCGGCGGACATGCCAAGGACAGCCAACTGAGGCAGATCCGCGAGGGCTGGGACGTCCTCATCGCCACCCCCGGCCGCCTGCTGGATCTCCTCGAGGGCAAAAGCCTGTCCCTGAAGCCGCTGGCCCTGGTGGTCCTGGATGAATTCGACAAACTGGTCGGCATGGGGTTCGAGGAGCAGATCGGCGCCATCCTCAAGCATATCCCGCCCGCCTCCCAGAAGATCCTGCTCTCCGCCACCGATCAGGAAATCGGCGCGGCCGAAAAGCTGGGGCTGACCGGATTGCAGGAGGTGGCCGCCGAGCGGGAAGCCGGCAGCCGTAACATGGAAGAGACCTTCTTCTTCCTGAAGAGCAACAAGAAGAAAAGCGAATTGCTGATGAAGGAGCTGGCGATCACGCGCGGCCAATCGATCGTCTTCGTGGGCAACCGCGACAAGGCGAACCATATGCAGGGACTGCTTCGGCATAAGGATGTTTCCGTCCGCGCCTTGCACGGCCATCTGCCCCAGGAGGAAAGGGCCGGCGCCTACCAGGATTTCAAGCAGGGAAAGTTCCGCGTCCTGGTGGCCACGGATCTCGCTTCCCGCGGCCTCGACATGCCCGAGGTCGATCTGATCGTCAACTATGATCTGCCCAAGCATTACAAGGATTACGTCCACCGCACCGGCCGCACGGCCCGCCGCGGCAGGGCCGGACGCTGCGTCAGCTTCGCCGGCCCCGACGAATACATCCACATGCGCAACCTCGAGAAGGAATTCCCGGGAGCGCTTCCGGTCCATCCCGCCTTCGCGCAAAGGGATCGCTGGTTCGAGGAAGCGAAGCGGAACCATGACACCGAGGTGAAACTGGAGAAGCGGCGCGAGCATATCCGGCGCGAGCAGGGACTCGAGGACTGACCCTCGGTACGCCGTTTCAATTAGGGCGGCAGCCTACCCAAAACTCACAAAATGAATTCTGATTTTTCCGAATAGGGACGAAGTGGTCCGGGCGGAACCAAGGGTTCCGGACGGAACCAGGGGTTCCGGGGGCGAGATCAGATTTTACCAAAAAAACCGTATTTTGTTTTTGCGTTTTTTTCCGCTACGGTTATATTTAGCGCATACCCTCGATTAGTGTCCGTTGCGCGGGTAATAACGGCCTAATCACTAACGGCGGCTCCAAAAGGAGCCGCCGTCCTCTTTTCCGGTTCTCAACAACCTTCAGGCATGATGCCGTTCCAGGCTTTCCGCGCGTCGGAACGCGTCCTTCACGCAATCGATCAACTCATTCATGTTCCGGAATATGACCTTGTGGCATTCCATCACGGCGTTGCGGAGATCGATGGAGATGCCTTCCTTGATGCGGAAGGCCGCGCCCGGTTCCAGCTTACGCATGATGTCATCGGGGCCGGCGGGAAATTGGACCTTGCCGAAAAGTTCCGTGAGCTGCAGGTTTTCCGCGGAACCCGGAGAGCTGCCTCCCAGCCGGCTCAGCACCCGGCTCCATTCCGCATGCTCCCTGCTCGTGGCATCCTGGTGTTCCAAATCCGCGGTCCCGAAACTCTCTCCGAGAGTTGGAAGACCGGAAGCTCCGACATCCCTGCCGAAACGTTGCACCCCCGTGACCTGCTCGCGCCGACCGATGTCGCGTCCCTGATCGCGGAGATCGCCCCCCATTTCGAAACCCGGTTCGGCGGCCTTCCAGGAAGCCCCATCCTCTTCCTGTCGACGCGTTCCCGGCGCTTCAGCAGCCCCCGCTTGAAGCGCGGACTGGATATTCCTCACCTGGTCTATGGAAGGATCGAATCCCTGGTTGGACGCGGGTTCCGAAGGCTTCTCCTCCGAGGTCGGAGGTTCGCCGATAAGCTTGCCTCCGATGAAACCCGAGCCGCGGGAAAAGTCCGCCACGGTGTCCAGCTTGCCTTCATTCCCGCTGAAGTCCTCATTGCGATCGAAGCTCAGTTCCGACGCCGGTTCCCCTTCCGCGGACTCCACGATATCGCCTGTATCGGCGAGCCTCCGGATGGACACGTCCTTCAGGTTCTTGATCTTCTCCACGGAAATCCGGCTCTCATCCGGAGCCTCTTCCGGCCGATCCGCGAATTGTTCGTCTGTATCCTTGCCGATTTCGCCTTCGTCCACGGGGAAATCGTCGTCCTGTTCGACCATGATTCACTCTCCATTTCATGCCCGCCAGGAATAGACTCGTCCTCCAGCCCCTGGAAATGGGGCTGGGCGAGGGGTCCAGCCGAGGTTTCGGGTCTTATTCTGAAAATAGATTTGCGAACAGGTAAAGCAAGGACCGGGTCTCCTGGACCCGCCGGGTCCGGGAGACCACGTGGGAGACTTACTTGGCTGCGACTACCAAGTGCGCGAAGTAATCGAAGGAACGATCGGTGGCGAGCTTGCCGTTCACGAAGATGGTGGGAGTGCCTTCGACGCCGAGCTTGCGGCCCAATTCGATATCCTGCTCCAGGATGCCGTTCACTTCCGGACTCATGACCATTTCCTTCTTGAAGCGGGCCATATCCAAATGCAAATCCTTGGCCACGGCGAGGTAAATGGAATCATTGAGTTCGCGGAAGTGGGGCGCAACGCGGAACCGGAACTCGAAAAACTTGCCCTGCTTGCCGGCAGCGATGGCCGCCGCAGCCGCCGGCCGCGATTGGGGATGGAAGCTCAAGGGGAAATTCTTGAATACCAGCTTCACATCGTTCGGGTAGGTCCTGGCCACCGAATCCAGGATGGGAGCGGTCTGGGCGCAATACGGGCATTGCAGATCCGAATATTCCACGATGGTGATCTTGGCCTTGTCCGGCCCCTCGTAAAAGGAGGTGCCTTGGGGGATGTCCTTGGGCAAGGTATCCGCCGGGGGGCGCCAACCCATGCGCATGGCCATGAATTCATTTTTTTCATGCATTCCATTCAGGACCTTGAGGATGGAATCCTGTTTGGCTTCGAGACGGCTGAGGCGATTGTCGACCCCGGGAGACGTGCACTGCGATAAAAGCAATGCCAATGGCATCAACAGGAGGAGGATGAATCTCGACATGGAAAACTCCTTGGGTGGATGGACGCTAGAGGACAAATTATAATTCTTCCCTGCTAAGGGCCGACAGCCCAAAATTCTACTTTTTTCCCATGCTCCGATTCCTGCTCAGCTGCCTATCCACGCTTTCCCTATTGGCCAGCGGCTTCCTCCTCTGGAGATCGGATTTCTTCCCCGAAAAGCTCCCGCATGGCGTCGGCACCTGGATCGCGGCCTTCTTCAGTCTTTTCCACGAACCCTTCACGGCCATGTTCATCTATGCACTGACCTTGGTGGTAGTGCTCGGGAGCTGGTTCATCACCGAAATCGTACTGAGCCTCTTGTATGCCGTCATCGCCGCGGGCCTTTCCTTCCTATGCCTGATGGGTTTCCTGTCCGTGCATTATCCGCCTCTCTATCAATATCTCCAAGCCCTGGCCAGATGAACATCCAGATTTTCGGACGCCGGGATTGTTCCGATAGCCGCAAGGCCGAACGCTGGTTCAAGGAAAGGCGGATCCCTTTCCAGTTCATCGATCTTAAAGAGAAGGGTTTCAGTCCGCGCGAACTGGAGACGGTGGCGAAACCGATCGGTTACGAGAACCTATTGGACAAGGAATCCAAGCGGTTCAAGGAAAAGGGCTTGGCCTTCATGTCGCCCTCGCGCATCCCCAAGGTCCTGCTGGAG
>DAINDC010000434.1:0-4479 GCA_036732085.1 Fibrobacterota bacterium | reverse complement strand
TTCCGCAGTTGCGCTTCGCTTGGATTGCTATGACCTGCTTTCCGAGGGACTTGCATCCTCAAGGTGTCGCCCGTGCCGGGCGTACATAAAAAGGGGGCTTCCCCCCGGAGCCCCCTTAAACCTTTAGGTCTTCATCGCTCGGGATCCGCCGCCTCGTGCGCGACAGGTCCCGTCGGAAAGCCTAAAGCCCTTGCTGCAAACCGTAGCCCCAGTCCTGCGACCGCCCGTTCTGGATTTCGGTCAGGACCCTGAGCAGGGCATTCTCGCATTTCTTCAGGAACTGCAACCGCGTCTCTTCGAGGGAGACCTCCTTGCGCACCACAAAGACCTGCTTCTCGTTCTCGATGGCCGCCAATACGTAGTCCTGCGGCAGCCACTGGGTGAAATGCCTCAGTAAGGCTTCGTAGGTGGTGAAGCTGTATTTGGTCTCCTCCCGATCAGAGGCGAGCTGTCCCACCGACCAGGGCGCATAGTCCGGATTGGGGGGATAGGGGTGAAGCAGGGTCATAATATGAGATTATTTGGGAGGCGGCGAGTGGCGTCAAGCGGTGCATGATGGGCCCGGCAAACATGACTCTTCCCTGACCCGGAAAATCGCCAGGAGCCTAAATTACTATATTGAATAGGCCGGCCAGGATGTTTGATTTGAGCTTTTTCGGGTTGTCCCGAGCTTGGAAAGACCACCTTTTGAAACTCCTCCGGAAGGGTCTTGCGAAACTCCGGAAGCCTTTGGATACAACTTACGACTGGAACCCGATATGAATTTCGATTTCAAGGATCTGCTCTTCTTCGGCCCCATGATCCTCATCATTTATTTCATGATCTTTCTTCCGAAGAAGAAGGAACAGCAGGCCACGGCCAAGATGCTCGGGTCCCTCAAGAAGGGCGACCGGGTCCTGACCCATTCGGGAATGTACGGCGAGGTTTTCGCCATCAAGGATAAGGTGATAACCTTGAAGTTTTCGGATAATGTCCGCATCGATTTCACCAAGGACGCGATCAAGATGGCCGCCAATGAATTGGCGGAAGCCAAGGCCTGAAGCCTGGCCCAAGCATGGCCGCGATCACAGTAAAACCGGGCACGGTTAAAGCAGGCTCGATAAAAGCATCGGCGAGGAAAGTCATGGTTTTGCCCATCTATCTCTACGGACAAAAGGTCCTCCGCAAAAGGGCTACGGACGTTGCGAAGGTCACTCCTGAATTGGCCAAGCTGGCCGACGATATGCTCGAGACCATGTACGCCTCGGCCGGCATCGGTCTGGCGGCGCCGCAGGTGGGGAAATCCATCCGCCTCATCGTCGTGGACGTCACGGGGGAGGAAGAGGAGAAGAAACCGCTCGCCCTCTTCAATCCGGTGGTCGTCGATCCCCGCGATTCCTGCAGCGCGGAGGAAGGCTGCCTCTCGGTGCCCGGAGTCTGGGCCGATGTGGAGCGCCCGGAAACCATCACCGTCCAGGCCCTGGGCAAGGACGGCAAGCCGGTCACGCTCAAGAATATTTCCGGCCTGCTGGCCAGATGCATCCAACATGAGATCGACCATCTCAACGGCGTGCTGTTCGTCGATAAGATTTCCAATACCGATCGCACCTTGAACGAAGGCAAGCTCAAGAAGCTTTCCAAGGAGGCAAAATCGGTCCCGACCTGAGGGGCGTAGACCGATTGGGGCGAATCTCCGCCTTGAGCCTAAGAACCGGTCTCATAAATGGTTCCTACTGCGGCCGGCTGCAAAGCCCGCCTACTGCGTTCTCGGCCCCTCAAACCCATCGACGTACCCTCCAGGTACGCCTTCAGGGTTTTCGGAGCCGTCGAATCCGGTTCGGATTCGCGCGGCCTTGTAGGCGAACTTTTCGCGCCAGGTCCCCACTTCGGGGAACTGCGGCCTCGTTACGTACCCATTTATGAGACCGGTTCTTAGCCTCGCACTATGGCTTTTCGCCTGTGGCGGGGCCAACCTGCATCAAGCCCCTGGTTCGGTTTCCGACGACCGGACCAAAATCATGGCGCCGCCGACCCGCCCGGAACCGGCGGTCGAACCCGTCCGCCATCCCAAGACTTTAGACACCATCGGCGAGGCCTCGCTTTCGACCGGACTCCCCTTCCCGGACGTGCATGATACCGTGAGTTGGGACCTTCCCATCGTCCAGGGCGACACCGGCGCCGTCCATCCCAAGTCCGGGGCCAAGGCTGGGGATTCCGCACATGGCTGGACCAGCCCGCCGGTCGCGACCCGTCCCGTAGCGCAAACGTTACCCCCGGTCTCGCGCCCCGACGGCGTGCGGCAGCGGCCCCGGCCCAAGGATCTGCCCGACAAGATTCGCGTCCTCCTGAGCCGCGGCTCCCGGTCGCTGACCTGCTATTCCCTGGGCGAAATGCAAATCCTTTACGAAGGCATCGACCAGGATCCCAAGACCGGCGTCCGATCGGTCACGGTCTCCAAGCTCCTAAACCTGCGCGGCCGCTTCGTGATCCGGCGCTCTGGGTCCGGTTTCGAAATCGACGAGGCCAACAAGGCGCACCAGACCACCACGGCGCGCCGCCTGCGGCTCATCTCCGTCAACCCCTACAACCTCATCGACGTGGGCGGGACAGTCTATCGCGGCAGCCTGCATATCCTGGGCGAGGAAGGCGGCGGCATCACCGCCATCAACGTGCTCGGGGTGGAGGACTACCTGCGCGGCGTCCTGCCCTATGAGCTGGGCACGGTGGACCGCGAGGCCCTGGAGGCGCTGAAGGCCCTGGCGGTGGTGGCCCGCACCTATGCGTACAAGCGCATGCTGCACCCCGGCAATCCGGACTTTCACGTCTATAGCGACGTGCAGGATCAGGTCTACAAGGGCGTGAAAGGGGAGTATCTCCTGAGTGACCGTGCCGTCTGGGAGACCCGGGGCATGGCGGTGCTCTATGGAGACAGTCTGGCCCAATGCTATTACTTCTCCACCTGCGGCGGCCGCACGGCCGGCAAGCACGAGGTCTGGAGCGGCGACAGCATTCCCTATCTGATCTCCCGCCCGGATACGGACGGCCTGGGCGATTCTTTCTGCCATGCCTCCAAGTATTCGACGTGGAACGAGGAGTGGAGCCTGCCGCAATTGGCCGGCATCCTCAAGCGGAATCTCAAGTCCGCGGGCGTACCGGCCTATCCCTCTTTTTCCACCGTGAAGGACGTGGGCGTGGACGCGCGCGCGCCTAGCGGCCGGATCCGCGTCCTGCGCATCATCACCGACAAGGGTCCCATCCTGGTCAAGGGCGACAAGGTGCGTTGGGCCCTGCGGCCAGCCGCCAGCGAGGATAAAATCCTGCCGAGCTCCTGGTTCGACATCAAGGTTGCCGGCGGAAGGGTCACGGCCCAGGGACGGGCCTTCGGGCATGGCGTGGGATTATGCCAGACGGGCGCCATCGGCCGGGCGCGGGCCAACCAGAATTACAAAGAGATCATCGACGCGTATTATGCCGGGGTGCAGGTGGTTGAGTTCAAGTGATGAAATTGGAAACAATTCGATTTTTAGGCTAATTTATGGTTTTTTTTGCTTGAACGTATTTACAAAGTACGTATATATTATAAATGAAGCCGTTTCGTTGGAATCTCGGCAAAAATATCAAGTTGAAGGTCGAACGCGGAATCGGTTTTGAAACGGTAGCAGCCAGGATTGAAAAAAACGCATTTACGGTGAAGGAGGTAAAAAGCAAAAAACCTCCAGGCCAAAAATGCTTTGTCGTGAGCGCAAACCGGAAAAAATGGGTCGTACCTTTTAAGGAAAGCAAAGACTCCTACTACCTGTTCACAATATTCGAAATGGACTAACCATGAGACTGACAAAATTCGAAAAAGAATTGAAAGAATCCATTAGAAAAGGTGACTTTGAGATCGTTAAGCTTTCTAAAAAAGAGAGGGCTACATACCGAGAAGCAGCCCGGGCAGCCTTAGCCAAAGACAAAACCATTACCATTCGGATCAATGGTGCGGATTTGAAAACTTTACAGGCAATTGCGCTCGAATCGGGGAAAAAATACCAAACCTATCTTGGCGATCTTATTCATGAGCACGTAGCGAAAAGAAAAAAGGCGGCCTAATCAACCGCCGCCGAGGAATTTGACGATCTCGACCTCGTCGCCGTCCTTGAGGAAAATCCCGGCATAGTCCCCTTTGGCAGGCACGCGCCGGTTGTACTCCACCACCACCATATCCGTTTTGAGACGGTAGAACTTGATCAGGTTATCCAAGTTCATGCCCGTTTCCAGCTCCGCGTTCTCTCCGTTGACTTTGACTCGCATACCGGGAAAAGTAGCAAAGCCCTGAGTTCCGATGCCGCCAGGGGACGGAGGTTACGGACGGATTCTCCATTTGGGCCCACTCGTTTCTCACAGCCCATGAAGGGCTGTGAGAAACGAGTGGGAGCAACTGCACCTGCGAGAGAGACTGCGGAGGTGCGGCTCCGAACGCCCTGCCAGACGATGAAGCCGCCGTCGACGACGATCGTC
>DAINDC010000433.1:3765-4489 GCA_036732085.1 Fibrobacterota bacterium | reverse complement strand
CAACACCCAATTGGCCTCCTGGGCGCAATTGCGGCACAACACCATCCTGTATGCCAAGCAAAGCTATACCGGTACCACCATTTGTTCCTTCCCCAAGGCCTATGTGGAACCGTATCCGGATTTCTTCGCCGCCGTCACGGCATATGCCCATAACGGCGGAAGCCTGTTCAAAACCGCCCGCCCCCAAGTCGCGGACTATTTCGCCAAGCTCGAGGAAATCAGCGGCAAACTAACCGACATCGCCAAAAATACCGCGCAGGGCTTGAGCCCCACGGATGCCCAATCGGAATGGTTGAAGACGGCGCTGGTAGGCCACCCTCCGGCCATCCCGATGTGCGGCGCGGTGAAGACCTTTGACGGCTGGTTTTTCGATTTGCTTTACCGTAGGCCCATGGACGTCGCCACTCGGCAGGATTGGAGCATCGCCGATGTGCATACCCACCCGGCGGATGAGGCTGCGCCGGCTATGGTTTTGGAAGTCGGAACGGGAGGCATCCGCTTGGCCGCCGTCGCTGTGCAGGAAGACTCCTGCGTGACGATGTACGTGGGCCCGGTCAGCTCCTATTACGAAATCATGCACATGGGTGATCTCAACCGCATGAATGATGACGAGTGGCTGCGGTCTTTCCAGGGAACCGCGGCGCACCCTTCGCAACCGGCTTGGACGAAAAGCTATTTAGCGCCCTGAAACGAGCGGTGGAAAGCCCGACATTCTCATCTTTAC
>DAINDC010000433.1:0-3755 GCA_036732085.1 Fibrobacterota bacterium | reverse complement strand
CCAGGCAGTGGTGAAGTGAATGCGATCTTGGGCGAAGGCTTCGGCGAGTCCGACTCTGCGCACTCATCCTTGCTTCACGCTGCAACCTCGGGCTCCAATCCCTGCTCGCGGGCGGGAGCGTGACCGTCGAGTTCACGCCCTCTTGGTCGGACGGAACGCGCAGCATCGGCCCTAGCCTCCAAAGCACTCCTCTCGCGCATGGCGGCCCTGGTTCCACCCCCAAGCGGCATGTGACGGTGTATTCGGGGGTGCTGGCTTTGAATAGCCGGTGGCGCAGAGGGATCATTCCGAAGGCTGAGACAGGGGCGGGACATCCCTTGGCATGAGCTTTTGCACCGGACCTTTGGCGAGGAAATGATATGCCCGCATTGTGGCGGACCTCTGTGGCTGATTGCGCTGGTGAAGAGGGAGGAAACGATCCAGGCCCTACTCTCGGCCCTGCATTTGCCACGAGCGTTTCACTCGCCCGGTCCGCCGAAGGTTGTGAATCCTTTGCCGCTGAATACTGCCGAGGAGGAATTCGGGTTCAGCGGCGAGGGCGAAGGCACGGACTGGCCGGAGTATCCGGACTGAATGGGGTCAATCCCGTACGAGGGGCAGGGCGGATTGGTCCATCGACGGGCGCGAATTGGCCGGCGCGTTCAACCGCCGCACGGCGGCCATCCTCATCAATACCTCGCACAATCCTACCGGCAAGGTCTTCTCGCGCACCGAGCTCGACCTCATGCCCGGAGTTCTACCGCGATCTCGCCGATCATTACCGTCGCCGCCGCGATTTTCTGATCGGCGGACTCGAGTCAAGGGAAGCGGGCGCTTCCGGGACGATACGAAACTTGCGAGTTACCTGGTCGCCGAGGTCAAGGTGGCGGCGGTCCCGGGGACGTCCTTTTACCGGGGCGGACACGGTAAGACCGCGTCCGGGGCGCATAAACTGCGCTTCTACTTTTGCAATAAAGAGGAAACCTTGGCCTTGGCGCTGAGCCGGTTGGGCGCGTTCAAAGGGCACAATCTCAAGTAACCGGACGGCTTCCGGCAGGCTCGCACACGACGCGCGGGGACGGAACTTCCCGGCCTTTTTTCGTTCTAACGGAGCCAAATTCAATTTCCGGCGGTTTTTTTTGGGGCGGAAGGTTTAATTAAAGGTCATGAAACGAGGTCAGGTTATGTGGAGAATGTTTCGTTCCTCCGTCCTAGGGGTGCTTTGGGTGTCTCTGATCACCGTGAACGCCCAGGTATCCAAGCCCATCAAATGGGCCTGCATCGGCAACAGCATCACAGCCGGTTATCCGAACGTGAATTTGGCCTATGCGCCCCGGCTCGCCGCCTTGCTCGGCCCCCAATTCTCGATTCAAAACGACGGCGTCAGCGCCACCACCTTGCTCAAGAAGGGCGATTTGCCTTATTGGACCAAAGGCCTGTTGAACAACGTTTTCTCCTTCAATCCCGACATCATCTCCATCAAGCTCGGCACCAACGACACCAAGTCGTACAATTGGGTGCACGGTTCCGAATTCGTCGCGGACCTGAGCGCCTTGGTGGACACCTTGTCGTCCATTTCCTCCCATCCCCAAATTTGGCTCTGCCTGCCATGCCCCATCTACACGAACACTTACGGCATCACGGATTCGATTTTGACCAAGTACATCATTCCCGACATCAAGCAAGTGGCCGCGGCCAAAGGCTTGAACATCATCGACGTCAACACGCCCCTGCGCGGCCGATCCAACCTGTTTTCCGACGGAGTGCATCCCACGGCGGCGGGTTCCGATTCCATCGCGGCGATTTTTTACCGCACCTTCCTCGCCAAGGCGACGCGCATCGCTTGCATCGGCAACAGCATCACCCAATACGTCGGGACCGTAAGCGGATCCCAAGGCGCGGACGCTTACTCGTCGCAATTGAACATGTTGTTGGGTAAAAGTTATGTGACGCAAAATTTCGGTATTTCCGGGACGTACATGCAAAAGCAGAGCCCAATGCCCTATTGGACCAACGGAAGATTGCCCCAGGTTTTCGCTTTCAAACCCAACGTGATTACCATCTCCCTGGGCACCAATGACGCTCGCGCCACCAACTGGAATACCACGCGTTTCCTGGCCGATTACCGCGCGTTCATCGACACTCTGAACAATACCATTTCTCCCAAGCCGACCCTTTACATGTGCCTGCCCATGCCGTCCTGGAAATTGAATGGGGCCTGGCAATTCGACAACGGCATATCCGGCAACGGGATCAGCAACGATATGATCCGCGACTCCGTCATCCCGGCGATTAAAAAAGTCGCGGCCGAAAAGGGCCTTCCCACCATCGACTTGAACACGCCTATGCAGGCCTGGCAAAGCTATGTAGACGACGGCGTGCATCCCAACGCCAAAGGGCAGGATACCCTCGCCCAGGCGATTTACCGCGCGCTCATGGTTCCAGTTTCAGTTTTAAATCCAGAAGACCATGCCCGGGATTCCAGGCTTAAAAGAGGATCCGGGGAAACTCCGTTCCAAGTCGGTTCTGAAAAAATCTATTCGGTGGATGGCAGAATGCTGCCGCCGTCGAAACCCGTTCTCCGGGGAAGCCCCGTGGAAGTACGCGCGGGAAATGCCCCTACGCCGGAGCCCGAAGCCCGGTAGACGCGTCGGATCGGTCGGGGTGAGTTGCGCCAATCCGCTCGTCCGAAATTTAGGGATACCGGCATCGTCAACAATACCACCTCCGATTATTCCCTATTCGGTAGCGCAGGTTACTTGCTCACGACCTTTGACCCTTTCGCCGCAGCCGTTCCCGAGCCCTCGACCTTGGCTTGCATGGGCCTGGGTCTCATGTGACGCCTCGCCGCGCGCCGCAGGTTTTGATTCTTTAAACGCGGATGGGTAACTTACCAGTTACCCAATCCATTCGCTTGACCCGAAGGCCCGGCGGTTATTTCAACAACGGCATTCTCGGCGACGTGGCGGACCCGGAAGTGCTGGCGATGATGAGCCGGCTCTCCTGGAAAGCAGCGGGTCCTGAATTTGGTACTCTCGAACTCGCTTTGGATGAGCGCCACCTTCATCCCCAAGTAACGGCAACCCTTTGACTTACTGCAGTTATGAATGGGGAGGGTGGAAGCAAAATCGCCCCCTCCGGGTCCGGAGAGGGCGATTCTGGAAAATGGTGGAGCTTAGGAGAGTCGAACTCCTGACCTCTTCATTGCGAACGAAGCGCTCTACCAACTGAGCTAAAGCCCCATTAAGGTGCGGGAAAAATCGAAAAAATCAGATCCATTTCCAAGTCGTCTCGGTTTTAAGTCATTTGTTTGGTATAAATACACTACAAATAATCCAATAAAAATTTGTTTATAGGATAATATTCGTTGTAATTGTGATTTATTACGATATATTTACACTACGTTTCATTTCAATCGGGTTCCCGTCCCCAGAATTCAGTCCGGAGGATTCATGATTCGCAAAGCCCTTTCCTCAGCCTTGGCCCTTTCCTGCCTGCTCGCCGCCTGCCGGTCTTCGGATACCACCGCGCCCGCTGCGGATCCCAAGGCCCGGGAAGTCCTCGCCGCGCTGACTGCGGCCGATAAGGACATCCTCAAGAGCGACAACGGATTCGGATTCCGTCTCTTCGCGAAGCTGGCCGAAGGCGATGCCGGGGGTAACCTCATTGTTTCCCCCTTGAGCGTTTCCATCGCCCTGACCATGGCTTATAACGGCGCACGCAACGAAACCGAAACCGCCATGGCGAATGCCTTGGGCTATCAAGGGAAGGATCGG
>DAINDC010000432.1:0-4489 GCA_036732085.1 Fibrobacterota bacterium | reverse complement strand
ATTCTGGCTGCCGGCATAGACGAGCCCGGAGGAATCCGTGATGACGGCGCGCTCCAGGCCCGTAGCATGCGTGAGACGTACCAGCCATTGGTTCTGCTGCTCCGCATAGGTGGCCGGGAAATTCTCGGGTTGGGACTCGAAGGGATAGGAGAAAAGGTCCTCCCGGATATGCTCGCCGATATAGATGGCTAGGGCTGCCATCCGCTCTTCGGACTTGTGCCGCGCCTGCCCCATGTTGCGGGAGAACAGCCAGGCGGAAAAACCGAAGAGCAGGATCAGGGCGGCGAGGGCGGCTCCCAAGGCGGCCAGCAGCGGGCGTCTCATGGGAATCTCGAGGTGAGGCCCAAGGACAGCGACGTCATGTCCTGGATGCGTCCGGGTAGGGCCCCGTGGCTCAGCAGCCGTTCCGCCATGCAGGTGAAATCGATTTCCAGCAAGGGCGCGAGCTTCCAGAAGGCATTGCCGTTCAGGCCTATGCCCCGGCTCGAGCCCGTGCCGTAGACGGTGGAGGCAGGCACGGTATTGGTTTCGTAATCGACGGTCAAGTTCAAAAAGATAGTTTTCGACAGGATGGTGAGGCCCAGCGAGGGCTGCCAATCGATATACGGAGCATATAGGAAACGGGCGACCTTCAAGGCCCCGCCTTCCACCTGGGTGACCGCGGGATAGCTTCCCCGGCCGTAGGCCACCGAGAGCGTGGCAGAATACGCGGAGGCCCATTCCCACACCAGTTGCGGTTGGACGCTCCATTTGGATCCCTGCAGACGGTAACCGGCCTGTACCCTGTTGAGATTGGTCAGGTCCAGGCTGTCGTTGAGACTGGTCAGGTCCACGCTGTCGCGGTAGTCGCCCACCTCGCTCTGCCCCAAGGTCCGCACTCCCACCTTCATCCACGGCCAGGTCCGCACGAATATCCCGGCCCGGGTCTCCAATTCGCTTTCGCTATACAAGGAGGTGTCGCGCACGTAGTCATAGGTCTGGTAGCGGGTCTCGGCATCGACGGTGACCCGGTCGCCGTACCATTCTCCCCAGGCGATGGGCCCATGGCTGAAGTTATCGGTGGAGGGGGAGGAGGGATATTCCGTCTGCTGGACTTCCCAGGACAGGATCAGGGATTTACGAAGATCGTCCGACACGGCTTCCAGGCGGGGCTGGGCCCAGAACCGGCGCGAGGACAGGGAGCCGAAGCGAGGGAAGCGGTACTGCTCCAGCATGGCGCGTACCGGCAACGATACCGACAAGGGCTTGCCCAGCGGCCGGGTATTGGCCTCCATCCAGGCATCGAGGTAGACCCTGTCCAGCGAATCCCCGTAGGTCTGCCGGAGCCGCTTTTCCACCAGCTCCTCGGTTTCCACCTTGAGCATGCGCCCGAAGGCGGAAGCCTTCTGGAGGAAATCGACATAGGTATTGTGATCGGAGGCCTGTATCTCGGAGGTTACCCTATTCAGGGAGCCCTCCGTCGGGATCCATTCCAATTTGGCCTTGAGGCGTCCGCCCCAGGGTTGATCCTGGAACTCCCAATCCTCATAGTCGGACGAGGCCTGCACCGTGGCGTAAAGCGGGAAGGGCCGGACCACGGGGGTTTGGGGCGCCAGGGCCGCGGTCGTCTCGGAAAGAAAATCCCGTTCCAGGGCCGCGGTCGAGACCGAATCCTCCATGCCGTTGATGAGATCGAGCGCCTCCGAGAAAAACCCGTCCCTGGCCAAATCCTCCGCGGCGCCCAGCATCAAGGTCCGGCGTTCATCCGGAGCGTTCTCGAGGACCTGCTTCCGCTTATGTTCGAAAATGAGCGAATCCGTGAGTTCGTCCGCCTTGATGGAACCGGCGCCTGCGAACAGGATTAGGAGTGAGATAAGAAACTTTTCCAAGCAGGTATAAACTATCACGATGTGTGTTAAAACCAAAGCCCCGGACACCTCGGTCCGAAGAGTCCATTATACAACCCGATTAATGTTTACGCTCGGTTCGCGTCGAACCGACCGGTTCGTGTCGAACCGCCCGGTTCCCGCCGAATTCGAGAACTTGAAAACCTTTTGCACGCGACGAATTGCAAGGGAAGTAACGGCGGCGGATATCGGATCGGAGCGGGAAGGTTGGCTGGGTAAGTTGCGGGACCGTTTATCGGCCTTGGCCGGCCCGGGCGATGTCGACCGCCTTGGCGGCCAATTTCAAGGCAATGTCCATTTCCACCTGGGCGCGGGCGCTTTGGCCCTCGGACTGGCCGCGTTCGGCGCGCTCGTAATGGTCCATGCCCTTTTCCATGATGCGGCTCGCCTTCTCGTTCTTGGCGGCCGCGACGATTTCCGTAGCTCGGTCCAGCTTCACCTTGAGGCGCTCGAGCGAGGATCCGGAGAGGCCCTTAGGGGTTCCCCCCACGCCATCCTGGCCCTGGTGCCATTCTGTCAAAAGGGTTTCGGATTGGAGCGCCAGCTCCTTGGCGGCATCGGCCTGGCCATTGGCCAAAGCTTCGCGGCATTTTTCCAACAGGTCGAGGATGCGCGAGAAGAGGGCGGCGGACTTGGGGTCATCCTTGGGCTTGTTCTGATCGGACAGGCGGGCGACCCGATCATGCACGCGATTGTAGATTTCCGTCGCCTGCGCCAAGGCGGAGGAGGCTGTGGGCTGTTGGTTCTTATGGGAATCCTGAGTGGTCGCGGGCAGGCCATGATTATCCAGACTTCCGATATTCTCGGTGACGCGGCCAAGCTCGATGCCCAAGGCTTCAACCTGACCCAGCAACGGACGCACGGCGGCGAAATGATTCTCCGAGATTTGCTGCTTCGCGAGATCCAGGATGTAGCGGCCCTTTTCGATGAGCTGGGGAACATTCGGGGACTTGCTCTCTTGCAGCTTCCGCGCCACGAGTTCGAAATGTTCCGTCGTGCCTTGCAGATCCCATTCGGCCTTGGCCTTCTGGTCATGGATGAGCTGCTCCGCGTCGGTGCCGCTGGTATGCTGGGTGAAATTGTTGGTCCCCATAGTGTTCAGCAGGGCGATTTGGGATTCGGTCTGAAAGCAGAGGGCAAACACGCCTTGGTAGTTCCCGGCAACCAGCTCCGCCCGCGCCTGGGTCAATTCGTTTTGCAGGGCTTGCAGGATCGGCTCCGCTTCCGGAATGCTCTGGAATTGGAATTTGCTTTGGATGAGCTTGGTATTCTCTTCCGCGCGTTGCAGGGCGTCGCGCGCGCCTTCGGCGGTGAACTGTCCGCCCGATCCGGAGGGGCCAGGGCCGGGCAGTTGCGTGCCTCCATCCAATCTGATGGGATCCAATCCGTCGATTGCGGACCTGCCGAAGGCCAAGCCTCCGGCCAGGAGCAGTATGGGAAGAAGCTTGGATTGGTTTAGCGGCATGATTTGATAAAGTAAATAATAGGTGCGATTTAATAGAGCGAATTCCGTACCATCCACAGGCCCAAATCTCCGTCAAATTCCAAAGAGCTTTGGCGGGATCCTGCTAAGGTCGTTCCGGCGGGTACTTGCGCGTACCAAACGGTACGGCTTCCCGGCCGTGGATCGGAAAGCAGGGCTTCAGAAGGAGAGGGAAAATCCTCCGTCCAAACCATAAACGCGAACCGCGGCATAGTGCTTGTTTTGATCGAACTCCCAGCCATAGGATGCGCTCAGATTGAATTTGATCCAGTTGCGCATTTCGAACGTATAGGCAGCCGTGCCCGTGATGCTATGGTCCCATTCGGTAGGAAGATCGATCAAACCCGGCGCGCCGCCATAATGCGAATAGGAAACGTAGTAGGTGGGCCCCATGCCCAGGGAGTGGCGGTCCCAGGTGAAGTACGGGGTGAGGTTGGCCATGAAGGTCTGCATGCCGTCCAGCGCCACGTCCTTGAATATCGAGGTGTCTCCCGGGGCCAATAACAAATGCAGGGAATGGATCTGGTAGTCGACGTAACCCAGGAGTATCCAGGAGGGGAACAGGAAGCTTTGGGTATGGCTGATCCCCAGCACCTGCCAATCCTTGGAGAGCTGCAGGGCATTGACGTTCCACCCCAGGTTCCACCCGCCCTTGGTGGTAAAGGAATAACCTGCCGCGGCGCGTCCCTGAAGCCAGTTCCAGTTGGAATCGACGAGCCGGCTTTCGATGCCGTTGTGCACGAGTACTAGCGGATCGGAAGCATTGCGCGACTCATAGCCGGCGCCGTAGTCGAGTTCGGCGGTAAAGCCCTGGTATTCGTATTCGCCGCCCAGATCGCCCTGGAAACCCTGCAAGGCCCGGTTGTCGACCTTGGCCTTGACGGTCAGGCTGCCGGTTTCCCGGAAGCGGTGGGGCCCGTGCTTCTGGCCGGTGCTGGCGCGCAGGCGGTTGGTGAAGACCTTGTCCAGGTAGCTATTGCTGGCCATGCCCATCTTGGACGTATAGCCGAAGGTCCATGCCTGCGAGGGATGCTTGACCGTTTTCCATTGATCGAGGATTTCCATGAGGAAGAAGGAGTTGGGGTAACGTTTGTGTAACTCCAAAGTGGCGCGCTCCATT
>DAINDC010000431.1:694-4492 GCA_036732085.1 Fibrobacterota bacterium | reverse complement strand
AACCTGGAGCCCTGACGGAGGGAATCAAACACCGATGAGACAAGGGCGCGTTTCCGAAAGGAATTTGTCCGTAAGGGAGTGTCTGGTGGAAGTCGTAGGTGGATGCGCGTTCCGAACGCAAGTGAAGCGTCGTAAAGCTTTTTCGGCGGATGAGCTGGTCGGCAGCAGCGAAGTCCAAAATCCGTTCGTATCCGGACGAGTATTGACGACGGGATGCAGCATCAAGTCCATAGTTCTTACCCAAGGCTCTCCCAGCGGACTTTGTCCGCCGGGCCCCTGCGAAAGCAGGAAGCCGAAAGGAATAGAAAACCTGAGGCCATGACCCACGGGAGGAAGGACAAGGACGCGAACCCAAGGGGTTTTACCGAAAGCGAGGTGAAAGTCTCGCCAAACCGAAGCTTGTAATGAGCGTCGGGGAGGGAAGGTCCTTGCGGTAGATGAGTGGTCATAAAGATGGGCCCACTCGCAGAGCAGCAGAAGCGGGGATATAATAGTCCTCGGCCAAAGGAGCGGGAGCCAATCGTAAATTGACTTCTTAACCCAAGGTGCTAAGTTTGCGAATGCTACCATCAAATAAAGGCCAGCGAAGGGCGAAACCTTTTCGTGCTTGTGCGAGTAACATTGCACTTGCCATAATCTAGGTGGCTTCATGCTGCCACTCTGTGGGGGATGGGAAACCTGAAACCACGGAATCCGAAGAGCCGTATGTGAACAGTACAAGTACGGTTCTGTGAGAGGTGGCTCCGGTAACGGAGCCGCCTACTCGACAGAACGGAACTTCGGCCTAAGCATGGGCCTGAAGTTTATGCTTCGGAATGGGGCTCGGCTCCCTGCTCCTTATCGCACCTCAATATCCGTGAAATAAATATGCGCCAGCCCATGATGCTCCTCCGCGAACAGGATCCCTGAAAAGGTCTCGTACTTCTCCCAGGTCCACTTGAGGCCCAGCTTCTTGCCGCCCTTGTGGTAGACCCATTCCTTGATCAGCCCCTCCGGATCGACATACAATTCATAGCTGTCGTTCGGGGTGTAACCTGCGGGTTGCGTATAGGCGACCTCTACCCTTCGTAAGGGAGTCTTCCGGATCGGCGAGGGGGTCAAGGCGCTGTCCACGGTGATCTGCATGCCTTTGTCCATGCCCAGGTGGAGCGGGAAGATCAGCCAATATTGATCGTTGACGAAGTTGGCGTCCAGGGCTTTCTGGGCGGCGTTCATGGACTTGCGGGAATAGGAGATGCCCTTGTCGACGCGGGTGACGCTGTCGCTTTGGGGCTTCCAGATCCAGGTCCGGGTCGGACCGATGCCGATCATTTTCGCATGAAAGGTGAAGCGGATCTCTTTCGCCTGCTTAAAGGCCTCCGCCCCGTATTTGGCCAGGATGGTGTCGACCACCGGATGGGCTTGCGCGGACGGGATGATTAGGAGGAAGGCCGCGAGGAGGCCAGCGCGCCGGGCGCTGAAACCGGAATTTTGATTAAAGATGGGCATTCGGGCTCCTGGCTTGCCGGTTATTCTCCCATCAAGATATTTAATACCACGGGGGAAGGGTTAAAAGGCCTCCTTGATATTGATCGCCGGCGCCACGCTGCCGTCCACGATTCCCAGATCGATGCGGATGTTCATGCGCTGCTCCGGGTTCATGGCATAGCGCAGTCCCACTCCGAAGTCGGGCCGGAATTCCTGCCAGGCCAGATCCTCTACCTGGTGGGCCACCTGGCCCGCTTCCGCGAAGACGGCATAGCCGAGGCGGTTGCGGATGCCGGGATGGTTGAGCCAAGCCCAATCGGGCAGGTAACTCTTGTACTCCCCCTGGAGTAGGAGCAGATGCCGGTCGCGGTACTTGCCCCGGATCATGCCTCGCATCTCCTGGTCGCCATTGGGCGTGGACAATTCGCGGAAGGGCACGTCCCCGTTTTTCAACTGCAAGGTCGCGGATAGTCCCAGGGCCCCGGTCGCGAAGAGGGGAAAGAACCGCCGCGCTTCCAGGGAATAGCTATCGTAGTCGAATTCGCTGCCCCAGAGTTCCCGGTACCAGGCCGCCTTGGCCCGTAGGAAGGCCCCCCGGCGCGCCCAGTAGATGGCGTCGCGACCATCGTAAGTCATCACGGCGCCCAGACCGCTGGTGAGGCCGCCGGTCTTTCCGGCGATGGAATCGGTGAGCAGGACGGGAATCCCTTTGGCCTGGATGTCCTCGTAATTGAACAAGGCTTTCGGACCGGCAAAAAATTTCGGCCACCATTGGCGTTCCCAGGTGAGGTCCCCGCTCACGCCTTGCGCCAGATAGCCGTCCGCGCTGTCCTTGGGGATGTCGCTCGCATTGCCGATGCCGTAGAAGTCCGCGGGCCAGCGGATATAATTCAAATCGGCCACCACATGATAGCGGTTATGCTGCAAGTACCATTCCGGAAATACGTTCACCTCCACTTGCATCTTTTGCGAGATGCGGGCCGCGAAGCCTACGGTGGAAGGGCTATTGGTCGTGTCCCCCGGATTGAGGAAGCGCATGACCAAGGCGCCGGCCTGCACGCCGGTTTCGGCATTGGAGATGAGGATGGGTACCACGGCCCAATGCTGGGGAGCGGCATTCTCAACGCTGTTGGCGGCGCGGGAAGCGGCGGGGAAAACGACGAGCGCGGATAGGGCGATGGCTAGACAAGGTTTGGAAAGGTTCATGGTTTTGCTTTTAGACTAGGTTTTTTAAGAGGCTGGGTTTTTTACGCAGCCGGGTTTTCTACGATGGACCTGGCTTGCGGGGCCGGGACCCTGGACTCCGAACCGAGCAACTGACGGACCTGGGTTTCCATGGCCGCCGCCGTGGTCGTAGCGGGCAAGGGTTCACCAATCGATACCGTGATGATCCGCCGCGACGGCTTGGGGACGCGCGCCATCGCCTTGCCGCCCTTGCGGCTGAAGAAGCTGCCCCAGAGACCTTCGATAGCCATGGGGATGACGGGCACGGCATCTTTCGCGAGGATGCGCTCGACGCCGGGACGGAAAGGATTTAGGGAACCGTCATAGGTGATTTTTCCTTCGGGGAAGATGCAGACCAGGTTGTCGTCCTTGAGCTCGCGGGAGATGAGTTCGAAGGCCTTCTCCTTGAGCGCCGGATCTTCCTTGGCGGGAGCGATGGGGATGGCCTTGGACAGGCGGAAGAGCCAGCCCAGGAACGGGTTCGTGAACATGGCATGATCCATCACGAAATGGACGGGCCGACGGCAGGCCGCGGTGATGACGAACCAGTCGATGAAGCTGACATGGTTGCAGACGATGACCGCCGGGCCCTGGTGGGGCACGGAGTCGCGGCCACTATAGCGCAGACGATAGATGGTGCTCGCCAGGATCCAGACGATGAAGCGCATGACGAATTCGGGGATGAGCAGGAAGATATAGGCGCTGACGACCAGGTTGAGGATGGCCGTGAACAAAAGGATCTGGACCGTATTCAATCCCGCCTTGAACAGGACCATGGTGATGAGCGCGGAGCCGACCATGAATAGGGCGTTGAAGATATTGTTGGCGGCGATGACGCGCGAGCGCGATTCTTCGTCGGCGCGGGACTGGATGAGGGCGTAGAGGGGCACGATGAACAGGCTGCCGAACATGCCCACCATGCCCAGGTCCACCATGACGCGCAGGCCCGCATGGGCGTAAGGGCCGTGGAACAGCGCGCCCACGCCTATGAGCGCGAGGCCGGCGGAAGGGTAGGGGATGAAGGCGAGGTCCGCGCAGAACAAGGTCATGCCCAAGGCTCCGAGCGGGACCAGGCCCAGTTCGATCTCGCCGCGCGAGAGCTTGGCG
>DAINDC010000431.1:0-684 GCA_036732085.1 Fibrobacterota bacterium | reverse complement strand
GCCCACGCCGATGGAGAGCGAGAAGACCGCCAGGAACAAGGTCACCACGGCTTCGTTCGCTTGCAGCATGTTCTTGGTGAAGTTCGGGAGTTGGGCGAGCAAGGTCGCGCCGAAGTACCAGAACCAGGAGATGCCGAGGATGGAGTTGAACAGGGCCTCCTTCTTGCGGATGATGCGCGTCAGCTTCACGGTTTGCGTGAACGGGTTCCAGGAGAGCTTGAGATCCGGGACCACGGCCGGGGCGGCAGGTATCTTCAAGGCTACCAGGTAACCGATAGCGGCGACGCCGACGATGGCGCAGGAGATGGCTTTGATATCCTGCCGGCCCGCCAGCATGCCGCCGCCCAAGGTGCCGATGAGGATGGCGAGGAAGGTGCCCATCTCCACCAGGGCGTTGCCGGTCATCAGTTCGTTCGGCGCGAGATGCTGCGGCAGGATGCTGTACTTGGCGGGGCCGAAGAAGGCGGAATGGACGCCCATCAGGAACAAAGTGAGGAAGAGGAGGGCATTGTGGCCGGTGAAGAAGCCCAGCGAACCGATCAGCATGATGCCGATTTCCGCGGCCTTGATGGTTTTCATGATCCGGGCCTTGTCGTACTTGTCCGCGATCTGTCCCGCCACGCCCGAGAACAGGAAGAAGGGCAGGATGAACAACCCCTGGGCAATCGCGCTGAACTGCGCCTC
>DAINDC010000430.1:0-4524 GCA_036732085.1 Fibrobacterota bacterium | reverse complement strand
TCGCCATCCATGCATGATGGGATCTGGAAAGGAAGGAAGCAACATGGCTACCGAAATCGCAAAAAAGAGCCGAACGGATGTCGCCAAGTCGCGGGAAAATCTGGTCGATCCCCAACAGGCCGCCGCACCTGATGCCGATGTCTTCGAGACCCAAGATCAGCTCCGATTGATCCTGGACGTGCCGGGCGCGGAGAAGGGCGATGTCCGTATCGAAGTGGACGAGAACGATACCCTGCAAATCAGGGCCAAGAATGGATTCCAGGAACCGGAAGGGCGTTCGCAACGCGAGTTCGAGGCGGCGGATTATTACCGTTCCTTCTATCTCGGCCGCGAATACGACAAGGATGCCATCCAGGCGAAACTGGAGAACGGCGTCTTGGATCTGACCATCCCGAAGCGGGAAGAGGTGAAGCCCCGGCGCATCCAAATCAGCGCCTGAGGCTTGCATCGTCAGCGCCTGGGACTTGTATTGCCGCGGTTTGCTGGCCGGGGAGGAGGGCGATGACGCCCCAATCCTTGGCCATGCCTCTAAGGCGTGGCCGCGTGAAAGGCCGATTCGCGATCGATCGGGGAGCCGGGATCACGATGCCGGGGAACTTCCGCGCGGGCCAAGCCGGGGCGATGGGCGTCGGGACCGCGGGGACGGGAATGGATCTTGACCTTGACGAAAACATCCGCGGCGAAGTCCCCTATCGAGGCCGTTTCATGGATGACGGGACCCCGCACATGCCGCAGCCGCACCTGGATGCGCATGACCTTGTCCTCGCTTTCCAGGATCATCTCGTCCTCCGGGAGATTCAGATCGTAGGCATCGGGGTAACGTTCCCGTAACCTCTGGAAAAATCCGGCGAGGTCGATTGAAGGTCCGAGCGTATCCCGCGCGAAGACCCGCAGCACGCCCAGGGCCGGCTCGAAGGTGATGCGGCAACCTTCGGGAGCGGCGGCCGCGGCAAGGGAATCCTCCGGTAGGGAAGGATGGTAATCCGCATAGAGGAAATCGAATCCCGCCACCTTGCGGAGCGGACCGGAGCAGGCGCGGCAGGCGAAGGCCACGGTCTCGGTCTGGCCGGGCCCGGCCGAGGAAGCGGGCAGGAAGGGCAGCTCGAGGGCTTCCAGAAAGGAGAACCGGCTCGCCAGGGTCTTTTGCCAGGTCACGGTGGGCCAGGCTGCGGCATTGGCTTCGCCCGAGTCCTCCAGGGCCGGAATCCAGGATTTCAGATCGACCAGCCGGCCGCGCTCTTCCAGGTAGGTGGCGATGGAGCCGATATCCCGGTTCACGTCCCTGGGAATATGGGCCGGGGCCTTGGCCAGCTTGCCTCCCACCAGCATGCCATGCCCTTCCAGCAAACCTTGCAGACGCCGGATCTGGCTTTGCCGCGAGACCTCGAAGGCGCCCCAGGGGCCAAAGGACGAGAGCAAGGCGATGAGGCATAGGGATGCCGGCAGGATGCGGATATCACGGCGCGGATGCAGCGCGAATTGGACGCTGATGCCCGCCATCCAGACGCCCATGGTCAGGACGAAATAACGGTTCTCGGTGATGCCGTAATCCTGGATCCGTTTCCCGATGGCGACGAAGAGGAGGATGAGCAGCGGCACCAGGGCCAGTTGGAAACGCCGCATGAAGTCCTTGGCCCAGCGGTTGCCTTCCTGTTCCGAAAGCGGATGGATGAGGACCAGGGCCGTCATGCCCAGGGCGCATAGGCTCAGTAACAGGTACGCTACCCACCCCGTCGGCCATTTCCAGGCCGCCAGCACCTTGACGGCATAGGCATAGAGGATGAGCAGGTAGATATAGACCAGGGACGGCAGGATGAACAGCGAAAGGATGCGGAGCCGGCGGGGATAGGGGCGGTGGGCCGGGACCGCCTGGAGCCGGTGCGGGGCGGAAGGCCGCGGGACTCCCGCCAGGAAGAAGACGGTGTTGAAGACCCCGAGGGCGACGATGCCCGGATCGAGAAAGCCCTTGTCGGGTATGGCCAGTTCGAAAAGGCTCTTCACCGAAGTCAGGGCCACTTCCAGGCCCAGGCAAAGCAGACCCGCATAGGCCAATGACAGGGCGAGGCGCGCGGCGAGCCTTTGGTTGGCCAGCCAGAAATCGCCCAGACCCGCCTCCCGCCCCAAGGCCGGAGCCACGGCCGCGCCCAGATGGACCGCCACCATGAAGAGCCAGAAGCGCGCCATGCGGATGGGAAAGAGGCTCCCTGCCAGGGAATGATAGTAGGCAGCGAGCAGCAACAGCCCCACGACCTGGGAGCCCAAGGCCAAAGCCAGGCGCCAACGACGGGTCTCTGAAAGCGCGGCGAGCGCGAAAAGCAGGCCCACCCCCAGCCAGGACGTCATCGCCAGGTTACCTGCCAATTCCCGGTGCGCATAGTCCGCCTCGGGAATGTGGTTGAGCCACAACGCGCATGCCGTGCCCGTCAACGCCGCCCCCAGCACGAAGGGGAATCGTCCCATAGTTCGGAGGGCTTGGCCCAGGAACCGGTTTACCGCAGGCATTTCCATGGAAGGTGAATATCCATGTGCTTCCCCTGGAGAGCAAGGCCAAATTGGCGGACGGGTGGCAGAGGGACCCCTCGATCCAGTCGCGCTCCGAAAATCCAGCTTGCCGATTCCTTCGATTTTCGGACTTATTTGTAATCTTTATAAAGATTTTAATTGTGGAATTACACGCTAATATTGCCTATTTTACCATTTTTATAAGGTTTATTGGGTTATTTTTGTAATCACTATCCTATTTTAACTTTACGTGGTATGATGAACCGGGGTATATTGGAAACAGGTCGGACGGATTTTTCCAAACCTGCATGAAAGGACTTCCCATGATGAATACGACAGCCCGATACGCCACCTGGATCGCCATGACCGGCGCAGCCCTGTTCCTGGGCGCTTGCGTCACCTCCACCGAGGATCAATCCGCCATCGACCCCTTGTTCAAGGATGCCAAGGTGGACGCCCGGGTGGCCGGCCAGTCCCTAGCCGGAAGCTTCGATCAAGGCAAGCAATGGAATACCGCCATCACCGCTCCCACCGGCCTCCAGGCCTTGGGCGACATCTCCACCCAGCTGGGCACCCTCAAGAAGCGGGCCGCCCTGGCGAAGGGCATGGACATCCCCATCGGCGCGGATCTCAAGGCCAACCTCGACGATACCGCCAAGGGTTTCGCCACCCTCTATTCGGAGACCAACGGACTGCTGGTTAACACCAAGGATACGGCCATAGTCAAATGGGACGACCTGGCCCGCGATACGATCAAGAACAACGAGCATATCCTCTCCTGGAAGCAGGTCCAGACCTATATCGGCGGCAAGGTGGAAACGTCCACCTTTACGGACGGCGACAAGGACGGCATCGTCACCCCGGTTCCCGGCAAGGACAACCGCGTGAAGATCGATTTCACCGTCTCCGACAACGGGACCATCGAGAAGACCTCGCTGCTCGTGGGCGCCGGTGGCGACGCCAACTTCGACAATGATTCCGACAATACCGTCCTTGAAGCCAATTGGACCAAGACCAAGGGCGGCGTGGTCACCGGCCAGGGCGCATATCTCGATGGCGATGGCGACGGCATCGTGACCGACAACCGCAAGGACTGCATCGTCATAGCCAAGTATTCGGAGATGGATCCCGCAGCCCGCCCGCTGGTGAAGAAAGTGACCTTCGAGGCCAAGATCAAGGTCCTGGCGAAGAAGGCCGGCAACGAGCCCGTCAGCTTCTCCTATGAGGAAGAGATGAAATCCGGCCGGGTCAATACCGCCACCCTAAAGAACCGCGAGGGCGGATCCCAGATCGTCAGGGGCGATACCATGACCGTGCGCCTCGAGACCACGGTGGCCTCCGCCGATGATACGCTCAAGCATGCCGTAGTCGAGTTCGTCATGAACCCGGGCCAGGATCTGAACAGCGACCTCGACGACTCCTGCTACGCCATCCATATCACCACTGAAAAGAGGTTCGGCCTGGAGCGCTCCGCAGAGTTCAATTTCGTATCGGACGCCCCCATCCCCCATGGCCAGGAACCCAAGTCCGGAACCTTCTCAGGCAAAGCCACCTATGCCAACGGCAAGAGCGCCAGCCTCAAGGGCTCCTTTACGCCCACCCGCTTCAAGGCCGAATACACCGGCCCCGAAGGCGGAACGGCCACGGTCGAATTCACCAAGAGCGGGGATTTGGTTTCGAATCCCTGAGCGGAAGCGTTTAACGAGGTTGCGCGGGACGTCAAAGGATGACGGGACGATCCGGAAGCTCGTTGACATCGGCGCCCCGGCGCGGAAAATGCATGCGCAGGTGCCGACCCACGGCCTCGATGCCGCGGATGACCCCAGCCTCGAAATTGCCCTGGCGGAATTCCGCTTCCATCTCCTTGCAGATGGCCTCCCAACCTTCCGGCCCCACCTTGGCATGGACGCCGCGATCGGCCAGGATCTCCACGTCCCGATCGGCCAGCAGGAGGGCCTTCGCCCAGTGAGCCTCCGCGGCGAGGTTCCCGTTGATCCGAAGACGCAGGACTTCTTCCGCGTG
>DAINDC010000429.1:0-4525 GCA_036732085.1 Fibrobacterota bacterium | reverse complement strand
TTTGCCTCCCATCTGCTCGACGCCGGCTACGACATACGCACCGTCCAGGAACTCCTCGGCCACGCGAATGTGGCCACCACCCAAATCTACACGCATTTGGATCAGGAATACCTTAAGGAAGTCCATAAGAGCTTCCATCCCCGCAACCGGAGTTAGTATCAGGGATAAAACAAGGCATCGCGAAGGGGTCGGTTTCACAAGATTTCAGAAGAATCAAGGCAGCAGGCAGAACTTTTTGGTCAAGGCGGTTTTTCCGGATTTGATGTCCAGGAAATACAGGCCAGGTCTCATGCTGGCGAAGCGTTGCTCACCCAGGCCCTGTCCGGTTTTGCGCGCGATCAGGCCGCCATGGAGGTCCCGCAATTCCAGCGTGTAAGCTCCCGCATAAGGAAGGAACACGGTCAGATCGGAGGCGCTTCCCTTGATGGAAAGTTGCGAGATGGCGTGGACCTTGCCAAGACTCTTTGCTCCCGCCGGATTGGCAGGCAGGATTTCGATGGCCGAAATCTTGGCGTTCATGATGCTGTTGGTGAAATCAATGGTGATGGCCCCATTTTTGGACGTGGCTTTGTATTCCTTTATGAGCGCGACATCGGCGCCGGACTCCGCGAATACATCCAGGCCTTGCACCACCGCGGTCCCGTTGATGTCCACATCGAATACCCGCGCACCCGCCCTGAAGCTCGCAGCATAAATTTCCGCGAAGTGCAGGCGGACGTTATATACACCGTCCGGAACGTCGAAGGAGTAGGTCAAATCACCCAAAGCCGCATCGTTCCAGCGCTCGGTCTGATAGAGGGCTGGCGTATCCGTTCCGGTTATAGCCGAATCCGTCGAATAGGTTTGTCCGCCCGAATAATGGCCATCCGCCTCCCAGAAATTTCCCTGAGTATCCACCAAGGCCTCGCCACCGCAATGGATTCGATATGGCGGCGCCGTGGCCTGGGAAAAGCCCGAGGAGAGTCCCAGGATGAGCAGGGACGCAACCTTTAATGCGGCGCTACGGGAGAGGAAATCGGATTTCATAACATCTTTTCTTGCGCGCGAAATTTCGTAAACGATCTCTTTTAAGTCCGAGGGTAAACTTGATATAGGGAAAATGCGGATCCAATCCAAGTAAATCTTGGGCAATATCAGGTACGAAATGTACGGGCCATTCGGAAGGGGAAGCAAATGAAGGTTGAGCTTTTGGCGATGGCGATGGCGCCCTTGCCGGCCCTGGCCCGAACACCGGTGAAGCTATTCTATGGCTCGACTCTCTATGGAGCCGTCTTTCCAAGCTACCCCAGTTCGGACTCCGCTCTGGGCGAACCGTCCTCTTCGCGAACCGGACCCGCCATATCCAACTTCCGATATATGGTCCGGAGGCTGACGCCAAGCTCCTCGGCGGTTTTCACCTTGTCGCCATGGTTCCGCTTCAGCCCGCTCTGGATGACCGACATTTCGATTTCATCAAGGGTCATGCCCTGGCCCACGAATATATGCGTGGCGGATTCGGTGACGGTCCGCAATTCATCGGGCAGATCATCGGGCATGATCTTATCGCCCAGGCAGAGGATGACGGATCTTTCGATGGCGTTCTCGAGTTCGCGGACATTGCCGGGCCAGGAATAGCTTTCCATCAGCGCCAGGGCTTCCGCGCTCAGGGGCAGGTTGGGCTTCTTGTTCTTCTTGCCGTAGATGGCGAGGAAATGGGAGATGAGCGAATGCAAGTCCTCCGGCCGCAAGCGGAGCGGTGGAATCTGCAACGGGATCACGTTGAGCCGATAGAAAAGATCCTCCCGGAACAGTCCCGCTTCCACCTGCTTCCTCAGATTCTTATTGGTAGCGGCGATGATACGTACGTCCACCTTTTGGGTGGATCCGCCCACCGGGTTGATCTCCCCTTCCTGGAGGATGCGGAGCAACTTCGGCTGGACGGCCAAGGGCATCTCCCCGATTTCATCGAGGAAAAGGGTGCCGCCATTGGCATCCTGGAACCGGCCCTTCTTGTCATGGTACGCGCCCGTGAAGGCCCCTTTCTTGTATCCGAACAGTTCGGCTTCCAGGAGGTTCTCGGGGATGGCCGCGCAGTTGACGGTGATGAAGGGACTGGCATCGCGGTTGGAACGCATGAAGATATACTGCGCGAGGACTTCCTTCCCCGTTCCCGATTCCCCCAGGAGCAGGATGGTGGCGTCGCTGGCGGCGGCATGCCCGGCCCGCTCCAGCAAGGCCTTGTAGGCCCGGCTCTTGCCCATGTCGAAAGCCGGCGCCAGATTCTGCTTGAGCTTTTCCTTCAGGATGAAATTCTCGGCGAGCAGTTCGGCCTTCTCGAAGGCGCGGTTCACGATCGCGATGATTTCCTGTTTGTTGAAGGGCTTGGGGATGAAATCATACGCGCCCCTTTTCATGGCGGTCACCGCATCGTCGATGGTGCCGTGCCCGGTGATCATGATGACCTGGATGCCGGGATTGAATTCCTTGATGCGGGCCAGCAATTGCAAGCCGTCCAGTTTCGGCATTTTGAGATCCGATATGACCACCTGGGGAACGATTTCCTTGATCATCTCCAAGGCCTTGTCCGCCTCCAGGCTCGAACTCAACTCGAAGTCCTGGCCCATCAGGGCGCGGGTCAGGGATTCTACGATGCTTTTTTCATCGTCGATAATGAGAAGTTTCTTCTTCATGGGGTTTCCTTAACACTAATAAGAATACTTTTTCCCCGGTCAAGGCGTGCCCTATTCCCCCTTTCAGACCAAAAAATGACCGATTCCATCCCCCCAATCGGTAATCCACCTGGCCCAAGATAACCGGACCGGCAGTTACTATTTTTACTGACAGTCTGACATTATTGGGAAATTTTTGCGCTTTTCCCCAACCAGGAGACCGATGCTCGAGGACGCCTTTACCCAATCCGATTATGCCATCAACATTACGGATCCCAAAGGGACCATGATTCGGGTCAATGAGGCTTACCTTCGCTTGTACAAATTCGCCTCCGAGCACGACGTCCTGGGCAAGAACCAGCGCATCATCCGCTCCCCCAAGACGCCGGATGGATTGTACAAGAATATGTGGAATACCATCGGCGCGGGCCAGGTCTGGCGGGGGGAATTGACCAACCGCAGCATGGACGGTTCCGATGTCTTTATCCACTTGACCATCTCCCCCATCCGCAGGAACGGCGAGATAGTGGGCTATATGGGCTTCTCCATCGACCGCGCGCAACAGGTCCTGATGGAAAGGCAACTCTTCCATGCCAACAAGTTGGTCGTCCTGGGAACCTTGGGAGCCGGGCTGGCGCATGAATTGAACAATCCCCTCGCCAGCATCCTATTGGACGCGGAATATTTGCGGGACTACCTGTCCGATCCGGATCGGACCCTCGATGCCTCCATCGCTCTGTCCGCCGCGGACTCCGTCATCCGTGGCGCCGAAAGGATGCGCCGGGTCCTGGAGCACCTGCTCTTCTATTCCAAGAAAGACGCCGGCGACGCCTCTTCGACCATCGGCCTCCGGCAATTGTTGGACGACAGCTTCCTGTTCATCGAGCGGCAGCTCACGGCACGGGGCATCGACATTAAAATCGAAACCGACGGCGAGTATTTCCTGAACGGCAACCGGACCCAATTGGAATCCGTGATCCACAATCTCTTGGGAAATTCCCGCGACGCCTTCGCCCATGGAGAAATCGAAAGAAAAAGCATTTCCATTCTTTCGACCTTCGTGGAGGCGGAACAGATGGTCCGGATCGACTATCGGGACAATGCCGGCGGCATCGCGAACGATATCATGTCCAGGATTTTCGAACCCTTCTTCACCACCAAGGGCGGGGACGGAACCGGTCTGGGCCTGGCGATCAGCAAACAAATCATCGCCGAACATGGCGGCGATATCGATTGCGAATCCAAGGATGGGGCGACGCATTTCACCATCAAGCTTCCCGCGACCCGCATCGCCAAGAATTGAAGTTCTAGCGGGGCTTCCCATCGGTGCAGAGGATATCGGCGAACTTGAAATCGCGCGCGACCTCAGGGCCCCGCCCCTCGGTTGCAGACTCCGAACCTCAGGGAAGGATCAACCCGCGCCCTGCTTCATGCGACGCCCCAGGCAACGGCGTCCAAAGCGACGGGGGCAGAAGCCCCGGTCTTTGCAACTGAAGGCCACCAGATGGCGTTTGCGGCAAGCGTCGCATCGCATTTGCGCGAAGCCATGCGAGAGAAGGCCTCAGGTCAGGAATTGCTGTAACTCCTGGGTGACGCGCCATGGTAAGGAAAGGGTATGAAATAGCCCCGAAGACCCTGAAATATGGGTCTCCGCGGCATCGCGTCCCGGAAAATTCAGCGGAGGTCGCCTTCGGAACGGAGACGCAAGGTTGGATCCCACCGTGACCCACATGTTACGGAAACTTGTATGGTACTCCAGCAGACCGTGCAATCTCCGATGAATTCCTGGGACATTCCTATCGGCAAATCGCCAGGGTCAAGACCGGGCAAACCATCGCACGCATGCAGCAGGCCTCCGGTGCGGCCGTGTCCACTCT
>DAINDC010000428.1:0-4529 GCA_036732085.1 Fibrobacterota bacterium | reverse complement strand
GGGTATAGGCGCCATAGCCGGATGAGGAGGAGATCCGCACGGCATATCGGCCCGAATAAGTAGGCGTCATCAATAATTTGATATTGGTCCCGCTTTGGTAATAGGAGGTGGAATAGCCGGAGCTGTCGTATACCGTGGCGGATACCGTAACCGCGGAGGATAGGATGTTGATCAGATAACGTTTGCCTTTGACGGCGGAGTATTTGACCCAATCCATATCCAGGTAGGTCAGGGTATGCTTCTGGACTTCGCCCGTGGTCGGAATGGATTTCGCGAGCTTGAGGCTGTCGTCGTTTTCATAGGCATCTGGCTCCGCGCCCTTGATGGTGAAGTAGTCCGAATAGGCGGAGATTCCCGGATCGGAGGCGCTGACCATTTTGATGCGGTACCGGGACGAGGTGGCAAGGCCGGAGCTGGGAGACCAGGACAGGGATCCGTCCTCGATAAGCGCATAACTGCTGATGGAATTGACCACGGCGGAATCCCGCACCAAAGTGATGACGGCCTCGCTGCCGGGATTTCCCTTGAAACTCCAGGTAACCGTGGAGCTACTCCCGGCATTGATGGTGTCGCCGGATTTGGGCGACGTGACGGAAAAGCTTCCCGAATAAGGCGAGGTGATGGAAAAAGTTTCGCTGAAACTGGAAATCGAAGGATCGCTCACGCTGAAGATCTTGATGCGGTAGCCGCTTCCCGAGCCCAGGGGAGAGGACAGGGATTGCCACAGGTAATAGCCGCTTGGCGGCGCGGAGGAGGTGATGGTTTTCACCAAGAGGCTGTCCCGATAAAGCTGAATGCCGACATAGTCGCCCACATCACCGGTAGTGGTCCAGCGGACGGCCAAGGTGGAATCAAGCTTGGCTTGCGAGCCCGCCGAGGGCGAAGTGACGGAAAGGCGCCCATTATAATCCGAGTACGTTGTGAAGTATTGGCTGAAGTCCCATTTATTGGTGTCCAAGGTGCTGGCTATCCGGATGCGGAGCGTCATGCCCGATCCCAGCTTATTCCCCGTGCTGGTTCCGGATGAGGAGGGCCGCCAGGAATAAGAACTGGTATTGGGCGCGTAGGTGGACAGGTTGAGGAGGAATTTGTCCCCTTGATAGACGGAAATCCGGACGGCCGCTTTCTCCACCGAGTCCGATGGGGACCAGAGGATGGCATAGCTCGAATCGATGTTTAAACGGGCTCCCGCGACGGGCGAAGATATTTCAAAATTGCCGTTGTAAACCGTGGGGGGAAGATCGCTTTTATTTCCGCTCGAGCCCATGAGGTCGCATCCCTGGAACAGCGCAGTCAAGGAAACCAGGGCCCATGCTGAAAAGGCCAAGGACGGAAAGTACTTCACGGCATTCGCTTTGGATGAACTCATTTCTTTTCCTCGATTTTGGGTCGCGGAAAAAATGTAGTTGAATGGAAGGATGTGCCGATCACCATTCTCCATGGTGCGCTGCCTTAAAATCCCAATAATTTGGCTTCTAAGCTTTATTTCAGGATGGGCAATACCAAGTTTTGCTGCGCATGGCCTCCTGTTTGACTCAAACTGACGAGGTAGGTTCCTGGATGTGTTACCCAATCGCTTAGTGAAGGAATGAAGTTCGAGGTAACGTCCCTGGCCAGAACCAGCCGCCCTTGCAAATCATGAATGGCGACGCTTACGACTAGGCCCGGCGCGACATATACCCGCAAGGAATTTCCCATGATGGTCCAAGGAAAATTTGGAGCGAGCGACGTCTTGCGCGCGGGATCAATGCTTGTCCAAGAGGCTGGCATGCGCGCGGCGATTCCCCGGCCGGCGGTGCTCCGGTAAACCACGCCGAAAGTATTGGCGTCTCCGCGGACAAAACCGCCATTGGCCAAGGATCCGAAACGATGTTTGGCATCGTCGATGCGCGCCCAAGACTTGGCCTCATCGATGCTTTGATAAAGGCCTAACACTCCGCCGACGGTTCCGTAGATGTAAATGGCGGGATAAGCCGCTCCGGGCGCGGCCTTGCCGAACCCGATGGCCTCGCAATGTTGCACGCGCTGGGTATAAGCAGCATCCGTGGCCGGATCCACGTTGACGAAGGTTTTGCCGCCGTCGATGGAACGGGCCAGAAACCCGCCGTTGATGCCGTCATAAGCGTAGCCGGGCACCCAGACGTGCCCCTCCTTGCCCGGCGTCAATTGCAAATCCGTAGTGGAGGAAAAATTGTTGTTGTCGACCTTGGTGAAGCTCACGCCTTTATCCGTGCTCTTGAGTATGCCGCTGTTGAAGGCATAGAAGACATTGGCGTTCACGGGATCGGCCACCGGGCGCATGCTCACGCCCGTCGCGCCCGTGCTTGTCGTCCAGGTTGCGCCCCAATCGGCGGTTCGGTAGAGGGTATTTTTCCCGTCCGGATTCCACAAGACCACGGCGCCGTCGGAGGAAATGGCGATTTTTCCCTGATGATTTTCTCCGGGCTTGGGATGCGTGCCGAACTTGGTCCACGTCTTGCCCGTGTCGGTGGAGTAATACAGAGGAAATACATAATCGGCATTGTCCGCAGTCTTGTCGTTGCCGCCCACGCGCACCACGATATTCGGCTTTGACTTCGCGAAATCGATGCCGCTGGTCGATCCGATTTTCGGAGTGTGCCGGGTCAAGGGCGGCGTGTTGATGTCGTGATGGACAAAACCGTCATAGTCGCCGATGACCGTGATGACGGGTCCTCCCGGGATGCTGACCAAATCGAACGGGACTGTTTCTTCCAACCCCCGCGTGGCGAATTTCCAGGTGAACCTTTGCCCCGGGGCCAAATTATCCGTCATGAAAATGCCGTTGCCGGAGACCACGAAAACCCGTTTGGAATTGAAGGGATCGAACTCCAGGCTCCCGGCCCAGTGGATGCTCTCGCCCTCGCTCCAATCGAAGCCGTTCTTGCCCAATACCGCAATCGGCGCATCGTTGGCAATCGTCGCGACCTGGGCGTCGGTCAAATCCCCGAATACGCTTTTCCAGGTTTTTCCCGCATCGCCGGATACGAAAATCTTGTCGCCCCAGCCGGCCTTCTTGGATTGCTCCCAAATTTGGGCCTTCCAGGTGTTCATGGAGGCCACGATGATGTGGTTGGAATCGGCCGCGTCCATGGAGAGGCCGCCGAAGCCGCCCAGATGCGCGTCCCACAGCGTCTGTCCGGGATGCGCGGGATCGGGCGGATCATCGAGGGAGTTTTCCGGAGAAATGTTCAACCAGGTATTGGCATCCGTGTCATAGCGGAGAAAGGCCCCGCGGCTGATGGTGGTGCCGGTTCCGAACCCGGGTCCGGATCCGTTGGCGACGGTGACGTAGAGATATTTGCCCTTGGGGGTCAATACCGCGCGCTGGGGCATGACCGGTTTGGATAGCGCCGGCAAGGCGATGGTGCGCCAGGTTTTTCCCGCGTCCTCGGAGAGGAAAAGGTTGTCCCCGGTGTTCAAGGTGCCGACGAAGATGCGCTGGGTCGCGCCGCCCGCGACTCTGGAATTGTCGAACAGCACGAAACCGATGCCGTCGCCGGAGGCGGGCTTGGTGAATGAGGAAACCTGATTCCAAGTCGTTCCCTTGTCGTCGCTTTTCCAAAGGCCGGCGGCCCGCGTCCCGCAAAGCAAGGTGTTGGGTTGATTGGGGTCCACCGCCAAACGCTCGCCGTTTTGCCGACCGTATCCATTGCCGTGCGTTTTGAACTGGGCCGTGACGTTGATCGTATCGAACGAATCTCCATAATCGCTGGAGCGCAGAATCATGGTTTTGCCCTTGTTCCAATAATCGGTTCCGGCCAGCAAATAAACTCGGCCCGGCGTGGAGGGATCCACCGCCAGCCCGTCGATGCCGAACAGACCCATGTCATTGGGACCCAACCAATCGGTAATGGGAATCCAACTTTGGCCGGCTTCATTCCAACGATACGCGCCTCCAACGTCCGTGCGCGCGTAGATGACGTTTTTTTCCGACTTCGAGGCGATGATACCCGAAACGAATCCGCCGCCGCCCATCGCGATATTACCCCACTTGAAGCTGTCTGCCGCTTGAAGCTCAGTGAGGCCGGCCGAACCTAACGCGAGGGTCGCACCCCAAATAACTAAACGACGTGAAGGCGAAAGCTTCGAGAAAAAGGAGTTTAAAATTAAATGCATGCTGCGATTCTTCCTCAAATTTTCCGATTTTGGATCAGCCGATAACTTAGTATACGGCTTTTTCCAAACCGAATCCCCTGCATTGCCGGCGCGAACATGGAGGCTTGCCAACATTAGTAGGTTTCGGACGCGGCGGCGTTCTAGTGGAAATGAAACCAATGAGGCCCGTTCCAGCTTTCGGCCTCGGCTTCGGGTGGCCGATGAGAGTTTGCATCTAGAGAATTGGGAGGGTTAGGTTCGGGCTGGGGACGGGAGTTATGGAAGGGCTGGAGGTTTTTATTGGCCGGGCCTGGGAAGCGGTTCCGCTTTTTGGAGTCCCCATGGTGTCAGGGACTCTTAATTAGGGCTTGCTGAATAGCTCGCCGTCAGTTTTTTGTTTTTATTCCGGGGGA
>DAINDC010000427.1:0-4530 GCA_036732085.1 Fibrobacterota bacterium | reverse complement strand
CTTGTTCGTACCCCTGTTCACCCCCTACTTCCGCTGGCTCCAAAAGGGAAATCCCACCGGAGGGGTGGAGCGCTATCCCCAAATCGACAAGGACAACCAAAGCTCGGCCAAGGGCGTTTATATCGTCGGGGACCTCACCGGCATCCCCCTGTTGAAGCTGGCGGCGGAAGGCGGAGCCCGCATGGTGCGGCGTTTCGCGGCGGATAAAGAGTTCACGGCCAAGGCCAAGGGCATCGCCAACCGATCCCAGGGCGAAGATCGGGTGCGCGATCTGATCATCATCGGTGGGGGTCCGGCGGGCATCGCCTGCGCGCTCGAATGCGAAAAGCAGGCATGGGATTACCAGATCCTGGAATCCTCCCAGCTCTTCAATACCATCGAGAATTTTCCCAAGGGCAAACCCATCCTGGCCAAGCCCGATAACTACCGGCCCGAGGGTCCGCTGGAAATCAAGAATGGGTATAAGGAAACCTTGCTGGCCGATCTCCATCGCCAACTGGACGGCAAGCCCTTGCAATTGACCCTGGGGCTGCGCGTGGAAAGCATCCGCCGCAAGAACGAAATCCTCATCCTCAAGACCGATAAGGGCGAACTCAAGGCCCTGCGCGTGGTGGTCGCCATGGGCAAGGCCGGGGATGCGCGGCGCCTGGGCGTCCCTGGCGAGGATCTCCCCCATGTCTACAACAAACTCTACGATCCCGGGGAGTTCTACGAAGAGGATATCCTGGTGGTGGGCGGCGGCGACAGCGCCGTGGAAGCGGCCATCGCGCTCGCCGAGGCCGGGAACCGCGTGACGCTTTCCTATCGCAAGGAGGCGCTCGACCGCCCCAAGCAGGAGAACGTGGAACAGTTCGAAGAATTGCGGCAGGCGGGCCGCATCGTGCCCCTTTTCAATTCCCAGCCCACGGCCATTCGCCCGGGTGAAACCGTTCTCAAGGTAGACGGCAAGGAAAAGATCGTCCCGAGCCGCGAAGTCTTCGTCCTCATCGGCCGGGAACTCCCCCTGGCCTTCTTCAAGCGCTCGGGCATCCGCATGGAAGGGGAGAAGGATCGCGCCTATTTCGTATTCCTGATCGCCATGCTCAGCTTTTTCTCCATGCTGTATTTCGGCAAGGCGGGCGTGGCCCGGAACCTGTTCCAGGACGCCCATGGCTGGAAGGACCTCGTCCACGCCTATCTCGCCAAGCCCCTGTCGCTGAGGCTCAATTGGGCGCTCGACCATTATTCCTGGTACTCGTCGCTCAACTTCTATCTCGGCTGGCTGGGATCCCTGGCCTTCCTGCTCTCCGGGACCGCGGCCCTGTTCCTCATGATCAAGCGGCGCGAGACGTACTTCGGCACCGCCTGGGCCAAGGTCAAGTACGGCTACTTCATCCTGGTGGCGCTGGCCTATACCTGGGTCTATTTCCATTTCCTGCTCGGCCGCACGGCGGGCTGGGTGGAGGAGCCCACCTATTACTACAGCCTTTTCTACAGCGTCACCATCCTCCTCTTCGGCATCCGCCGGACTATGGTGAAGAAGACGCGCTATATCCGCTACCAGATGCTGTCCCTCGCCTTCGTCCAGGTCTTC
The DNA here is from genome assembly GCA_036732085.1 of Fibrobacterota bacterium. Classification (GTDB taxonomy): domain Bacteria; phylum Fibrobacterota; class Fibrobacteria; order UBA11236; family UBA11236; genus Chersky-265. The sequence continues at coordinate 2,957 of DAINDC010000427.1, read as the reverse complement.
TTCCTGTTCCTCCTGCCTTTCCACCTTTTCGATCCATTGATCAAAGCCCATTTCTCCGCCGACAGCTATGTGATGCGCGAGATGTTCCCATCGGGCAAATGGTCCTGTTTCGGATTCGTGCTCTTCTGGCCGCTCGATATGAACGACTTCGGCACCAGCACCTTCTGGACCTGGTTCCCGTTCGTGCAGACCTTCGGCATCCTGTTCCTGATCGTGAAGAAGTGGGGCAAGGGCGCGTACTGCGGCTGGATCTGCAGTTGCGGCGGAATGGCGGAAACCCTCGGCGATGAATACCGGGTCCAGGCCCCGCATGGCAAAAAGCCCAAGGCCTTGGAAAACATCGGCCAGATCATCCTGCTCTGGGCCTTCCTGGCCACGGCGGCGAGTTATGCCGTCCATCATCTTCTGGGCGCCGGTCCTCTTTTGGGCAACGGGAATGCGTCCAGCCTAGGGGCCCATCTGGGTATGACGACGCAAATCGCCGATACCTTCCGCGGGGCCTATAAGTTGGGAATCGACGTCTTTTTCGCGGGCGTGCTGGGGCTGGGAGTCTACTTCTTCCTCTCCGGCCGGGTCTGGTGCCGGTTCGGCTGCCCGTTGGCGGCGCTGATGCATGTCTATTCCCGCTTCGCCAAGTACCGGATTTTTTCCGAGAAGAAGAAATGCATTTCGTGCAATATCTGCACCAAGGTTTGCCATATGGGCATCGATGTCATGAACTACGCCAACAAGGGCATTCCCATGAACGATGTGGAATGCGTCCGCTGCTCGGCCTGCGTGCAAAGCTGCCCCACCGAGGTCCTCTCTTTCGGCCAATTGCTCAAAGGCGATCCCGAAAACCGCGAACGACTGGAACTGCCCCCCGATTACGGCAAAGAGGACTGGCGGGCGGGCATCAAGTAGGCCAGGATTTGCTAAATTTTCCGGTTCACCGTATTAATCGTGAATCGGAATCGCCTGGCCTTGAGATGAAAACCAAAATCCTCTTCGTCACCCTATTTGTCCTGGGGCTAATCGCCTTCAACTGGTTTTTCCCGTTCCGTGACTTTATGCAAGCGGCGGTGGATTTCTGCCAGCGCCAAGGCTCCTGGGGCGGGCTCCTCTTTTTCCTGCTCTTCGTGGCTTGCGTGGTCTTCTTCGTGCCCGTCTCGCCACTCATCATGGTGGCCGGCACCGTCTATGGCTTCGGGATGGGCTACCTGCTCGTATCCGCGGCGGCCCTGACGGCCGTGATCGTTTCCTACGGCCTGGGGAAAAGGCTATGGCGCGATCGGGTGGAGAAGCTGCGCCATCGCAATCCCCGCTACGAAGCAGTCTTCGCGGCCATTTCCAAGCATGGGGGCTTCCTGGTCTTCCTCATCCGCCTGAATCCATTCCTGCCCTTCTCCCTGATCAACTACCTGTTCACCATCCCCAAGCTCGATTATCGCCGCTACCTGTTCAGCTCCTTCCTCGGCATGTCGCCGGATATCCTTTTCTACCTGTACGTGGGGCGGATGGGGAAAGGCTGGCTCGATGAAAAAGGGCTGACCGTCTGGAACTGGCTCATCCTCGGACTCGCGGTGGCGACCACGGCCACAGCCGTTCTCTATATCAAACATTTGGTCCAGGAAGCGGTCCATCCGGAACCCGGGTCCCCGGAAGAGCGGGCCTTGCTGGCCGATTCCGCCAGTGCGCACAAGCCGGGCAAATCCCAGGGCCGCTGATCGCCCGCCGCTTTCCGGCTTTCGCAACTTCCGCGTCACCCCCCCCTTTCCACGCCGGCCGATCCGCCAGCCGCCACCCCGTAACGCCCAGGACGCGGTTCTCGATGCCGAGCAGAGATCGTCCTGGAAGGCCGTGATGGCCGAGTCCAGAAGGGACATCAGGTCGGGCATGGTTGCCGGTGGCGTCATGGTTCTTGTCGATTAACTCGTCGGTTATCGTTTCACGCGCGTCACGCCATCCGGTGAGGGCCGTGCGCTTGGGCAGCGTGGCATTGGCATACTTCGCGAATACGGAATCGGTTTTGTTGATGGCCATGGGGCCTCCCGCAAAGATCCTTATATAATCCGTCCCGGTCTCTGAAACCATCGGTTTTTGGATTCCGATAACACTCCGAGCGCGGGCCCAATCGACCCGGTTTCCCGCGTCGTGGAATCCGCCCTCGGTTATAGGGAACCGTTCCCGGAGGCGGGCGGTCTAATTGGGTATTAGGAACCGGTTATATTGTGGCTGTGAACCCCAGTCGATTGCGAACCGGAGCCCCTGAAAAAGGTCGTGCATGCTGAAAATCTTCAGCCCTGAAAAAAGGAGCGTCGACCGGCTTCGTAATGGGGAGTTGGAGGGATTGCGATGGATTTACGAGAACCATGCGGAAAGGCTGTTGAACCAATGCTACCGTATCCTCCTATCCCGCGAGTTGGCGGAAGACATGGTGCAGGATCTGTTCGTCCGGCTGCCGGCACTCATCGGCGAGTTCCGCGGGGAAAGCGCGCTGGGCACCTGGCTGTATCGTGTGGCCCACAATATGTGCCTCAACCGTTTGCAACAATCCAAGAACCGGACCAAACTGGAATGGGAGAATATCGAGGAGCTGTCGCCGCGGAGCCTGGGAACATCGCTGGAGGTTTCCGATCTGTTGGCCAAGGCGCTTGCCGTCCTCGATCCGGAAACCCGATCGTTATTGTGGCTGAAAGAAGGCGAGGGCGTTCCGCTCAAGGAGTTGTCGATATCCTTCCGGATGCCGGAGGGCACTTTGAAATCCAGGTTGTCGCGGGCGCGGGATCGCGTCAAGGAATACCTGGAGAAGGAGGCGAGCGTTGAAAAACAGTAACCGGATTTTCCGGGAGGCCGACCGCCTGCAACCCTCGGAGGAGCTCTGGATGAGGATCGCTTCCCAGGTTCGCTTGGAGGGGTCCTCGACCTCTTCCTCATTCTACTGGGCCTATAAACTGGCGGCTTCCGCGGTCTTGGCC
>DAINDC010000426.1:2126-4533 GCA_036732085.1 Fibrobacterota bacterium | reverse complement strand
AGATATCGTATCGAGCCGGAAGCTGGCGCGGGCCGACCTCCTGAAGATCGCGGACGGGCGCGTGATGACCGGACAGCAGGCGAAGGCAAGCGGCCTGGTGGATACTCTGGGTGGATATCATGAAGCCCAAGCCTATCTGACCAAGCTCGTCCATCTGGACAATAAGCCGATAGTGCTGCATGAACCGCCGTCGAAAACCTGGGTGGAGCATTTCATGGAGTCCAAAACCTCAACTCCCTTGGGGTCCCTGGCCGAGGCTGCCAATTCCCTCCTGCCCATGGTCCACGAAGGCACCTACTACCTCTGGAAATGAGCTGGGAATCCTAGGGATTCCCAGCTTTCGCCTTTCCCCGATCCGTCCTACTTTGTACCTATATTGGACGCGTTTTGGGGCGTCCAAATTTTTAACTGCGAGGACTCGTCTGGCGTTAGATATGAAGGGTAAACCTAGCCGCTTTTTGCAAACATCCCCGATCCGGTTCTGCGCTATCTTGCTTATGGCGTTTGCCTGCACCGCCTCGGCCTCAGTCGCCACCTTGCCGGGTTCATCTGCATCGGCATCGGTAAAATCCCTGTCGGATCATGTCGTGGAAGACTCGCCGGGTAGGCTGGTCCTAGAGGTCTCCGTACCCGGGTTTGCCGTCCAGGCCGTGGGTGGCGCACCGGGTCAACAGGTGTCCTGCGAGGGTTGCCTCCGGACCGGGCTGGCAGGCTCGCCGGATCTTCCCGTCTATCGTTTCGATGTGCTGAGCGGCCCCTTTGCGCCCCAGGTCAGCATCCGCATTATTGAATCGGAAACGCGGATCATTCCGGAAGGCCTCGCGCCGTATCCGCATGCGCTCACGCCGACCAAGGCGGAATACCATGTCGATCCGAAACTCTACGGCCTGGCCTCCGCCTTGTCCTCTCGCGATCTGGGCCTGCGCTACTTTCGCGGCGCGCCCATCCGCGGGCTCGAAGTCCCCTTGGCTCTCTGGTCCGAAGCCGGCCGGACCTTGACCTTGATAAAAAAACTGCGGGTCGAAATCGGTTTTGGCGGCGTGCTGGGTCGACCCTCCTCCTATCGTTTGGAACCGCAGTACCTTTCCCTCATCAAGAATCCCGTGGGAGGCGCCTATCTCTATGCCGTCCCGCGCCCGCCGTCTTTGCGGAAGGCCGCATCCGGAAAGATCGGGGCCGATAAAATCGGGGCCGATAAGATCCGCCTGGGTCCCAGCTTCCTCAAGATCAGGATTGGGGATAGGAATGTGGAGAACCTGGACGAGGATCGGGTTTACGGCTTGTCCTACTCCGATCTGGTCCGCGCGAGTCCGGATCTCAGCGGCGGGATCAAGATCGAGGATCTCAAAGTCTATACCGGCGGCAACGACACCTTGCCCAGTAACATGACCGGTACGGTACTGCCGGGGACCTTGCGCGAGATTCCCATCGAGGTGGTGGACGGCAACCAGAACGGCACCTTCGACGAATCGGATTCCATCCGTTTCTTCGCGCATGGAACCAGCGTGTGGAAGAGGATACCCGGCACCCGCGGGCCCATCCGTTACGAGTTCGGCACCGATCCGTATTCCTTCGAAAACTACTACTACCTCGATTACTCGCATACCGGCCATGCGGCGGAACGGTTGTCCGTATCCCCGTCCTTGCCGGCCGCGGGAACCGCGAAGACCTCCGCCTATGCCTACCTGCGTGCCGAAAAGGACGTGCAGACCGCCGCCTGCGATCCCTCCGGACATAAGGATGAGGAAAGCGGCTATATCTGGTTCTGGTATTGGAGAGGTGAATGTATCGGACGGGATTCGTTGGTCAACCCGGTTGTCAACCTATCACGCTCTCAACTCGCCAGCGATGAAGTCGATTCGCTTCCGGATTTGGATCAGCGCATTCCCAATGATTCGCTCTACGTGGGGATCTATGTGGCGCGCCTGGAACCGGACAGCAGCTTCAAGATCTTCTATGGGACGAACCAGGATACCTTCGACCTCCTCCGCCTGCCGCCCCAGGACTCCATCCGCGTGCCGGAAACCCAGGGCAGCTATTATGTCTGGACCGGTCCGGTCAATTCCGCGCCGGCCTTCCATCTGGAGGGCATCCGCTGGGTATCGGAACGCCGATTCGTAGGCTATACGGTTGGCTATCGCCGCAGGTTCGTCTACTCCGGAAAACCCGTCTGGATCTTCCCATCCGATTTCGGCAAGCCCGTAACCTACAAGGTACAGGGTGGGGAAGGGTTGACCTGCCTCCGCGTCGAAGAGGGCGTGGCCGTGCGCCGGATGGTCCTGGATGGACAGGGTGTTTTCACGGACAGCCTGGGCCCGGAGGCGGATGCCAAGTATCTCCTCTACCGGGGCAGCGCGCCGGTCCCGACGACCAATATCGAAACCGAAACCTTGCCCGCCGATAAGAC
>DAINDC010000426.1:0-2116 GCA_036732085.1 Fibrobacterota bacterium | reverse complement strand
CCTGACCGGCGACGGCCAGGATCCGGAATACCTGATCATCACCGCCAAGCCGCTCCTGGACGAGGCCCTGAAGCTTCGGGACTATCGCAACGATCCGAAACGCGCCCTGCATTTCCGAACCTCCGTGGTTCAGGTGGAGGATATCTACCGGCAGTTCTCGAGCGGCCGCATGTCGCCCGTCGCCATCCGGGATTTCCTCCGGTATGCCTATCGGGGCTGGGATCATCCTCAGGCCACGCCCGGCGCCCTCAAATACGTCCTCTTCTATGGCGACGGCCACTATGATTATCGGAACATCAAGGCCGTCTTCCTGCCCTCGCCGCCCCCCAATTTCATCCCGCCCTATGAATTTTTCGGCGAGAGCCGATCGGAGGAAATCGCTTCCGAGGATTTCTATGCCGCGCTGGATTCCACCGACAACAACCTGGAGCATGCCCTGCTTGAGATTTCCATCGGCCGGCTGCCCATCCAGAATCATGAGCAAGCCGCCGCATACCTTCAGAAGATCACGCAATACGAGGATCCGGCCAAGGCGGGCGAGTGGCGGGGCCGGATTGCCATCGCGGCCGATGACGCGACCCAGCGGGGTGGTCGCCCAACTGAAAGCGATCCCGTCAGAAGGGATCTGGATCCCATCGGTACGGGCCATACCACCGATGCCGACAATCTCGGCAAGGACATCACGGCCAACGAGCCCGGCGTGACCGTGGATAAGATTTATCTCCTTGACTATCCCATGAATTCCTCCTTCCATAAACCGGAGGCGGCGCAGGATCTCCTGGCCTTGATCAACCGCGGGACCTTGATGGTCAACTATGTCGGCCATGGCGCTTCCAACCAATGGGCGGATGAAGTGCTTTTGCAGACCAACGATGCCTTGTCCCGAATGCATAACGAGGGACAGACCCCGATGGTGAACGCCTTCTCCTGCACCGTCGGGCGGTTCGAGAGCCTGACCAGCGAAGGCATGAGCGAACAGTTCGTCAAACAACCCAGGGTAGGGGCGATAGGCGCGATCTCCGCCACCCGCGAATCCTTCCCCGCGGAAAACATCAGCTTGGCGGCAGCCTTCTACAAGCGGGCCTTTCCGGTGGATTCCGTTTCCGAGGGCGCCACCGTAGGCCAGGCCTTGCAGGAAGCCAAGAACAGTTCGGAGACCCAAGAGATCATCCTGAACGACGCGAAGTACGCGCTGCTCGGGGAACCGGTTTTATTATTGCGCAAGCCCAAGCTGGGCTTAAGTCTCCTGCAATCGCCCGATACCCTCAAGGCCCTGGACTGCAATACCATCAAGGGTCGGATCACCGGAGGCAGCGGCACCGGTTTCGTCAGCGTCAAAATCGTGGCCGGATCCATCCATAAGGTCTACGAGTTGCCGCCGGGAATGACGTCCCAAGTGGTCGATAAGCGGGGCAATATCCTCTTCGAACAGACCATTCCTTACCATGGGAACTCCTTCGCGGTGGATTATTTCATTCCCAAGCAAATCCCCTTCGGCGACAGCACGGCCCAGATCCTTCTCTTCGCTTGGGATGGAAGCCAAGAGCGGGAAGGCACCATGGCGAAATCGAACCTGCGCATTACCGGGACCGCCGCGAGCGCCTGCGCCACCGACTCCGACGGCAAGGGACCGCGAATCAAGATCACCGGATGCCAGAGCAAGGAGACCGGGGACGTCGATTTCCCCAACCGCGTGAAATTGTCCTTGCCCTATTGTTTGCAGGTCCAAGTCCAGGATTCGACGGGAGGCGTCCTGACCGCCGAGGGCCCCGATGAAGGCACGACGATGGAAATCCCCGGCATCCTGGATCCCTTCCATCCCCAACCCGGCATCGACGAACTTTATTTCAAGCAGTATCAATTGACTCTCGACAAGAAGACCATCCAACCCGGCCAGCATCTGCTCAAGGTCTCGGCGCGGGACGGCTATGGAAACCTGACCACGCGCCAACTGGCCATGGATCTGACGGCGGACAGCTCGCTCAATACCGTATCCGCCTATAACGCGCCCAACCCCATGAAGCGCAATGGCACTACCTTTTATTTTTCCACCGTGCTGCCCGCCGCGGAAGTGGATTTCTCCGATCCCGACAGCACCGATCGCGTGAACTTTGAG
>DAINDC010000425.1:0-4538 GCA_036732085.1 Fibrobacterota bacterium | reverse complement strand
ACAGGGGTACGACCGTGCTCTTGATGACCACCATATGCCAGTCCGTCTTTTCCTTGAGAGCCCTCCCGATGCCCGCGGCGGCTTCCTTGATCTGGGAGAGGTCGATGGCATGTCCGTCGAAGGGCGTGCCTACGGCCACCATGGTGAGATCGGTGGCGAGCACGGCGGCCTTAAGATCCGTCATGGCCCGTAGCCTATGGCCGGCATGGCGCTGGAGCAGGACGTCCAGGCCGCGTTCGTGGATGGGCGGAATTCCCGCATTGATGCTGCGGACCTTCACCGGATCCACATCCACGCACAGGACGTCATGTCCGAGCTCGGCCAGGCAGGCGCCGGTCACCAAACCCACGTATCCCGAACCCACTATGGAGATGCGCATCAGGCCTCCGTTCCTTCCTGGTTGTCCCGGTACCAAATCAAGGTGCGCCGCAGTCCCTCCTCCAGGGAGATGGAAGGGGCGTACCCGAAATGTTCCCGCGCCTTCTGGATGACGGGGCAGCGGCGTTCGGGATTGTCGACGAGATAGTCCTGATCCGCGCTGACCTTGCGCACCACCTTGCCGTGATAACCGAGGATTTCCTGGGCGAGGCTGGCCAGCTTGGCCGCGAGTTCGGCCACGGAGATCTCGGGCTCCTCGGTTCCGATATTGTAGGCCTCCCCGGGGCGTCCCTTGACGAGGAGCTGATAATAGCCGGCCACCGCATCGCCCACATAGCAGAAGGTGCGCCTGGGGCTGCCGTCCGAGAGCAAGGTGATGTCGCGTCCGGCGAAGATATCCCTGCAGAGATCCGGTATCAGCCTGCCGTCCGTGATCTTGAGGCCGGGTCCGTAGTGGTTGAAAGGCCGCGCCACCTTGACCGCAATCCCATGCTGGCGCGCGAAGTTCACGCAGAGCGTTTCTCCATAGCGCTTGGACTCGTCGTAGCAGGCGCGCGGGCCGGTGCAGGAAACGTTGCCGCGGTAGCTTTCGGGAGTCGGGATGTTCCCGGGCGTCGGATCGCCGTAAATCTCGCTGCTGGAATAGAACAGGAAGCCCTCGACGGGCCGGCCCCTGATCCCTTGGACGCGCGCGTATTCGAGCAGGGAGCGCAGGCCGTTCACGTTGGCATCCATGGTCTCGATGGGATGCAGGCGGTAGTATATCGGCGAGGCGATGGAGCCCGCATGGATGATGTATTGGAAATCGGGCATGCCCACGGGCAAGGGCTGGGTGATGTCGTGCCGGACCACGTGGAGCTGCTTGGTCCCTTCGAGATCCAGGATCCAGGATGGGACGCCGCGGATGAAATTATCGAATACCGTAACGTCTATGTTTCCCGGGCGGGAGCCGGAATGCTCCCCTCCTTCAAGGTTCCAATGCAGCGCGGCCTGCACCAGGTAGTAGCCCAGGAAGCCCCCGCCGCCCACGATGAGAAGGCGCTTGCCGGCCATGGCGGCCAAGTCCCCGCGGGCCTGGGCCAGGATATGGTTGAGATCGGCCGTGATGACTGCGCGTGCGTTTTCCATCGTCCATGCTCCCTGGTGTTAATCCCTGATTTCCGCTGCCGGTATGGGGATGATCCATTTCCCGCCCCAGTCCCGGATATAGGCGGTCTGCTCCATGATCTCCTCTGCCAGGTTCCACGGACCCACGAAGAGGTAGTCCGGCTTGGTCTCGCGGATATGCCCGGTGGGGAAGACGGGAATATGGCTGCCGGCGAGGTAACTTCCCTGTTTATAAGGATTTTTGTCCACGGTATAATCGATGAAGTCGGTGCGGATGCCGCAATAGTTAAACAAGGTATTGGTCTTGCCCGCGGCGCCATAGCCGGCGATGGTCTTGCCCGCGCGCTTGGCCGCGATAAGGATATCCAAAATCTTGCGCTTGGTCTCTTTGACCTTCTCGCCAAACCCGATATGGCCGGCGAGGGTGTTGAGCCCGGCCTTGGCTTCGGTCGCGAGCATCTCGGCCACGCGCGGTCCCGGAACCCCGCCGCTCCCCGCATGATGGACGTAAATGCGGAGCGAGCCGCCATGGTTCCCGATTTCCTCCACGTCCACCAGGGTCAGGCCGTGATGGGTGAAAAGTTTTTCCACCAAGCTGAGCGTCAGGTAGGAAAAGTGCTCCTGATAGATCGTGTCGAATTGATTGCCTTCCATCATGCGCATGAGGTGTTGGAACTCCATGGTGATGGTCCCGCCGGGTTTGAGGAGGATTTTCATCCCACCCACGAAGTCATGCAAATCGGGAACATGGGGAAGGACGTTGTTGCCGAGCAGCAGATCGGCGCGGATGCCGTCGCCGTATAAGGTCCGGGCCGCGTCTCCACCGAAAAATCGAACCATGGTGCGCACGCCCTTCTCCTCGGCCGCCTTCGCCACGTTGGCCGCGGGTTCGATGCCGAGCACGGGAACGCCGCGCCGGGCGAAATATTGCAGCAGGTACCCGTCATTGCTGGCCACTTCGATCACCTGACTTTGCGGTCCCAGGCGGAAACGATCCATGGCCATATCCACGTAGTTTTCCGCATGGCGCAGCATGGTGTCCGCGAACGAGGAGAAGTAAGCGTATTCGGTGAAGATTTTTTCCGAGGCCACATAATCCTGGATTTGCACCAGCAGGCATTCGTCGCAGATATAGACCAGCAAGGGGAAGAATTCCTCGCCCTTATCCAAATCCCCCGCCGCCAACTGGCTCTGGCAAGGAGGCGACATGCCCAGATCCACGAAAACGGTTTTCAGTTGCGCGCGGCAAAATCGGCATTGCCCCTTGGCCATTTGGTTTTCCCCCTGGAAGGCGGCCCATGACTACGTCGGGTGGGCCTCCGCAAGATAAAGAAAACTATCCGTCAGCATAAGGCAATGGTGGGATGATTGGGATTCACTATCGGATTCTGATACTCTGAAATTCATCCGCCATGGGCGAAGTCCGGGAAGTCCGTCATCCCTCCGTCCATGAACACGGTCGTTCCGGTAATGTAGGACGCGGCCTCGGATACCAGGACCACAACCATGCGCGCGATTTCATCGGCCTCGCCCATGCGGTTCATGGGAATCTTCCGCAGCAGATCCTGCATGCCCTCCGGGTTCTCCCAGACCTCGCGATTGATGGGCGTCTTGATGGCTCCGGGCGCTATCGCCAATACGCGAATTCCATATGGGGCCGCCTCTTGGGCCAAGGTCTTGGTGAGCATGCCGATGGCCGCCTTGCTGGCGGTATAGGCGCTGTAGCCGGACCAGGCGATCTGTTCATGGACGGAGGTGATATTGAGGATGACGCCGCCGCGCCTCGGTACCATCCGCTTCAAGGCTTCGCGGGCGCAGTGGAAGGCGCCGAACAGATTCACTCCGATCACCTGCCTCCAGTCCGCGAGATCAGCTTCCCAGCTTAAGGCGCGATGTCCGTCGATGCCGGCATTGTTGATCAGGATGTCCAGTCCATTCCAAGCCTGGTCCATTTTCCCGAACATCATGGCGACCGCATCCGGATCCGCGACATCGGCGAGGATGGGAAAAGCCTCGGCTCCTTTTTCGATAAGGTCCCCTTTTTCGAAAAGCTCGCGCACCAGCTTTTCCGCGGCTTCCAAATGGTGGGCGCAGTTCACGGCGACTTTCGCCTTGGCCGCGACGAGATTGCGGACGATGGCTTCGCCGATGCCGGAGCTCCCGCCCGTGACGAGAATGCGTTTGCCTGCGAGATCGATATTCATCCCAGGACCCGATCCAGATTATAGGCGGCGCTGATGAGGCCCAAGTGGGTGAAGGCCTGCGGGAAATTTCCCAAGGCCTCCCCGCTCTTTCCGATTTCCTCGCTGTACAGCCCCAGGTGGTTGGCGTAGCCGAGCATCTTCTCGAAGACCAAGCGGGCCTGATCCACCCGTCCCGCCCTGGCCAGGCATTCCGCCAGCCAGAATGAGCACATGCTGAAGCTTCCTTCCAGCCCGTGGAGGCCGTCCACCTGGCTCCCCGGCCGGTAGCGGTAGACCAGGCTGTCGGAAACCAGTTCCGACTGGATGGCGTCCAGGGTCACTTCCCAGCCCACGCGATCCAAAGGCAGGCTGCGCTTACCGGACAAGCGGAGCGCGCGATCCAAGGCGACCCAGCACATGACCTTGGAATGCGTGTTTTGTTGCCTGGTATTCCGCATCTCCCAGATGCCCATGTCCGCGTCCTTCCAATGCTTCCGCATCCATTCCAGGATGGGAACCAGGCTGTTCCACATGTCATTGGAAATCGGCGATCCGTATTTGTTATAGAGATAAACGGAGTCCATCATTTCCCCGTAGATATCCAATTGCAATTGATCGAAGGCGCCATTGCCGATGCGCACGGGCCCCGAACCCCGATAGCCTTCGAAATGGGGAAGGGTGGTTTCTTTCAGCGAATGTTCGCCCTTGATGCCGTACATGATTTGCAAACGACCATGGAGACGCTCTTCCCGCAGCCTTGCTTCCAGCCAATCCATGAAACGGCCCGCTTCTTCCGTGAAGCCGATGCGGAGGAAGGCGTAGATGGTGAAACTGGCATCGCGGATCCAGGTATAGCGATAGTCCCAATTC
>DAINDC010000424.1:0-4559 GCA_036732085.1 Fibrobacterota bacterium | reverse complement strand
CCGCTATATAGACCGATCCGGACCAAGCCACGGATTGAAGTTTTTGACTGGGTTGGAAGGGTTGCAGGGTACTCACCCATTGGCACGGTGCCGTGCTGAATAGCAGGGCCAGAGAAAACGTGTAAAGATGGATTCCGCGCATGGAAACCTCCCTGGTTGAATCTAATCCGTAAGGTCTGGAAAAACCCGTCCCAAAGGTTGATTCTTGGGGCATGCGGCAAACTCGGGCCGGGCCGACTACCGAGACCGCAGGGCCCGCGTCGATCCGCGCTCGTACTGGATGGCGGTTGGGAGCGTGACCGTCGAGTTCAAGCGCCGAGTGTTTCACTCGCTTGGTCGGACGGGACGCGGAGCATCGATCTTACTTCTCGAGGGGTCCAAAGATTCGACCCTTTACGGACTCCCGGACCGACTGCCAATTCCGTGCAGCCGTCCTGGCGCGCGCATTTTCTCGCCGAAAAAATACCTAAATAGGCATGAATTCCAGCGTTGTCATGAATAGTCATTTTCCTATTCCGGCCAATAATTTCCATATGCTGCCAATCCAAACGCGCATGGCCCACAATTCACTTCATTGCTCCCCGAGGCCCGGCATCCTCCTTGCTTCTTCCGTAATCGGTTGAAATCTTGGTTTTATCGGTAGAGGGGTCTCCGGTATGTCTCGGAAGCGAATCGTCGTTATCGGCAATGGTATGGTGGGCTACAAGTTTTGCGAAAAACTGGTGGCCAAGGGCGGAATGGACCGATGGTCCATCACGATCTTCGGGGAGGAAAAGCGCCCTGCATACGATAGGGTGCAATTGACCAAGTATTTCGCGGAACGCGTCCCCATCACCCTTGCCGGTCCGGAATGGTACGCCCAGGAAGGCATTGATTTGCGCCTGGGCGATATGGCCGCCTCCATCGACCGGGAGAAGAAGGAAGTGGTGTCGCAATCCGGCGCCCGTACCCCTTACGATAAGCTGGTCATCGCCACCGGATCCGCTCCCTTCGTGCCCCCGGTCCCGGGCATTGATAAGCAGGGCGTCTTCGTCTACCGCACCATAGAGGACCTGGACGGGATCATCGCCTACGCGGGCAAGGCCAGGAAAGCCGTCGTGATCGGCGGGGGCCTGCTCGGCCTGGAGGCCGCCAAGGCCGTCTTCGACCTGGGGCTGGAAACCCATGTCGTGGAATTCGCCTCCCGACTGATGCCCCGCCAAATCGATGATCACGGTTCGGCCGTACTGGTCGAGAAGATCGAAAGCCTGGGCGTGCGTGTGCACCTGGGCAAGTCCACCAAGGAAATCGCCGGCAACGGCAAGATCGAGGGCATGGTCTTTACCGACGGCAGCACTTTGCCCACGGATATGCTGGTGGTCTCCGCGGGCATCCGGCCCCGCGACGACTTGGCCCGCGCTTCCGGCCTACAGGTAGGCGAACGGGGCGGCATCTCCATCAACGACAAGTTGGAGACCTCGGACCCGGACATTCTCTGCATCGGCGAGGCGGCTTTGCATCGCGGCATGGTCTACGGCCTGGTCGCGCCCGGCTACGTTATGGCCGAAGTGGCGGCTTGCAACCTGATGGGGGAGGAAAAGACTTTCATCTCCGGCGACCTCTCCGCCAAGCTCAAGCTGATGGGCGTGGACGTGGCCAATTTCGGCGACGCTTTCGGCGAGACCAAGGGCGCCCGCACCGTGGTGTACCGCAATGAGAAGGCGGGCGTATACAAGCGCCTCACGCTTTCCCATTTCGGCGATCACCTGATGGGCGGTATGCTGGTGGGGGACGCGTCGGAATACGGCAGCCTCATCCAGTTCATGAAGAACCGGACCACCTTGCCCCCCAATCCCGAAGACCTGATCCTGGGGCCGCGCGGGGAAGCGAAATCGGCGGGCGGTCTATCCCCCGTGTTCCTGCCGGACAGCGCGCAAATCTGCACCTGCAATAACGTGAGCAAGGGCGACATCGTCAAGGCCGTGCGCGAAGGCTTCTGCGAAATCGGCCCGCTCAAGAATTGCACTAAAGCCGGCACCGGCTGCGGCGGTTGCCTGCCCATGGTGAGCGACATCCTAAAAGGCGTGTTGGAGTCCGAAGGCAAGACGGTAAGCAACCATCTGTGCCAGCATTTCCCCTTCTCGCGGCAGGAGCTGTACGAGATCGTGAAGATCAAGCAGTTGCGTACCTTCCACGAACTGATCGAGTCGCACGGCAAGGGCGATGGCTGCGAGATCTGCAAACCCGCGGTGGCCTCCATCCTGGCCAGCGCCTGGAACGACATGATCCTGGAGCACCAGGCGGAGCAGGATACCAACGACCGCTATCTGGCGAACATCCAGCAGGGCGGCACCTATTCGGTGGTGCCCCGGGTTCCCGGCGGCGAGATCACTCCTGATCAGCTGATCGCCATGGGCCAGGTGGCCAAGAAATTCAAGCTCTATACCAAGATTACCGGCGGTCAACGCATCGATCTCTTCGGCGCGCGCGTCGATCAATTGCCGGATATCTGGGAGGAACTGATCGCGGCGGGCTTCGAAAGCGGGCACGCCTACGGCAAGGCGCTGCGCACCGTAAAGAGCTGCGTGGGATCCACCTGGTGCCGCTTCGGCGTGCAAGACTCCACCGGCTTCGCCGTCCGCATCGAGAACCGCTACAAGGGATTGCGCGCGCCGCATAAGCTCAAGTCGGCGTGCTCGGGGTGCGTGCGCGAATGCGCCGAGGCCCAGGGCAAGGATTTCGGACTGGTGGCTACGGAGAAGGGCTGGAACCTCTATGTGGCGGGCAACGGCGGCGCCAAGCCTCAGCATGCCGAGCTTCTGGCCGCGGATCTGGACGAGGAAACCGTCATCCGCTATCTCGATCGGTTCCTCATGTATTACATCCGCACCGCCGACCGACTCACGCGCACCTCGGTATGGTTCAACAAGCTGGAAGGCGGCATGGAGAAATTGAAAGACGTGATCATCAAGGACTCGCTGGGCATCTGCGCCGACCTGGAGCGGGACATGCAAAGCCTGGTGGACACCTACCAATGCGAATGGAAGACGACCGTGGAGAACCCCGAATTGCGCAAGCGTTTCACGCATTTCCTGAACACCCCGGAACCGGATCCCACCTTGGTCTGGTCCGAGGAACGGGAACAGAAATTCCCGGCCAACTGGCATCCGGAGCTCGCAGCCCGCGTTGAACCCGCGGTCGCACAGGCGCAAGCGGTGGCCCCATGATCGCGCAATCCTGGAAGCGCGTCGTGCGCGTTGAAGATGTGCCCCTGAATTCGGGCGGCGCGGTGCTGGTGGACGGCGTCCAAATCGCCATCTACCGTTTCGGCGCCCCGGAACGCTGGTATGCCTGCCAGAACCAATGCCCCCACAAAGGCGACATGGTGCTGGGCCGCGGACTTATCGGCGATGAGAAGGGCGAACCCAAGGTGGCCTGCCCCATGCACAAGAAAGCCTTCTCCCTGGATTCGGGTAAATGCCTCGGTGGCGAGGACTATCGGATCGATCGGTATCCGATCAAGGTTGAGGACGGCTATGTCCACGTCCAGATGATTCCCCTCAACTAGCCCGGGTCCTCGGCTCTGGATCCCCCCTCCGCTTCCTTCCCGGTGCGGATACCGGCAATGGCCTGCCCGAACAGGTTCCCATCCGGCAATGGGTTTTGACCCTGCCGTATCCCCTGCGCACCCCTGTTCCCTCCCGCGCCCAATCCCACCCAGGCGGATATCGAGTTCGTAGTCACACGGGCCCGTAAGCGCATTCTGCGTTATCTGGAAAAGCACGGGTCGTCACCTTCGCCGCCGCTCCGGGCGATGGCGAAGTGAACGCGGTCTTGGGCGAAGGGTTCGGCGAGTCCGACCCCGCGCACTCAACCTTGCTTCACGCCGCCCGCCGCGTCGCGCCGAACGACAAGCAGGGAAAGGAAATGCTGTGCCGGTACATCTTGCGGCCACGTTGGCCAAGGGCCATTGGCCAATGAGCGCCTGCGCCTGCTCGCCGACGGGAACGTGACCGTCGAGTTCAAGCGCCGAGTGTTTCACTCGCTTGGTCGGATGGGACGCGCAGCATAGGCCTTGCTCCCAAATCGCGGCTTTCACGCATGGCGGCTTTGGTGCCTCCGCCCAAACGACATGTGACGGTATACTCGGGGGTATTGTCTTCGCATAGTCAGTGGTGCAACCTGATCATTCCGAAGACCGAGGTTGTGGCAGAAAATCCCGATCTGGAAAACGCCGAACAAAGTGATTTGCCTGCAAAGGTGATTCCCGGCCAAGCGGGCCTTGCGGAAAAGAAACCCAAGGCAAGAATGAGCAAGTACATCCCCCTGGCATGGGCGACAGGGTCGCGCTTTTGCGGCGGACCTTTGGTGAAGAAGTTGTGTGCCCGCACTGTGGCGAACCGTTGCGGCTGATGTTGTGAAGCTCAGGCCGCCGGACAGCGCACAAGAGGAATTCGCGTTAGGTGGCGAGGGTGAAAGCACGGACTGGCCGGAGTATCCGGACTGATGGGTGGCTCTTGCCGATTATTTAAGCCGCCTTACCAAGCCTGATTTCCAGGACCTCACGCAGGGTTTTCCCC
>DAINDC010000423.1:4028-4573 GCA_036732085.1 Fibrobacterota bacterium | reverse complement strand
CCTTCGCCCCTTTTCAGGTGAGGTTAAGCGGACAGTTTGACCTGAGCCAAGGGGCTCCCCTTCAGCGTCTTCCCTCCGTTGCTCTGGGCATCCCTGCGCTTCGGCACGCGCGGAGCTTCCATCGCCAACCTGATCGTCTATGCCCTCTCAGCTTGGTATACCAGCCGGGGCCTGGGCCCTTTTTCGCCGGGCCATGTCTCCAACGGATTCCTGCTCACCTCCATCCATGCCTTCCCATTCGCAGCGGCCATCTGCACCTTGATGCCCGCCGTGCTCATCAGATCCCTGCGTCGGACGGAAGCCATGCTCAGTTTGCGCGAGTCCCACTACCGCGATCTCCTGTCCAGCGCCATGCTCGGCGTTTTCGTTTCCGATATCCAGGGAGTGTTGGTGGAGGCGAACGATACCTTTCTTTCCATGATCCATCGTACCCGGACCGATTTGGAGGAAGGCAAGATCCGGTCCGCCACCATGGCCACCCGGGAATATTTCTACGGATCGGAGGCGCGCAAGGCGCAATTCCAAAAGGAAGGGAAGATGGGGCC
>DAINDC010000423.1:2961-4018 GCA_036732085.1 Fibrobacterota bacterium | reverse complement strand
AAACAGACCAAATTGGAATTGCGCGAGGTGGAATCCCGCTTCAAAAAAATATTCGATTCGAATGTCATCGGAGTGGCGGTGATGAACGAGGGTCTGGTTTTCGAGGAGGCCAACGATACCTACCTGAACCTGACGGGATACGATCGGCAGGACCTGGAAGCGGGTCGGCTCACGGCCAAAGCCATACGGCTTCCGGACTGGGAACCATACGTCGCACCCGTGGGAAAAATGTTCCTGGAGACCGGGAAAAGCGATCCGGAGGAAGTCGTCTATGTGAAGAAGGACGGCACCCGGGTCCCCGTATTCAGGGGCGTAACCCGCCTGGAGGAATCGGGTCGCATTCTTTTGCTGGCCATGGACCTTTCCATGCTGAAGCGGACCCAGGCCGATTTGGAAATAGCCAAGTCCGCCGCCGAAGCCGCCAAGCTTACGGCCGAGAAGGCGAACGAGGCCAAGACCCAATTCCTCGCGCATATGAGCCACGAGATCCGGACGCCCTTGAACGGAGTCATGGGCATGATGTCCCTGTTGATCGATACGCCCCTCAACCCGGAGCAAAGAAGCTATACGCATGCGGCGAAGGAGAGCGGCGAACATCTGCTGGCCCTCATCAATCAGGTCCTGGATTTTTCGAAGATCGAAAGCGGACTCCTGAAATTGGAGGAGACTGAATTCCCCTTGGAGGCGGTGGTTGAAGGCGCCTTGTCTTCCATCATGGACCAAGCCCAGAAAAAGAAGCTGGAAATCCTGACCCAGGTCGATCCGGAAATGCCGAAACGCTTTATCGGAGATCCGCTCCGGTTGCAACAAGTCCTGCTGAACCTGATGGGCAATGCCGTCAAGTTCTCGGACCGCGGGGAAATCCGCTTGACCGTACGCATGCTCGAGAAGACGGATGGATTATGCCAATTGTTCTTCGAGGTATCCGATCAAGGCGCGGGCATCTCGGAGGAAATCATCGCGCAATTGTTCCAGCCTTTCCGGCAAGGCGACGCCTCGCTATCGCGCAAGGCCGGCGGAACGGGGCTGGGCTTGGCCATCAGCAAGGATCTGGTGA
>DAINDC010000423.1:0-2951 GCA_036732085.1 Fibrobacterota bacterium | reverse complement strand
GGCCGGACCACGGCAGCCGGTTCCAGTTCACGGTCCGCATGGAAGCGGCGGCGGAGGCGGAGTGGAGCGTAGGGACGGACAGTCATTCGGAGAACCATGCCGTTTGGATCATGGATCCGCATCCGGCCCATCTGAAACAACTTTCGGACATGATCATGGGTTGGCATTTTCGAGTCGAGCCCTCGGGCAATTTTTCTGCGCTCCTGGAAAAGTTGGAACGGATCCGGATGGACGGGAATCCTCCCCCCCTGGTTATCGTGCCGGCCCAGGCTGAAAACGATTCCAACGAGTCCCTGCGCGTTTTGGAATTGTCCAAACGTTCGGGCATAAAAGTTTTATTCACCATCCCCTTCATCTCCCAATCGCAAGGCGCCGCCCTTGTCAATTGCGGGGCTACCGGCATCCTGACCAAACCCTTCCGGGTCTCGGCGGTTTACAACTCCATCCAGACCGCTTTGCCGGGATGGATCAGCACAAGCCCCCGGCATGATTCCGATCCGGGAAAGACTTTGGATACGCCGGCCTTGGTTTGGGAAACCCCGCCGAATGTCCTGATCGTGGATGATCATGCCATCAACCTGGTCGTGGCCTCGGCGATGTTACGGAAATTGGGTTGCCGCGCGGACACGTTTCCGGAAGGCCTGAGCGCGGTGGAAGCCTTCCAATCCAAACCCTATGACCTGGTCTTCATGGATTGCCAGATGCCGGATCTCGATGGCTTCGAAACCACGGCGCGCATCCGCGCGATTGAAGGCGAAGGAGGCAAGACCCCAATCATCGCTTTGACCGCCCATGCAGTCGACGGGATGCGGGGAAAATGCCTGGCGGCCGGGATGAATGATTTCATCTCGAAGCCGTTCAGCCTCGAAACTTTGCAGCTCGTGCTCAGGAAATGGGTCGGAGCTTTACATCAAGGCGCCTCGACTGCGGCCGATTCCGGGACCGCGGAGCATGAATTTGGGAATGCGGAGCGTTTGCCTACGGAACAGGTTCCCGTGGATTGGAGCCGCCTCTCGGCCTTCAATGATGGGACCGTGAAAGGCGAAGAGTTGACCCGGAAATTGGTGCGGCTCTTCCTGGATACCGCCAAATCCGAGTTGGAAAGCATACACGATCAAATCGAAAAGGGCAGCCAGGAAGACTTGGCGCATTCCCTGCACAAGCTCAAAGGCGGTTGCGGCACCATCGGCGCGCGTGCCATGGCCGTCATGGTCCTGGAAATGGAGCGTCAGCTTTTAGCGGGGAAACCGGAAACGATGCCGTCCTGGTTCGCGAAGCTCGAGAGGGAATTCGCGAACACGGAGGAATTGATGCTGGCGAAGACCTGATCTACTTGGCGCCGCCGGCCAAGGAATTGGTCCAGTGAAAGGCTTGGTGATGCAACTCGGCCCCGGATTGCAATCCCAGCTTCTGTTTGATATGCGCGAAATGGGCTTCCACCGTCTTGATGCTGACGGAAAGTTTTTCCGCGATCCCGCGGGTCGACAATCCCAGTCCCAACATGCGGAAGACCTCAAGCTCCCTATCGGTCAACTTATCGATGGTGAAGCCGGGACGGTTGTCCCGGTTGCCCACCAGGTTCTCGAGGATTTTCGCCCGCATATTTTCACTGATGGCCAGATCGCCCTTCAAGACCGTGTGGACGGCCGCGATCAATCGTTCCGGCTTTTCATTTTTCATCAGATAGCCGCGCGCGCCCGCACGCAGGGCCCTCTCGGCGTATAAATCCTCGTCGTGGGCGGAGAGGACCAGCACAAGAACCTGAGGGTGGAACTGTTTTATTTCCTTTATCAAATCGAGGCCGTTGGCGCCCTGCAAATCCAGGTCGACCAGAACCAGGTCCAGGCGTTCCTTGATGAGAATGGCACGGGCATCGGCCAGGCTTTCCGCTTCTCCGCAAATCGAAAAACCCGGTACGCGGTTCAAGGTAAGAACCAAACCTTGCCGCACGACCGGATGATCGTCCACGACCAGGATTCTGGCCGGTTTGGATAAGGAGGCATTCACATTGGGATCCAGTCTTCCCTCCTTGGGGCAGCTATGGTTCGCCATAGTTTGATATGGGTCGATTATAGAATAGAGAGTGAGGCCGGCGCCAGCGGCAATGGGCCGTCGAAACTTACGATAACCGGACGCTTATGTCCGTTGTTCGGATTTGCGGGGCGAGGTCCGGGAATCCGGGGCCGGCGGCCACGGTCACGGGATGGTAAACGTGCAGTTCCGGCTTCCATGTGGTGTTTTTCGCGAGCAGGAGAGCCTCATCCGGATCCATTTCGGAAAGACGCGCCAATTCCTTCCTCTCCCTGGGTACATGTCCGGACCAGAAGACCTTGCGTAGACGGGGATTGTATTCCAAATCCGCCAGGTCGGCCTGCAGGGAATGCACGCGATATTGGATTCGACATGCGAAGTTGGCCTCGATACGTTCCGCGTCGATGCCGCGCCCCTGGAATTCGAAGGCCGCCGGTTTCTTGAACGCATATTTGACGGAGAGATTGCAATCCTGTCCGGCCTTTTGCATCAACCTTCGTGATTCGCGTGACAACCAGTTGCAGATCGGCTTGCCTTGGAAAAGCAGGTCTTCGGATTTTTCATCGAAGGACAGGCCCTTGCGGTCCTTTGCGGAAGCGTAAACGATAAGGTCCCAGGATGGGACGGAGACATGGCGTACGATGGTGGCCGTCCCCAGATGGACGCGCCCGCTTCCCCGCTCGAAATCGAATTCTATCGGTATCAAACCGAGCTTGAGTCCCAGAAGCAGAAGTTCTCCGGATGTCCCGCTGCCCATGCAGAAGAATCCGGCATCCGCGGAGCAGGACTTCCTATCTCGTGCCAAGCGGCTCAATCGCTCTTTCGAAACCTTGACCGGGCCGGTGACGCCATCGATCAGCACCCGGTGGCCGTGGCCTTTTAGCCATCCATCGATAACCAAGCAATCGGAGAGCCCGGAC
>DAINDC010000422.1:0-4594 GCA_036732085.1 Fibrobacterota bacterium | reverse complement strand
GGCATCGGGGTTCCAGTCGGGAGTGGCCTGGGCTTTTCAGGCAGGGGGGGCGTGGTCCGGGCCGAGGAGTCCTTCGAGGAATCCCCGAACAGGTTGGGTATGCCCAAAATGTCCAGCCGCTCGCCTGGATAAGCGGCCGCAGCGAATCCAATGAGAAGACCCAGACAGCGCGGGATCGCGCACTTCCGGAAAAATAGGTTGGGTTTTGGAATGGTCATGCAGGTAGGACGAATGGTAATCGGTATCCCGAAACCGATCCGCGGCCAGAAGGTTCATGCCAAATTGCGGATATCCTGAAATTCCCCGCTTTTGAATCCGGCCTTCGGGTCGCGCAATCTCTCCATCGCCCGGATCACCAGGGCCGCAGCCGTCTCCGGAGATGGCATGGACTGGGTGCCATGCGCCTGTTTGAGGCGTGCGACGGTGGGGAAGCGCGCATCGGTGGGCAGAGTGCGCACGTAGGCTTGCATGCCCGTTTCCACCAGGCCCGGGGCCAGCGCGGCGAAATGCGTGTCCGGGCGTTCGGCGGCATAGAGCTTGATGAGCATGTTGAGGGTTTCCAGAGGGGTATCGGCCATGTCACCTATCCCTCCCAGGATCCCGGCATTGAGGATGACGCGATCCAGGCGGGCGACGCCGGAGAGCAGGGCTTCCGTGGCGGGTCGGATCGATTCGAGGCGGGAGAGATCCATCGGGGCGAAGGTGAAACCGGGCCTGCCCGCGAGCTGCTTCGGTTGCCGGCGGCTGAGGCCGAAGACCCGGGTGCCCTGGGCCAGAAAGGCCTCGGCGAGCGCGAGGCCGAGGCCGGAACTGACGCCGGTGATGAAGACGGTTGGGGTCATTAAGCCAGCAGCCTTTCCAATTTTGATTTCCACTTTTCCCAATCCCGCATCATCTTGCTTTGCAAGTCGACAAACTTTTGGGTATGGTCTCGGTGGATAAGATGGCATAGTTCGTGAATAATGACGTATTCGATGCAACCTTTCGGCGCTTTGACCAATTCGGGGTTGAGAATGATTTTCCCTTTGGCCGTGCAGCTTCCCCAGCGTGTGGGCATTTCCTGAAGTGAAAATCCCATAGGATTTACCTGGAATGTTTTAAAGCGGTGAATCAGTGGTAAAGCAATTTCCGCGAACTTTTCCTGGGCCCGCTCCCGATACCATTGCTTCAGAAGCCTACCGACCTTGGTTCTATCCTTTGCGGTTATCTCTAGAAGCCAACCGCTTTTCTTGACCTGATCTTGATTACCGCTTTTTACTTGAAGGCGATACTGGCGACCCATGAACAGGTGGGTCTCGCCGCTTACATATTTTCTTCTGGGCATCCTGGGGTGAAAGGAAAGGAAAAAGCCCTGCTGCTTGATTATCCATGCGGCTTTGCTTTTCAACTTCTCTTTGATTTTTTCCACCGGAGTATTTTTTGGGGCGATTACCAGCACCTCCATGTCCGGGGTAATGGTGATACCCAGAGATTTCCGGTTCGAAAAACTCAAGTGGAAGTGAATTTTTTTGGACCCGAATTGAAAATGCTCGGTCATTGCTTGTATCTGATTTTTGCGACTTCGACGATGCGCTCAGCTATGGAATCAATTTCTTCGAAACTGACGGTGATGGAATATTTATCCCGCACTTCATCAATCAAGTAATCGCCAATCAAATGGACCATTTTCTTTTGGATGTCGATATTGCTGGGCAGATGCCAATCCACCTTCAATAATTTCCGAATGATGTCATCCGTAGTCATGGCGATTTCGGCGGAAACATTTTTCAGGTTCGCATCATCCTTCAATTTCGGCGCCAGACCTTCTTTGGCAATACCATAGAAGGCTTTGGCGACATCCTTATCCTTAAGAACCTCGGGAATATCCGAATCCGATTTGGTGAGCACGCTTTCCATAATGCTTTTGGCTTTGGCCAGGTACTGGGACTCCGTAAGACGCGCGTCTTCGTAGGCCTTAATGGTGTCCTTCAACATGGTGGAAAATTTCTTATAGAAAGCCGGATCCTCCTCCATCTTCACACTGATATGCTTGGCCGTCCTGGATGCGATTTTATCGGCTTTGGCGGCTTCGCCTACGGTTTTTTCGACTTCCTGTTGGAACTTGGTCTTGTCGAAAATATTGACCAACTCGGTGATCGGTTTGACTTCATCGGTTAGGATATGGGTGTCGATCAGTTTCTGAATCTGCCCTTCATACTGTTTGTAGTCCACCGCGTCGGAATATCGGAGCACAACGGCGCTTCGCAACTTGATGAAAAAAGCGAAGTCATCTTTATACCTCTGGATGGACTTCTCATCATTGTCTTTATGAAACTGGATGGAGGAAAGCGCAAGCTTCAAAGTCCTGGCAAAGGATGCCAGCTTGTCGTAGAAAATCACGCGAATCGCTTCATCGCGTAAGAATTGCTGATATGCCTCCGCATCCCGTTTATTGGCAACCGTTTTGAAGACATCCCATAACTCCGAATGTTTCTGGGATAGCTTCTTGATCTCGTCCACGATATTGGTCAGGGTGCATTCCAAATCGTCTTCATCAAACTCTTCGAAGGACGAATACAATTCCAATGCATCATCCAAGGCGCCAAGGACGCCATAGTAATCAATGATGTATCCGAAATCCTTATCCGGATAAATACGATTTACCCGGGCAATGGCTTGTAGCAAGGTGTGCCCTTGCAGCTTCCGCGTCAAATACAGCACCGTGTTTTTGGGCTCATCGAATCCGGTTAAGAGCTTATCCACCACGATAATGATTTCCGGATCTTTCTGATTCTTGAACCGGCTGATGATGTTCTTGTCATAGCGCTTGGGATTGCCATGCTCGTCCATCATCTTTTTCCAGAAGTATTTTACTCGGTCCGAGGTTTCGCCAAAGGCGCTGTCTTCGCCTTCGCATTCGTCCGGAGGCGATATGACAACTTCTGAGGTGACCAAACCGATTTCATCCAGGAAGTTTTTGTACTTGATGGCCGCTTCCTTGGTCTGGGTGACCACCTGACCTTTGAAAGGTGTCCGATCTTGGAAGTTATCCCGGAAATGCTGACTGATGTCCCAGCAGATGGCATAGATCTTCTGCTCGGCGATATTCAATTGGTCCGCCCGACTGAACTTTTTCTTCAAATCCGCCTTCAAATAATCCGGCAGGGGTTCGGAGACCAAGGAGAAATAGTTGTCCAATGGTTTTTCATTCACATATTGAAAGGCATGCCTACCCTCGTAGAGCAACGGCACTACGGCCTTGTCTTGCACGGCTTTATCTACGGTATAATCGTCGATCAACTTTCCGAATTTCCCCAACGTGTTCTTGTCCTTCTTGAACAAGGGCGTACCGGTGAACGCAATGAAACAGGCATTGGGCATGCTCTTCTGCATTTCGATATTGAAGCTGCCATGCTGGGTACGATGGCCCTCGTCCACCAACACAAAGATGTTCGGGCTTTCCAACACCTCAGGCAATTTCTTGACTGCGGTTTCAAACTTGTTGATGACGGTAGTGACCACTGCGTCGCTCTTGCTTTGCAATAAATCCACCAGGCGCTGTCCGGTAGCAGCATTCTCCACCACCATCCTGCATTTGCGGAAGGTGCCGGTGATTTGCGTATCCAGATCAGTCCGGTCCGTCACAAGCACGATTTTTGGATTCAAAATGCTTTTATCCATGGCAATGGCTTGCGCCAGCATGACCATGGTCAGGGATTTTCCGCTGCCCTGGGTATGCCAGATGACACCACCCTTGCGCTTACCGCCTTCCAACTTCAAGATTTGCCGCATAGCCTTTTTGACGGCAAAAAACTGCTGATATCGGGCGACTTTTTTCTCGCCGTCGTCAAAGAGCACGAAGTTATGGGTGAAATCCAACAAGCGCTCGGGGCTGCAAAGGCCAAATAAATATTCATCCTGGATGGTGGGCAGTATCGGCCCCTCTTCCAAAGCATCGAAGTAGCCACGGGCATACTTGTAATGGTCGCCGAATAGGGATTTCTTTTGATCCACGTTCAGAGGCGTATTGACTAAGGTCGTTAATTTTTGGCGGTGGGCCTTTTCCTCTTCCGAGCTGCTGAATTTTTCTTCCCAGTGGGCCCAGAAACTTTCCGCCGTGCCGTTGGTGGCATAGCGGGCTTGATTACCGGCTAGGCTGATGACCAATTGCGCGTAGGCATACAGGTTGCGAATCCCGTCTTCCTGTTGGTTGCGCAAGTGTTGGGAAACCGCCTGGGTCAGGGAGTCTTTGATATCGGGCCTTTTGCACTCGAGGATGCAGAGGGGAATGCCATTCACAAACAAAACGATATCAGGCCGGTAATGTTCTTTGCTGGTGCTGCGCATTACTCCGTATTCATCGCTGACATGGAATACATTATTGGTGATGTCCTGCCAGTCGATATACTGGAGGGTAAAACTCTTTTTATCCCCGTCGACATTCTGCTCCAAAGATTTTCCTAAGGTCAGCAGGTTGTAGGCCGTTTCGCAAGCGGAAATGTACCCCTCGTTCATGGGCAGATCTTTTAGCGCTTGGATGCCGTTCTCGATATTGGCGTCACTGAAAAAGGTGGAGCGGGTGGAGCTGACCCGGGGGGAGTTGATGGCTTTGAGC
>DAINDC010000421.1:0-4612 GCA_036732085.1 Fibrobacterota bacterium | reverse complement strand
CGCACGCCGGGATCTTTGGCGGGGCTGGCGGGCAACTGCCAGTCCTACGCTACCTGTTCAATGGGGGTGCGAAAATACGAATCGCCGCACGTCGTGTGCGGCGCGAATTACCTAAGAAGAAGACGCGCGCATAAGAATTATTGAAAAGAGAAAACCAAGTAACTCAATCTGGTTTCAAATCCATAATAAAATCTTGCTCCATCAAGTGTTACAGTAAATGAACTAACCCCTACTTTGCCTGTATTGGAAAACCAAGCCCATTCTCCCAGCCCGGTCATGGAGGGAGATTGTCCCCCCGAGTTTCATTGCGGCATCCTTTGCAATAGCGAGGCCTAGCCCGCAGCCTTCCGCTCCCGATTGTCCAATCCGAAAGAAAGGTTCGAAAACAGCCGCCCGTTTGGCCTCCGGAATTCCAGGACCGGAATCGGTCACTTCAATAATTGAGCTATCTCCATCAATCCGAAATCCCAATTCCACTTCTCCGTTTGGGTGCGTATAGCGAAGGGCGTTATCTACAGCATTTTTCACTATTAGATAAAGTGATGTTGGGTCACCTTGAATACAGGTATCGGACTTGATCACAATTCCGAGTCGGATATTCCTTATTTCCACGAGGCGGGCAAGCTCCTTTTGGACTAACTCGAAACGTCAATGTCCTCTTTTTCGGATCGCGAAGCCTGATTTCTGGCCAAATCCAACAATTGGAGTGTCAGCCGTTGGGAACGGTTTATACCAGCTCTTAAAGGTTCAATGCGTTCACGCATGGATTCCAGAGTTGTAGCATTCTTGAGGTTTTCCGCTTGCAGGGAAAGAGCGGTCAAAGGGTTTCGCAATTCATGGGCTGCGTCCGAGATAAACCGCCGTTGGGCTCCGATGAGGATTGACACGCGTTGCATTTGGTGATTTATCGCGGTAACAAAGGGTACCAATTCTTTCGGTATATCCACTTCGGGCAAAGGCTTTGCAATATCTTGGGAAGGCACGGCTAGAGCATCGATGAGTTTTCCGATCGGTAAAAAAGCTTTGCGGACAATCCGGCGTATCAACCATATCAAATAGGCGAGTAAAACGGCTATGAAAATTAATTCGCTGGATACGCTATCCATCGCAAGGTCGTCACGTTCCTCGGTATTTTGCGCCACGATGACCTGATGACCTAATGCGTCCTTTTTCAAAAGGATTCGCATGTTTTGGCCGGAAACGTTTACCGATTGGAACCCCTGGACCAGAGCCTTGGAACGAAAGCTTGGAATGGATTGCGGCTCCGAATGAATCACAACCACATTGGACGCCTCTTCTCCTTGCCGAATATCTCCTTGGAAGGTCGTGTCCGTATTTTGATGCCCAACCACGGACGCAATCAATGCCAGGGAGTCGTCCTGCGCCTCCTGTGCATCGGTGTACGCGAAATAGAAGGTTGCGATTCCGGCTAAGGCCCCTGTCACCAGGACTGCAAGGGACAGTTTGCGAACGATCCGTTTTTGAAGCGACAGATTCACTGGGGATTTTCTTCCATTTACCTATAACCTCGCCTTTGCCCGCACGCACCAACCGATGCCACGGATATTCAGGATCGAATCGGTACCGATCTTTTGGCGAATCCCGTGGATAAGGAAGTCAATGGCATTCCCCTCAGGGGATTCGTTCCAACCATAGACCCGCTCTTCCAACTGGCTTCTGGATAAGACCGCGCCGGGTCGAATCAGGAGGGCATGGAGTAGCGAAAACTCTCGGCGACTCAATTCAAAGGACTTTTCACCCATCCAAACTTCATGCGTGGCCAAGGAAAGCCTAATTATTCCATTACCCAAGAATGGGGAAGGCGAACCGCTCCTTCTCCTTGAAATGGAACGGATACGGGCGAGCAGCTCCTCAATTTCAAACGGCTTAACTAGATAATCGTCACCGCCCAGATCCAGGCCTCGAACACGATCCAGCATGGAATCCCGCGCTGTGACGATAAGGATAGGGACCTTCGAGCCGTCCTTTCTCAATTTCCCCAGGATTTCCAAGCCATCTTGATTGGGTAGGCCAAGGTCGAGGATAACGGCCTCGTACTCTTCGCAATTGGTTGGAGGGTACGATCCATTGCGATTCCAGTCCACGGAATAGGCGGCATCCCGGAGAGCCATTCGAATCGCTTCTCCAATCATACTGTCGTCTTCGATCAAAAGGATTCGCAACTAACCCCCAGGCATAAGGAAGTATCAAGCCTTTAAAGTTAGTCCAAAACCCGATCCCATGTTTAGGTTTTCAATTCGCGCCGAATTTCCATTCAAATCCGGGACGAAATACCATCGCCTGGTTGTTGTCATAGCTAATTCCCATGGATAATTTCATACCGTCGATAAATTCATAGCCGTATGCCACGGCACCCACGGTCTCCCCTCCTGAAAGCTCTTTGGCTCCCGTAGTCGTGGGTAACGCGGCTTCGGATGTCTCGGTTGCTGCGGTATTTCCGTAGACTTCCGCATAAAGGAAATTTCTCGGCGCTATTGAAATTATGGTGCCAAGCGCATAGTTGATTTGATTATTTGCCTGAACTCCTTTGGGCTTTCCGACGAAGGTATACCCAAGATTTATACTCGTGAAAAGCGGTCCGGTTGTTTTGCTCAAAATCAGGAATGGCGTATAGTCGAACTTTCCGGAACCGATTAAGGTGTTCTGAGCGGTTGGCAGTTTGACTTCTCCAGCCAGGGAAACGGAGGGGGAAAAGGAATGTTCCCGCATTACCTGATAGAAAAGGGTTACTTCCAAATCCCCGATGCCAAATGCATGGGTCCCGGTTTTAGGACGAATCCAGGTGAATACAACCGGTTCAATTAAGGCGGTTAATTTTTCGGTGATGCCATACTCCAATGCCAAGGGTAACGCCGATTCACTTCCCTCCGACGAAGTCTGGTACTCTAATCCACTTCCAAACTCGAACTGTCCTTTTTCAAGCGGTTTTGATTCTTCTGTTTCGAGGGCTTGGCAATGGACAAGGGTCGGTGTGGCAAGGCCAAGGCCACAAAGAAGGGTGGAGAGGCTCGGGATGGAAAATATTTTCACAGGGCTTCCTTTTTTTTATGACACCGTTCAATAAGCTAGGAAGCGAAAATTAGGCGAGAATTAGGGAGTTAAGCATGGTCACTGGTCGAATATAAGTGGATATTTTGTAAACACTGAAACATTCAAAGGAGAGAAAAATGAGAATCCGTTATTCTGTGCTTGCAATTCCAATAATGCTGATTTTATTGTGCTCAAGTGATGTTTTATCGAAATCCAAATGTCCACCTTCGGTTACCCATGCGGCCCTGAATGCCTACCCGGGCGCAACTGTAATATCCTGTATTCAGGAAATGAACCACGGGAAAATCCAACATGAGATCAAGGTCAAAACGAAGGAGAAAAGGAAAGTCGAACTCGATGTCAATCCAGAAGGATCCATTCTCTTGACTGAAATGGACGTGGAAGTGGATTCGATCCCGAATGCCGCAATGGAATCGTTCAGAAAAAAATATCCCAAAAAGAAAGTTACCGGATCGATAAAGCAGATCGATGCTGCCGGGGTCATAACCTATGAAATCGCTTTTTCAAAAATGGGGAAAAAGCAGGAAGTGGTGTTCGATGCCGATGGGGGTTTTGTCGAGGAAGATTAAATGAGCTTTGATTCGCGATGTTATCTATGGTTCCCGAAAGGAAATGAGGAATTGTTCGTGGTTCGGTATCTGAATTTATTTTCCCGGCTTGGAGTTTTTAGGATCACGAATGTCGTTTCCCTTTTTGGTCTCCAGATATTGATTAACCCTTGATTAGAAAGTAATAGGTGGAAAGCATGAACCAAACCCAAATGGAAAATCAAATCAAAGTTCCAGCCGTCACATTGGCCTTCTGGATTCTAAAAATATTTGCGACCACTCTGGGTGAAACCGGCGGGGACGCGGTTTCCATGTCCATGAATCTGGGTTATCTCATCGGCACTTCCATATTCGGAGTCATTTTCATAGTGGCGGTTGGTATTCAGATTTCTGCGAAAAAATTCCATCCAGGCCTGTATTGGCTGACCATTATCGCCACTACTACCGTAGGGACCACTCTGGCCGATTACGCCGATCGTTCTTTGGGCATCGGCTACACGGGAGGCACGGCGCTTTTGGTGACATTGCTTATGGCCTCCCTTTTCATATGGCATCGCACCCTTGGCTCCATATCGATTAATACCGTTAGTTCACGCAAAACCGAAATCTTTTATTGGGTTACCATCATGTTCTCGCAGACCCTGGGAACTGCGCTCGGGGATTGGACCGCCGATACCGCGAATCTTGGCTATGCCGGCGGGGCGGCGATTTTCTCGGCCCTTTTGGCCCTGGTTGCGGCCGCCTATTTCTGGACCAAAATTTCGCGAACCGGTCTTTTTTGGGCGGCCTTTATTCTCACGCGGCCCTTGGGCGCCGTGGTCGGTGATTTTCTGGACAAGCCTTATGCAAAAGGAGGGTTGGAGTTGAGCCGTTATTCCGCTTCACTTACCATTTTCCTCATTATTGCGGCGATTATCTTTTTTATTCCGCAAAAGGCCGCTGAAAAAATTCATTGACGTAAATTGCCCGTCTTTTACTTCCAGGGGAGTAAT
>DAINDC010000420.1:0-4653 GCA_036732085.1 Fibrobacterota bacterium | reverse complement strand
AAGGGCATCCCGCAAATCGCGGTGGTAATGGGCAGCTGCACGGCCGGGGGCGCATATATCCCGGCCATGAGCGATGAGACCGTCATCGTCAGGAACCAGGGCACCATTTTCCTGGCGGGCCCCCCGCTCGTCAAGGCTTCCACCGGCGAGGAGGGAACGGCCGAGGAACTGGGAGGCGGCGACATGCATACCCGCAAGTCCGGGGTCGCCGACTACCTCGCGGAAAACGACGAGGACGCGCTGCGCATCACCCGCGATATCCTCGCTAATATCCGTCCCACCTTTAATCGCCCGGCCCTGTTCCCGCAACTGGTCTTTGAGGAGCCGAAGGTCAAGGCGGATGATTTATTGGGCCTCATCCCCAAGGATCTCCGCACCGCCTACGATGTCCGCGAAGTCATCGCCCGCGTCGTTGACGGTTCCCGGTTCCACGAATTCAAACCCCTGTATGGCAAGACCATAGTCTGCGGGTTCGCATCCATCCTGGGATTCCCCGTGGGCCTCATCGGAAACAATGGGATCCTATTCAGCGAGGGGGCCCTGAAGGCCGTCCATTTCATCCAGCTTTGCGAGAAGCGCGGCACGCCCCTGGTCTTCCTCCAAAACATACCAGGTTTCATGGTCGGAAAGCATTTCGAGGAAGGCGGCATCGCCAAGCATGGCGCCAAGCTCGTCACGGCCGTGGCCACCACCCGCGTGCCCATGCTCAGCGTCATTATCGGCGGGTCCTATGGCGCGGGCAACTATGCCATGTGCGGCCGCGCGTATGAGCCCCGCTTCCTGTATGTCTGGCCCAATTCGCGCATCTCGGTCATGGGCGGCCATCAGGCGTCCAAGGTATTGTCCCAGGTCAAGGTGGAACAGCTCAAGGCGCAGGGCAAGACCCTGAGCGAAAAGGAAATCGCGGATCTGGAAAGGCCGATCCTGGAATCCTACGAGCGCGAGGGTTCCCCGTATTACAGCACCGCCAGGATGTGGGACGACGGCATCATCAGCCCCTTGGAAACGCGCAAGATACTGGGGATGAGCCTGGAAGCCATCCGGCATGGGACCTGGAGCCATCAGCATGGATTCGGATTGTTCCGGATGTAATCGGTTTTGGATAGGAGGGAAGAGGAAATGGAAATGACGCCGGCCTACCGCACCCTTTCCTTGCACAGGGAAAAGCACGTCCTGCATATCTCCTTGGCCCGCCCCCAGGTCAAGAATGCCTTCAATCCGGAAATGATTGCCGAGCTCACCGCCGTCATCCGCGCGGCCGGGATGGATGCGGATCTTCGGGTCCTGACCATGCGTGGCGAGGGCGGAGTCTTTTGCAGCGGCGGCGATCTCAACTGGATGAAGGAGACCCTCGCTTATACCGAAGCGGAGAATATCCGCGACGCGCGCAACCTCTATGCGCTTTTCGAAGCCATGGACACGCTCCCGCTGCCCTTGGTCTGCGGCGTGGAAGGGTTCGCCTTGGGCGGGGGAGTGGGCCTGGTCAGCATTTGCGATTATGCCATCGGCGTCCAGACGGCGCAATTCTCCTTGTCGGAAGTGCGGGTCGGATTGATACCCGCCTGCATCGGCCCCTTCGTGCTCCGGAAGATCGGCGCGTCGCAGGCGCGGGCCATGTTCCTGGGCTCCGAACGCTTCGGGGCGGAACAGGCGCTCAAGATGGGGCTGATCCATGAGGTGGTTGCCGATGCGGAAGCCTTGGAAGCGGCGATGCGCAGGATAACGGAAAGCATGGTATCGGCATCCCCGAATGCGGAGCGGACGGCGAAGGCATTCCTGCGGAGCCTGGGAACCTTGCCATGGGACGCGCAGGGCGATTTGGCCGTGCGGACCTTGGCGGATATCCGCGTCACCGATGAAGCGCAAGAGGGCCTGCGGGCCTTCCTGGAAAAGCGGCCACCTCGATGGCAAAAAGGATGAAACCAAAATCCAAGGGCTCGGACGATGGCTTCCGGCTGAAGCACCCGGTCCGGTTCCTCACCGCCGCATCCCTGTCCGCCGGCCATGATGCGGCCATCCATATCATGCGGCGCATCCTGGTGGCCGAAGGCGCCGAGGTCATCCATCTCGGGCATGATCGATCCGTCCAGGACGTGGTGGACGCCGCCATCCAGGAGGATGTACAGGGCATCGCCGTTTCCAGCTATCAGGGCGGGCATAACGAGTACTTCGCCTATATGGTGGACATGCTGCGCGCCCGCGGCTGCGGACATATCCGCGTCTACGGCGGCGGCGGCGGCGTGATCACGCCGGAGGAAATCAAGCAACTGCAGGCCAAGGGCGTGGCGCGGATCTTCTCGCCAGAAGATGGTAGAAAGCTCGGGCTCGAGGGCATGATACGGCTCATGCTCAAGGAATGCGATCATCCTCCCGGACCTCCCATGAAGGTGCTGCCGAAGGACTTTGGACCCACGAAAACCGCCAGCATAGCCCGGGCTTTGAGCACCTTGGAATGGGCGCAGGACCGGGCCTCCTCCCGCGGTACCAAGGCGAAAGCGAAAGCTAAAACGAAAGCGAAAGCACATCCCCTGCTTGGGACGGGAACCATCATCGGCATCACCGGTACGGGCGGGGCGGGAAAGAGTTCCTTGGTGGATGAATTGCTCGTGCGGTTCCTGGAAGCCTTCCCCGATAAGCATGTGGCCGTCCTCTGCGTTGATCCCTCACGGCGCAAGACCGGCGGGGCCTTGCTCGGGGACCGTCTCCGGGTGAATGCCGCCTCGCGATCGGATCGCGTCTTCTTCCGTTCCATGGCCACCCGCCGGGCCCATGCCTCCATCAGCGGCGCGGTCCATGACTCTTTGTCCCTCTTGCGGGCGGCCGGTTTCGACCTCATCCTCCTGGAAACCGCCGGCATCGGCCAGAGTGACACCGAGGTTACGGAGGCTTCCGACCTCTCCATCTATGTCATGACCCCGGAATTCGGCGCGCCCACGCAGTTGGAGAAGATCGGCATGCTCGATTTCTCCGACTTCGTGGTCCTCAACAAATTCGACAAGCCCGGGGCCGAGGACGCGCTCCGGGAAGTGCGCAAGACCTACCAACGCAACCATAAGCTTTTCCAGAAACCCCTGGAGGCCATGCCGGTATTCGGGGCTTGTGCGCATCGTTTCCAGGATGCCGGAGTCAACGCGCTGTTCAATGCTTTGTGCAAGGCTTTATGCGCTCAGTACGCGAAGGCAGGTTCCCATTCTCATGGCAAAGAGACGTCCCTGGCCTCCGGAAAAAAGGTTGGCGAAAAAGGTGTCGAAAAGGGTGGCGAAAAGGGCGTCAAGTCGGCCATCGGCAATCCCTGGGCCTGCGCCCCGCTTCCCGGAGGTATTCCGGAAAAGCGCGGGCTGCTTCCCAAGGATCGGGTCGACTATCTGCGCAGGGTAACCGAGACGGTACGGGGCTATCATCGGGTGACCGGGGACCAGGCGCGCCTGGCGGGCGATGCGGAGCATTTCCAAAAGGCCCTGGAGGCGTTGTCCCCTGGGGCATCGGGAAAAAAAGCCCTGCAAGACCATTATCATCGTGCCCTGAATTTCCTCAAGCCCGAGATCCTATCCGAGCTTCGTAGCTTCGACGCTCTACGCAAATCCTTCGACAGCCAAAACCAGTCCTACCGCATCCGCGATCAGGAGTTTGAAATCCGGAACCATACCGTCTCCCTGAGCGGCCTGGACATCCCCAAGGTCAGCCTCCCGACCACTGCAGGATGGGGCGATCGGGTCGAATTCCTGCGATCGGAAAATGTGCCGGGCCGGTTCCCGTTCACGGCCGGAGTCTTCCCGTTCAAGCGCGAAAGCGAGGATCCCACGCGCATGTTCGCCGGGGAGGGGACGGCCGAACGGACCAATGCCCGCTTTCACTACGTAAGCCGGGGCCAGAAGGCGGTGCGGCTTTCCACGGCCTTCGATTCGGTCACCCTATACGGCTCCGATCCCCATGAACGCCCCGATATCTACGGCAAGATAGGTAACTCAGGAGTTTCGGTATGCTGCCTGGACGATGCCAAGCGTCTGTATTCCGGTTTCGATCTGTGCGCGCCCGAAACTTCGGTCTCCATGACCATCAACGGCCCCGCGCCCATCATCCTGGCTTTCTTTTTCAATACCGCCGTGGACGCCGCCTGCGAACGCCATCTCCGCGCCGCGGGCCGCTGGCCCAAGATCGAGGCGAAGGTCAAAAAGTGGTTCCGCGATCGCGACTGCAAACGGCCCCGCTACCGCATGGACCGATTGCCGGCCGGGCATGACGGATCGGGTCTCGGCTTCCTGGGCCTCCCCGCGGATATGGTGATGGACGCGGCCGAATACGCCCGCATCCGCGAGGAGGTGCTGCATCGAATCCGCGGCACGGTGCAGGCGGATATCCTGAAGGAGGATCAGGCCCAGAATACCTGCATTTTCTCCACGGAATTCGCCTTGCGCCTGATGGGCGATACCCAGCAGTTCTTCATCGATCGCGGCGTGCGCAATTTCTACAGCGTGAGCATCAGCGGCTACCATATCGCCGAGGCCGGCGCCAATCCCATTACCCAATTGGCCTTGACCTTGGCAAATGGCTTCACCTATGTCGAATATTTCCGGGCCCGCGGCATGGATGTGGGAAAATTCGCGCCCAACCTGTCCTTCTTCTTTTCCAACGGCTTGGATCCGGAGTATGCCG
>DAINDC010000419.1:2652-4661 GCA_036732085.1 Fibrobacterota bacterium | reverse complement strand
GAAGTGGGCCGTGGCCATGCTGGACGGGATCACGGCGGGCAAGAAGATGGAGATGCCCTCCAATCTGGTCTTCGACAATATGGGCTGCCGTTTCGAACCCCATGTGCTGGTGGCGCCGATGGGCGCGAACCTGAAGGTGCAAAACGACGACGACATGCTCCACAACTCCCATTTCTTCCTGATGGAAGGCGCGAACAAGAAGAACCTGATCAATATGGCCTTGCCCAAGAAGGGCCAGGTCATCGAGAACACCAAGATCCTGCGCAAGGACGGATTGGTATCGGTGCAATGCGACGCCCATGACTTCATGCAGGGTTATATCTGGGTGGTGCCGAATCCGTATGCCGAGGTCACCAATGACAAGGGCGCCTTCCACCTGACCGATGTGCCCGCCGGAACCTATAAGCTGAAGGTCTGGCACGAAGGCTTGGGAGAGAAGACCGTGTCCGTGACCGTGGAAGCGGGCAAGGATGCCAAAGTGACGGTAGAGCTCTAGGAGCGCGCCGGGGCTAATCCTCCTGCTAGGATACCGATATGCAAGAGGCCCCGGAAAACTATCTGCCCTACCTGGTGGCAGTCAATCTCACCAAGCGGTGCAACCTCAACTGCGCCCATTGTTATATGAACGCGGAGCAGCGGGCCGCTGTTACCGCGGGCGAAATGGAAGACGGGGAGATCGTCTCCCTTTTCCAGGAAATCGGTGCGCGGGCCCCGGGGACCATCCTGGTCCTCACGGGCGGCGAACCCCTCCTGCATCCACACCTGGAGTCTTTGGTCAAGGCCGGCGTCGATGCGGGCCTGAGGATGGTGCTGGGCACCAACGGAGTCCTGCTGACGGAGTCGATGGCGGCGCGTCTCAAGGCTGCCGGGCTGGAAGGCATGGGCATCAGCCTGGATTCGACCAATCCCAAATCCCATGATATGTTCCGCGGCCAGGACGGGGCCTTCGCGAAAAGCTGCAAGGCCGTCCGGATCTGCAAGGCCGCCGGCATGCATGCGCAAATCCACTTCACGGTCACGCGTTGGAACCGATCGGAAATAGCCGGGGCCGTACAGATGGCCAAGGACCTGGGCGCAGCCATCCTCAATTTCTTTTTCCTGGTCTGCGTCGGCAGGGGCGAAGGCCGGATGGATCTCTCTCCCGCCGAATACGAATCGGCCTTGCGGGAAATCGCGGCCCTGCAGAAAAGCAGCCAGGGGATCATGGTGCAAAGCCGCTGCACGCCCCACTTCAAGCGCATCCTCATCGAAAGCGATCCCGAGAATCCCTACACTCGCGCCACCGGCTACGATGGCGGCGGCTGTCCGGCCGCGACCCATTATTGCCGCGTCACCCCCAAGGGCGAGGTGACCCCCTGCCCTTATATCGAACTCTCGGGCGGGAATATCCGCGGCGAGGGTTTCTGGAAAGTCTGGGATAAGAGCCGCCTGTTCCAATCGCTGCGGAATCCCGGCTTGCTGGAAGGCCGTTGCGGCAGCTGCGAATTCAAGCTCATGTGCGGCGGATGCCGGGCTCGCGCCCTGGTGGACAACGGCAACCTGATGGGAGAGGATCCCAATTGCGAATACGTCCCCAAAGGCGGGCCAGTCCTCCAGGCCTTCAAGCCCAAGCCTTCCGAGGAAGTGGACTGGACGCCGGAGGCCAAAGCAAGGCTCGCGCGCATCCCCATGTTCCTCCGTCCCGTGATCAAGAAAAAGCTCGAGGCGCGGGCGAGGGAAGAACACGTGCAGGTTACCGTGGAGCTGATGCAAAAGCATCGCCAGGAACGGGAACGCGATCTAGGCATCAAATTCAACTGAAGAAACGGGTAGCGATATGCAAGACAATCTCGCCAGACAGATCAAGGATGCCAAAAAGGTGCGAGTGGAGGGGGAGCGGATCCTGGTGGATCTGGAAAGCGGGCCCGTGACCATGCCGCTGTTGCCCCTGCCCATGAAATTCGTGGAGTGGATCGAACAGGGCCGCAAATCCATGTATGCCAAGCTGCAAGGCAAAGGCAGCCCGGGGT
>DAINDC010000419.1:1577-2642 GCA_036732085.1 Fibrobacterota bacterium | reverse complement strand
CCCTTTTAATTGCTCGAACAAGGGCGTCGGCTTCTTGCCCAAGCCGGAGTACCTCGAAAGTTACGTCAACCTGTTCCGGGAAACAATCGAACGGACCAAGGGCAAGCCCTGGCAGGAATCCATGGACGAGCGGATCAAGGCCGTGTCCAGCTTCTATTTCGATCGGGAGAAGATCGATTATCGCGCCCTCAGCAGCCTGGAGATCTTCGAGAAGACGACGTTCAGCAATCTGGCCCGCACGCCCCTGAGCAGCCTGCACTATACGGGCAACGGCCCCGACTATATCAGCTTCCAGGTCAACTGCGCCGTGGAGGTCATCGGCCCCGATGATCCCCGCCATGAGTTCATCAAGCTCGCCCGGGTCATGTTCGAATACGACAGCTTCCATATCTCCCAGCATGAATTCCCGTACGCCTATGTCTTCTGGATTTCGGAAGTGGCGGACAAGACGCCTTTCCGGGTCCCGGAGAAGGGCGGCAAGATCATCACCTTGGCCAATAAGGGCAGCATGAAATGGGATCCGGAGGCAATCGAATCCATCAACCGCGCGCCGGGCATGATCCGCCAATTCATCACCGACGGCATCGAGAAATACGCCAAGGAAAGGGGCTTCGAGGAAATCACCATGGACCTGGTCCGGGAGGCCCGGGAGGTTTTGGAAAGGACCCCGCATGGCAAGCCCGATGAAGCCGCAGCGAAGCCGACGGCCGCCAAGGGCAAAGGCCCGGATGCCCTCAAAAAGTACGGCAAGATCTATGTCGGCCTGGACAGTTCCGAGCTTTCCGATCAGGCCATGGCCGTGGCCGTGGAGATAGGCAAGGCGGAAGGCGCGGCCATGATCGGCAGCCATGTGTATGCGGCCAAGATGCATGACAACCGGTTTCGAGCGATGGAAGGCGGGCTTCCGGAGGAGTTCCAGAAGGAGAAGGAGCTCAACCGCCAGCGGAAAATCCACGACTCCCTGATTACCAAGGGCCTGGAACTGATCACGGATTCCTACCTCGAAGCCATGGCCAAGGTCTGCGTGGAAAACAATCTCCCCTTCACCGCCAATAGCCTGGAAGG
>DAINDC010000419.1:0-1567 GCA_036732085.1 Fibrobacterota bacterium | reverse complement strand
CCCATGGCGTCGGCCGGGTAGGCCATTCCCAATTGGGCACGGTCGCCGAGCGCGTCCTGCGGCGGGTCCGGAAGGACGTCCTCCTCTGCAAACGCAAGGCGGAGGAAAAGCATTCCGACAATATCCTGGTTTGCCTGGACGGCAGCACCCGCAGTTGGGGCGGCCTGCATCGCGCCCTGGCCCTAGCCAAGACCTTCAACAAGAAGGTGGTGGCGGTTTCCGCCTTCGACCCCTATTTCCATTATGCCATGTTCAAGAGCCTCAACAAGACCTTGACGGAAAAAGCGCGCAAGGTGTTCAAGTTCGAGGAGCAGGAAAAGCTGCATGAGGATATCATCGATTCCGGCCTGGCCAAGATTTACCAGTCCTACCTGAATATCGCCAAGCGCCTGGCCTCGGAGCAGGGAGTGGAGATCGAGACGCATCTATTGGATGGCAAGCCTTTCGAGAAGATCATCCAGTACGTTCAGAAATCCCCGCCCTGGCTGCTGGTATTGGGACGCATCGGATTCCATAGCGACGAGGAGATGGATATCGGCGGCAATACCGAGAATATCTGCCGGCTGGCCCCCTGCAATATCCTGGTGGTGGATTTCCAGTCCAAGCCCCCCGTGGAATTCCAGGCCGATGAGACCGTGAGCTGGACCAAGGAGGCGCGCGCCAAGATGGAACGGATCCCGGCGATGGCGCAAGGCATGGCCACCAAGGCCATTCAGAACTATTGCGTCGCGGAAGGGTTCACCGTGGTTACGGAATCGATCCTGAACGCGGCCATCAAGACCATCCTGCCCGCCGAAGCCTTGAAGCGCATGGGCATCATCACGGAGGAGTCCGAGGCCACCGAATCCCAGGATAAGATCGCCCTGAGCTTCAAGTGCCAGGCCTGCGGGCATGTGCATCACGGTTCGCGGCCCCAGCTCTGCCCCATCTGCGGCGTGGCCGGACATCTCTTCAAGCTGGTGGAGAGCGCCATGGTCGAGGACGGGCAGGTGCTCGAAGCCATCGGCGATCGGCAGCTCATCTGGGAAAAGCCCGCGCTGTCCGAGCTTGAAGCCATCGGCGATGCCACGCTCCGTTTCCAGGTCCGCAATAAGCTGGAGAAGAAGGCCCTCACCCAACGTATCACCGCGATTACCCTGGATATGCTGCATGCGGAAATGCCGGCCTCTTCCCTGCATGCTGAGATGCCGGCCCAAGCCGTGCCTGCGGATCCAACTGCTTCGGCCATGCCATCCGAGCCCGCCGCCGGTTCCTCGCCGCTCTGGACGGAAGCCGCCGTGCAGCGCCTGGCCCGGGTCCCGGAGGGATTCATGCGCAATGCCGCCAAGGGCATGATCGAGAAGCATGCCTCGGCCATAGGCGCGACCGAGATCGATTTGGAAACGGCGGAAGGCGGTTTGGGAAAGGCCCGGGAGAAAATGCAAGCCAGCATGGATCCGGAGCAGGCCGGTGCGGCTCATCCCCATGCCCAGGGCCATCCGCATGGCAAGTCCGGGTCGCCTCACGCCCACGGCCACCCGCATGCCCATGGTAATCCCCATGCGAAGCCGGATGTGCATCACGCGCA
>DAINDC010000418.1:3984-4664 GCA_036732085.1 Fibrobacterota bacterium | reverse complement strand
CAGCAAGAGTGGTTGGAGCGGGCGAATATCGAGAACGGCCGGCTGACGACCCTGTTCTGGGAGATGGAGGAGAAGGTGCGCGAGATGGGCTTGCAGAACAAGCTCGTGGCCCAGACCCAGGGGAATATCGAGGCCCTGGAAGCGCGCCTGCGCGAGTCCAGGCAATCCCTGCAGCAGGTGGAACGCTTCGAGACCCAGTTGAAGCAATGTCGGCAGAGCGTCGAGGAGATGGGCCGGTTGGGCGAAGAGTTCCAGACCAAGCTGCTCGAGTTCCAGAAGAGCCAGCGGAACATCGACGAGGCCTCCAACCGCGCCAAGGAGGCCGGCAATATCGTCAAGAGCATGGATGCCACCATGAACACCATCCTCAAGAACAACGGGCAATTGGAAACCACCAAGAAGCTCATCGACGGCTTCCAGGACATCCTGAACGGGGTGGACAAGAAGGTCGAGCGGATCCATAAGCAGTGGAATTCGGTGGAGAAGCTGGAAGGCAAGATCGGCAAGGTGGAGGAATGGGTGAAGGGGTTCCAGCAGGAACTCACCGTGGCCTCGCACCTGAGCGACGAGCTGAAGAAGGTGGAAGGCAAGGTCGAGGAAATCCGCCAAGGTGAGAACGAGATTTATCGGACCATGGAAATCCTGGAGTCCAAGCGGGAGGAGATGTCTTCCTTGCGCGG
>DAINDC010000418.1:0-3974 GCA_036732085.1 Fibrobacterota bacterium | reverse complement strand
AGCCACTTCCCGACGGGCGCTACCGCTGGCAGACGGTCGGACCGAGGAAGCGCGCAAGCAATCCGAAAAGGTGATCAACAACCTGGAGTTCCTGAAGCACCGCGAGGACGAGATTGCGGGCGTGGGCGACAGGGTCGATGGAATCAACAAATTCCTGGGCCAGACCGACTTGCGCATCAAGGATGTGAACGTAAAGCTGGAGGGTTTCAACGGCTTGGAAGGCAAGATGTCCAAGCTGGAATCCCTCATCCGCGATACGGATGGAAAGATCCAGGCGCAATTGGCCCGGCAGCCCGCGCTGGCGGCCTTGGGAGCGAAGATCGACGAGACCGAAGAGCATGCCCGCGCCATGGAAGCCAAGACCCGGGAGCTTTTCCAACATGGGGATCGGCTGCGCACGATGGAGAACCGCCTCTCCGAACTCGATCGGGTGGGCAAGGAAGTCGAGGAAGGTTTCGTGCGGATCGAGGCGGAGAAGCTGGCCGTGGCCAAGCAGGAAAGCCAGTTCCGCGAGTCTTTGGAACTGCATCACCGGCTCGCCAGGGAATTCGAGGAGGCGCAGCAGAAGATCGGTGCGGGCAACCGCGAACTATTGGCCGCCTTCGAGGCCGACAAGTTGAGACTGAAAGGCCTCCAGGAGGAAATCGCGGAGGGACTTGCTTCGGTCGATGCCCACAAGGTTACCATCAAACAGGCGGAAGAGCGGCTCAAGAAGGTCGATGGCTTCCTGATGGCGATGGAGGAGAACATGGGCGCGCTGGAAAAGCGTCAGGCCGCTGTGACCGTGCTGGACGGGAAGATCCAGGAGGTCTTCAAGGCCGTCGATGATCTGGAAGGTCGCATGGTCCTGTTGCGGAACGAGAAGAGCGTCATCCACGATGCGCGCAAATCCGTGGAGTCCCTGCATGTCCTGATGAAGTCCGTCCAGGAGAAGATCGACGCGTTGCGCGCGGAGGAATCTTTGGTGCTCAAGACCCGCGATTCCGTGCAGGGCATCATGACGGCGACGAGCGAGGTCGAGGAGAAGTTCAAGCTCCTGGCCCAGGAGCACACCTTGATACTGGATGCGCAAGTCCAGATCCAGAACCTGCGCCTCATGGTGGAGGATCTGAAGACCGAGATCCGCAATGCCTCCGAAGAGGAAGCCAAGATCACCGAAGCCGTTTCCAAGGCCTCCGAATTGGAATTCCTGATCGGCGAAGCGGATGCCGCGATCACCAACCTGCGCAGGCTCAAGCCCAAGTCCTGAGGGGCGCATGGGGCGGACAAGCCTGCGGGGGAAATAAAAAGCTCCGGGTTCATGGGAAACCGGGCCGACTTTCCGTGAAAAGCGCCAAGGCTTTTTATCGCTTGTACGATCTTCTACATTGATGCGGAATATGTGCAACTTCGCGCGCGATTATCGCGTATCATAATTCCATGAACGGTGCCGCCGCCCTGCTTTCCGCCGCCATGCTGCTCGCCTCCTCGTTTTCGCCTACCGTAGCGCAGACGTTACCTGGGGACGCATTCTCCGTCGGCGCCGATCTCTCCTTCCTCAAGCAGCAGGAGGATGCCGGCATGAAATTCCGGGACTCGGGCGTCGTCAAGCCCGGCCTCGTCATTTTCCGCCAGCATGGCTACGGATGGATTCGCCTGCGGCTCTTCCATACTCCCACCGCCTTGCCCAACGACCTCGCATACACCCTCGCGCTCGCGAAGCAGGCCAAGGTTCTGGGTTTTAAATTCCTCCTCGTTTTCCATTACTCGGACACCTGGGCCGATCCCAGCCATCAAGCGCCGCCCAAGGCATGGCAGGGACTCGCCCATGCGACGCTCGTGGATTCGGTCTATGCCTATACGCGGTCCACCGTGGCGCGCTTCCGCCGGGAGGGCGTGCTGCCGGACATGATCCAAATCGGGAATGAGATCAATTCCGGGATGACGTGGTCCGACGGGTCCAACTCTAATTTCAAGAGCCTCGCCGACCTGCTCAAGGCCGGCGTGCGCGGCGTGGATTCCGGAAGCGTCGCGGGGGACAGCGGCCTGCCCGAAAACGGATCCAAGCCCTTAATCATGCTCCAGCTCGCCAGCGGAGGCGATCAGGGGACGACGAAATGGTTCTTCGACAATGTGGCCGCCAACGGCGTCAGGTACGATGTGATCGGGCAATCCTATTACCCCCTCTGGCACGGGACCTTCGACGATCTCCGCGGCAACCTGGACTTCATGGGCCGGACCTATGCCAAGGACATATTCATCGTCGAGACCGCGATGACGCCTTATCCGGACGGCACCTATCCGCTTCCGCTCACCGACCAGGGGCAGGTCCAATATCTGCAGCAGCTGGAGCAAATCATCCGCGCCACGCCCAACCAGCGGGGCAAGGGCCTGATGTGGTGGGAGCCCACGGCGAACGACTATCTGGGAACTTCCCGCGGGCTTTTCGATCGCCAAGGAAATGCCCGTCCCGCCTTGAAGCTCTTTGACGCTATGGCCGTTTCCAGTTTCCCCCAATCGCCGCGTAGCCTGCCGCAGAAAGAAGGGTTCGGGCCTGGTTCTGCTTATAAGTGGTTTTCCGTGGAGGGTAGACGCGCGCCGTCATCCGTTCAAGCTCCCGGATGGCTCCTTTTCACATCGCCCAAAATCCCCTAAAAAGGCCCTTAAATCCACAAAATCGTGGATATTGTCAGCCGAAGGTGCTATGTTAGTAACATCAGTGGCACCCGATGTCGTCCTGCATTTTACTTCCGCAGGGCGCGTGGGAGGTTATCTTCCCCACTAATGAGTCCATCGCCGGGAATGTCCCGCGAGGGCAGGCGGCAATCATGAAAAAGGATGAGAGCGGAGCGGGCAAGCAGGGTGAACCCCAAGGTCTTGAGCGGCGTTTCCGCGACTCCAAAACACGCGAACCCAAAACCCCTTCCGTCTCCTCCGTAGTGCCCGTGGTTCAGGACTCGCTCGCCGAGCTCACCGTACCGGAAACGCCCCTAGACACGGGAGATCCCGCCGAGGGCGAGGACGCCGAGATCAAGGCCCCGGAAATCGAACGCAGCCTCGACCGCGCCAAGGAGAACCTGCTCGCCTATATCGGAGAGCGCAGCCCCAACTTCAATCGCGACCTGATCCAGCGCGCCATCGACTTCACCATGCTCGCCCATAAGAACCAGTTCCGCCGCTCCGGCATGCCCTATGCGGAACATCCCTTCGAGGTCGCGAAGCTTTTGGCCGATCTGAATATGGATACCGTGACCATCGCCGCCGGGCTCCTGCATGACGTGGTCGAGGATACGGGCCATTCGACCTTGGAGATCAAGGAGGTCTTCGGCGAGGACGTGGCCTTTCTGGTGGAAGCCGTCACCAAGATCTCGGCGATCAAGTCCAAATCCCGCGCGGACCAGCAGGCGGAAACCTTCCGCAAGATGCTCATCTCGATGGCGAAGGACATCCGCGTCATCATGATCAAGTTCGCGGATCGGCTGCACAATATGCGGACCCTGAGCTACATGCAGGAGGATCGCAAGAAGGCCATCGCCGCCGAGACCGTGGAGGTCTACGCGCCGCTCGCCCACCGCTTCGGCCTGGCCAAGATCAAATGGGAGCTGGAGGATCTCGCCTTCAAGCACCTGAACTCGGACGCCTACAAGAACCTGGTCAAGAAGGTGGTGGAGAAGCGGCAGGAACGCGAGGAATATATCCGCGGCATCCTGGGACCCGTCAAGGACGCGCTCAAGAAGGCCGAGGTGGAGGGCAAGGTTTACGGCCGTCCCAAGCACCTCTACAGCATCTGGCACAAGATGCAGGCCCGCCAATGCCAGTTCGAGGACATCTACGATCTCTATGCCTTGCGCATCATCGTGAATTCGATTTCCGATTGTTACGCCGTGCTGGGCCTGGTGCATTCGATCTGGACGCCGTTGCAGTCCCGCTTCAAGGACTATATCGCCACGCCCAAGTCCAATATGTACCAGAGCCTGCATACCACGCTCATCGGA
>DAINDC010000417.1:1949-4670 GCA_036732085.1 Fibrobacterota bacterium | reverse complement strand
CCTACGAGGCTTTTGCCATGGTCACAGCCTCGATGACCGTCCAGCACACCAAATGGTTGGAAGAGGCCATCAAGCTTCCCTGGCGCAAACCCGTGCCTTCGCTGAACCTCCTATTGACCTCCACCTGTTGGCGAAACGATCACAACGGCTTCAGCCACCAGGGGCCCGGCCTC
This sequence comes from Fibrobacterota bacterium, assembly GCA_036732085.1. Classification (GTDB taxonomy): domain Bacteria; phylum Fibrobacterota; class Fibrobacteria; order UBA11236; family UBA11236; genus Chersky-265. Next base: position 4,497 of record DAINDC010000417.1, on the reverse strand, counting down.
ATCGATACCGTCCTGGCCATGAAGGGGAAGGTCGCGCGCATTTACTTCCCGCCCGATGCCAACTGCCTGCTGTCCATGGCCGATCATTGTTTCCGCAGCCGGAACTATGTCAACCTCATCGTCATCGACAAACAGCCGGAGCTGCAATGGCTCGACATGGAAGCCGCCGTGCGGCATTGCGCCGCGGGCGCATCCGCCTGGGGCTGGGCGGGCAACGAGGCGGACGGCGGGCCGGATGTCGTGCTGGCCGCGGCCGGAGATACGCCGACCTTGGAAGTGGTGGCGGCGGCATGGCTGCTCCGAAGGCATGCGCCGAGCCTGAAAGTCCGCGTGGTGAACATCGTGGATCTCATGTGCCTCTTCCCGCGCCTCATCCATCCGCACGGGTTGGAGGAACCGAAATTCGTCGAACTATTCACCGCGGACAAGCCGGTGGTTTTCGGATTCCACGGCTATCAACGCGCCGTGCATCAACTTCTTCACGGCCGGACCCATGCCGAGCGATTCCATGTGCGCGGTTTCCGGGAAGAAGGAACCACGACCACGCCTTTCGACATGGTGGTCCGCAACCAAATGAGCCGTTTCCACATTTGCATGGAAGCCGTACGACGCACTCGTCTTCCGCAAGCCGGCCCCTTCATCGAGTGGTGCAAGGAACGACTGGCCCAACATCAAACCTATATCCGAACGAACTTCGAGGACCTGCCGGAGATTCGCGATTGGAAATGGAGCGCGCCGTGAATGCACAAGGATGCGGGATCGGCATGGTTGGTTTAGGAGTAATGGGCCGCAATCTTGTGCTGAACATGGCGGATCACGGCCATTCCGTCGCCGGTTACGACAAGGATGCCGCCAAAGTTGCGGCGTTGCGGCATGAAGCCGAAGGCGGGCAACGTAACATCCACGCTACTGCAAGTCTTCAGGAATTCATCGGCATGCTCCGGACGCCGCGGGCCGTGATGCTTCTCGTGCCGGCCGGATCGCCCGTAGATGCCGTGATTCGGGATCTGCAACCTTGCCTGGAACGGGGCGATCTGATCATCGACGGCGGCAACTCCCACTTCACCGATCTGGAACCGCGCACGCGAGCTTTGGCGAAGGGGGGAATTCAGTTTCTCGGCGTCGGCATATCCGGCGGAGAACAGGGGGCCCGACACGGCCCCAGCCTCATGCCCGGAGGCCCGCGGGAAGGCTACGAGCGGGTGCGCCCGATCTTCGATGCGGTGGCGGCGCGCGTGGACGGCGAGCCCTGCGTCACTTGGCTGGGACCAGGATCGGCGGGCCATTACGTCAAGATGGTACACAACGGCATCGAATATGGATTGATGCGCTTAATCGCCGAGACTTACGACTTGATGAAACGCGGGCTGGGGTTGACGGATGACGAGTTGCACGATGTTTACGACCGATGGAATGGCGAGGAACTCAATTCTTTCCTGTTGGAAATCACGGCCCGCATCTTCCGTCAAACCGATGAGCAGACGGGCAAGCGGCTCATCGACGTGATTCTCGACGAGGCCAAGCAGAAAGGCACGGGGATGTGGGCCTCCCAGGATGCCATGGATTTACAAGTGCCCGTTCCGACCATAGACGTGGCGGTGGCGATGCGGAATCTGTCCGGATCGGAAAAGGAACGCAAGGAGGCCGTGCGTCTCATGCAAGCGCCCATCCGTCGGTATGAGGGGGAACGAGCGCTCTTTCTCGATCAATTGCGGAGCGCGCTCTACGTAGGAATGATCGTGACCTACGCGCAAGGCATGGCCTTGCTGACAGGGGCTTCGGCCCAACACGGTTACCAGCTGGACCTTGAAGCCATCGCCCGTATATGGCGGGGAGGCTGCATTATCCGGGCGGCATTGCTGGAAGATGTTCGCGCTGCATTTCGGGCCAACGGGGGCTTGCCCAACTTGCTTTTCGATCCCGGCCTCGCGAAGAAGATTTCGGCCCATCAGGAAAACCTGCGAAAGATGGTATGCACCGCGAGCAGCCTAGGCATTCCCGCGCCGGGCCTGATGGTTTCGTTGGCCTATCTGGATAGTTACCGCAGCGCCTGGCTTCCGGCGAATTTAATCCAGGCCCAACGCGATTATTTCGGCGCGCATTCTTATGAACGCACCGATAAAAAAGGCACATTCCATACTCAATGGGTAGTGGACTGAGACAAAATGGATAGTGTCCCGACCATTATCGTGATTTTTGGCGGGGCGGGAGATTTAGCGTGGCGCAAGCTTTTTCCCTCGCTCTTCGATTTACACCTCGACAAGCGAATGCCCGCGCGATTTGCGATCATCGCCCTGGACAGAATTCCCATGCGGGATGAAGCGCTGCACTCGCGTATGTTCGACGGTGTCAAAAAATTCGCGCGTCGGGAAAAGTCGAACAACGCGGACTGGAAAAATTTCGCCCGGCACATCACCTATCTGCAGGGGGATTTCAAGGATCCGGCAACGTATGCAACCCTGGCCGGAAACTGCGCGGCATGGGACAAGAAATGGCGCGCCAAAACCATCCGCATTTTTCACATGGCCACGCCGCCGATGATGTTCGG
>DAINDC010000417.1:0-1939 GCA_036732085.1 Fibrobacterota bacterium | reverse complement strand
GACCTCGACTCCGCACGCGAACTCAATCGAACGCTTACCGAGAGTTTTCACGAAGCGCAGATTTTCCGTATCGACCATTACCTCGGCAAGGAAACCGTGCAGAATATCCTCGCGTTCCGCTTCGCCAATCCGCTCTTCGAACCAATTTGGAACCGTCGTTACATTGATCACGTATCCATCACCGTGGCCGAAACAATCGGCATCGGGCATCGCGGCGGCTATTACGAACATGCCGGCGCGCTCCGCGACATGGTACAAAACCACCTGATGCAACTGCTCTGCCTCGTGGCGATGGAACCCATGGTTTCCTTCGAGGCTGACGAAGTTCGCGACAAAAAATTGGATGTCCTTCACGCAGTGCGCCGGATTCTTCCCTCCGATGTCCCTAAGCACGCGGTGCGCGGACAATACGGTCCGGGCGCGATCAGCGGCAAAAAAATGTGCGGATATCGCAGGGAAGAAAATGTGTCACGACATTCAAAAACGGAAACGTTCGCGGCTTTGAAATTGTTCATCGATAACTGGCGCTGGCAGGGCGTGCCGTTTTATCTCCGCACCGGCAAATGCCTGCACCGTCAGGTTTCGGAAATCGCGATACAATTTCGCAACGTGCCGCATCAGCTATTTCCCCGGGAGACCGCCCAGGACTGGCACCCGTCCCGGCTCATCATGTCCATCCAACCCCAGGAAGCCATCGTGCTGGGTTTTCAGGCGAAATATCCCGGTTCGAACATGCGCTTACGACCGGTGCAGATGCATTTCAATTATCAAGAGAGTTTTGCGAAGCCCTCTCCGGATGCATACGAGACCTTGCTCTGGGATGTGATGCAAAACGATGCGACGCTGTTCATGCGTGCCGATCAGATCGAAGCGGCTTGGCAGCTCCTGATGCCCGTCCTTGACGTGTGGACAAATAGCCCCGCTCGCAACTTCCCGAATTACACCGCCGGCAGTTGGGGGCCAAAAGCCGCGCTGAAGTTTTTCTTGGACAACGATCGCCAAGGGAAAACAGGCGAATGAAAATTCTCGTCATCGACGTAGGTGGCCCCCACGTCAAAGTGCACCTCACGGGCCATAAATCCCCCTTGGAAATTTCCTCCGGCGAGAAAATGACGGCGCGGAAAATGGTCGCAGCGGTCCGCAAACTCACGATGGGGGGGCGCTACGATGCGGTCACGATTGGCTACCCGGGCGCGGTCTTGCACGGACACATTGCCTGCGAGCCGCATAATCTCGGACAGGGGTGGGTTGGTTTCGACTTCAAAAAGGCTTTGGGTCGCCCGATTAAAATCATCAACGATGCGGCGATGCAAGCCTTAGGGAGTTACTCCGGGAAGCGCATGCTTTTCCTGGGCTTGGGCACTGGCTTGGGGTCGGCGATGATCGTGGATGGAAAAATCGAGCCGATGGAACTGGCGCATCTACCATATAAAAACGGACGTACGTACGAGGAGTATGTCGGGCTTGCCGGCCTCAAGCGGATGGGAAAGAAGAAATGGCGCGGCCACGTGAACGACGTCATCAAAAGGCTCGCCGCCGCCTTGGAAGCGGATTATGTCGTTATCGGTGGTGGGAACGCGAGACTGCTGAAGAAACTTCCATCCTTCGCCCGCTTGGGAAAAAATACCAATGCCTTTCGGGGCGGATGGCGATTGTGGTCAAAACCTCTTAACCAGGATAAGCCGTGAATCCATCCTCTCTGGAAGAAAAGGACAACTCGCCTTCCGCAAATCCGCATCGTGGAAACTTCGTTTTCCTGTTCGACGTGGACAACACTTTGCTGGACAACGATCACGTCATTCATGATCTCAAGCAGCATCTTGAGCGCGAGGTCGGCGTGGAAAACGCGCGGCGCTATTGGGACATTTTCGATCGGTTGCGAACCGAGATGGGATACGCCGACTATTTGGGTGCGTTGCAACGCTATCGAAGCGAACAT
>DAINDC010000416.1:3981-4672 GCA_036732085.1 Fibrobacterota bacterium | reverse complement strand
GACCTGGATTACATCTTCTCAAGCGCATAATCCTCTCATTGCGCAGAGGAGTAACTGACCGCTTTGGCCTTTTTCTGCGCGGGTGAATTGTGTAATTCCATTTACCGTGGAATTTGTCCATTTTGATACTCAGGTCCGCCATCTGCTCATCGGAGATTTTCTGTCCTTTAAGATATCGTCCGGTATCGAGTTCGCATCGTACCCTGAGTCCCGATTTTGTCTCGGTTCCGGCAATGAGACTCACGATCACGGCCAGGCTCGTCAGCGGACGACCTCGCCAATTCTGGCTGATGAAGGAAAACAGCCGGTGCTCGATCTTGTTCCACTTGCTCGTTCCGGTCGGCAAGTGACGTACAAGTAGCTTCATCCCGATTTCGTCCGCCAGCTTTTGCAGCTCCCACTTCCATAGCCGGGTCCGTGCCCCATTGCTCCCGCCGGAATCCGCCGTGATGAGCAGTGATTTTGCCCGGGGGTACGCCCGGCGGCCCATCGTTTTCCACCACCTGCGGACGCTTTCGACCGCAAACGCCCCCTATCATGGTCGATCCCCACATTGACCCAGCCCTCGTCCCGAGTCAAGTCGTATACCCCATAGGGAATGGCTTTGCCCTTTCGGGGAATCAGAAAGTCATGGACCCGCACTCGCCGAGGCTGGCCCATTGCGCGCCACTCCCGCCCCGCATTCTTGAAG
>DAINDC010000416.1:0-3909 GCA_036732085.1 Fibrobacterota bacterium | reverse complement strand
ATCACCGGCTGTCCATCGGCCTGGTGCCGGCCCACTTCGCCGTAGATGAACTCAAACTGGGCATTGCGGTCCGGGTGCTGCCCACCTTCCTTGGTTTTCTGGTTCGCCTGTAGACTGTACCTAGCCTGGCGGAGCAGCGCACCCACAGTCACATGGCTGACAGTATGGCCCATGGCGCAAGGCGCATCAGCCAGTGTGCGCAGGCTCTTGGTGGTCCAGCGTAGAGGCTATTCCGGGTCACCCCGTACGACCGGCTCAACCAGAGACTCCAAATCCGACTGAAGACGCGAATCCGCATCGGCCAGGCGCTTCCTGCCCCCACCCGTACGGCGGACGTTCTCAGGAACCCGGCGTCGGCCCGGCGCTTTCAATTCCCTGAGGCCACGCTGAATGGTCGATATGGAAATCCCGGAAGCACGGGCTGCCCGAACAATGCCTCCCCGACCCAGGGACTTGGCTTCGGCCGCAACCGCCAAACGACGAGCGCGCTCGTTCAGGGCGGGCAATAAGGATGCAAATTTTCGTTTGAGAGGATCGATCAGGGAAAGATTGACAAAATCTCTAAACAGGTCACTTATTATTTAACAAACCCTTATTCAACGCAGAAGTACAACACGCAAAAGGTGACGATTTATACGCCTCCGGGATATTCGACCAGCCAGAAATATCCCGTCGTTTACCTGATGCATGGAATCGGAGGGAATGAAGTTTCCTGGATTGGGCAGGGCAGCAACGAAGGCGATGCCGCCAACATCATGGATTATCTGCTTTCGAAGAACCTGTGCAAACCCATGATCGTGGTCATGCCCGATGGAAATACGAAGGGCGCATCGGACGGTTTCTCCGCTTTCGGAGACGTCCTGATCGGCGATCTGATCCCGTGGGTCGAAAAGACATATTCCGTAGCGACCGATCCCGATTCGCGGGCCCTCTCCGGCTTATCCATGGGCGGCGGGCAAACCTTCAATTTCGGATTCCCCCATACGGATCTTTTCCATTACCTCGGCCCTTATTCGGCCGCGCCCAACACGCAAGATCCGACTGCGACCATCAAGGACGTGGCTACAATCAAACAGAACTTGAAGTTCATCTACTTGTCGTACGGGAGCACGGACGGCCTGGTCAACAACGGCAAAAAGTATCACGATTTCCTGGACCAAAACAATGTCACGCATGTTTGGCAGATTGAGGCCGGTTTGGGGCATGAAAAGAGAGTCTGGGACCGCAGCTTCTACAATTTCGCGCAGAAAATTTTCCTTGGTTCAGCCACGGGCATCGCGATTCGTCCGGTGGCGAAAAGCACGCGCGCTGAGGTTCTGTTTGGCCGCAGCCCGATGGGTGCATCCAAAATCCTGATCGCCCGTCCAGATGGAAAAGGCGTGGTCACCTTTGATGGCCGTGCGCTTCCTGCCTCTCCGGAAGCATCCTTGTTCGACGGCATCCACCTCCAGTAATTCCGTTCTTCGCGCCGGCCCCTCAGGGCTCGCGCGATGCTCCCAGAGCCCGAGTGCTTCACTCGCCATCGAGTGGAGTGGAGAAGGCGCCAAGCAAAGCCCGGACCGGCCGGAGTATCCGGATGGATGGGGCCAAGATTCATGACCAGGAAGATCCTTGAGGATCTCGGCCCCCAAGGCCATCCGGAACGGATTGGCTACGGCCCCACCGCGGGCTTTTCCCAACACCGTTTGTCCCGGAAGGAGCGCTCCTCCCGCAATAACCCCATCCCAGGCCGGGACGCGTCTTTCTCAGGGCGCGATCGAAAAGACCCCGCTGCTGCCGTTGATGCCGGCGCTCAGTCGGCTGATGACCTTGACGTAATAATCGGCGCCGGAGGGTAACGTAGCGGGTACGGTCCAGGAATAGGTTCCGGAATTGGTCGTACCGGCGATGATGGTCTGGACCACGCCCGACGCATTATAGAGGAAGATATCCACCGTGCCCTTGACGCCGGAGGGATCGCTCCAGCTGATCGCAAGCAAGGATCCCGTTTTCACGGCCGAGGACGCTACCGGCGCGGTCACGGCGAATTTGTAGTTGGCCGGATCCACTTCCTTGATCTCGAAATTGTACGCGCCGAAATAGGTTGTGGAATAGGGATCCACGGATACCGAATAAATCCCATCCGACGGGCAGACCCAGGCGATGCCGTTCACCGAATCCAGGCTGCTGGTTTTGGTATTGGACATGAGCAGTCCGGCCCCCAGCCCGGAGAAAAGCTTTTCCGTGGTCGACAAGGCGTAGGGCGAGGTCGCTTGGATCAAATAAAGCATCTGGGACTTCCCCGTGAACTTGAACCAATCATGATCGCCCCGGGTCAGCGACAAAGCCGCCTTCCCGGAATTGGGCGCGACGGCATGCGCATCGGTTGCGATATCATTGGACTCCAGGGAATCGGGCGCGAGCCCGCTGATGGAAAAGTAGGGGCTGTATCCGAAGAGTTGGTAATTATTGCCGCTGGTCATGCGGATGCGGTAACGCTTTCCCGTCGCCATCCCCGTGGGAATGGACACCATATAACTGCCGGTATTGGAAACCGACGAGGCCAGGCTTTGCACCAAGGTCGTGTCCTGGTAGAGCCCCAGGGTGACATAGGTTCCGTACAAAGTGGAATCGGGCGTCCATGAGGCCGTATAACTGCTGCCCGCGGCCCAGGCCGTGGCGGAATCCGGGGCCGTGAATTTGGCGGGCAGGGCGCCCAAGGTTCCGTTATAGCCGAGAATGGAAAGCGAATAGGCTCCCGTTCCATAGCTGTACTGGACCCGCACATAATACTTGCCCGTCCGCGTGGGATTGAAAACCAAGGAAACCTTGGTGCCGCTGGTATAGTTGAGCTGTTGGCCCAGGCTATCGCAGACATAAACATATTCCTCGGTGGTGGAGCTGGTGGAAATGAGGTAGGTGGTGCCCAGGACGGCATTGAATTTCACCCAATCGGAATCGTTGGTGGAGATATTATGCTGTTGGGCCGCGCCGTCCGTGGTGATATCCTTGGCCGAACCGCGCAGATTGTCGGGTTCATACGTATCCGGCTTGAGCCCGCTGATGGTGAAGGCGGGACTGAATCCGAAAATGTCGGACGCGGAATAATTGGCGACCCGGATGCGGTATTTTGCCGAGGTCACAAGGCCGGTGGGAATGGTCCAGGAATAGGTGCCGCTATTGGTGATTCCGGAGGCTATGCTTTGGATGAAGCTCGAGTCCAGATACAAGGCCAGGCTGACCGAGGTGCCGAACAGGGCTTGATCCGCCGACCAATTCAAGGTGTAATAGGAGCCGGAGGCGAAGATGCTGGAGGAATCCGGCGAGGTGAATTTCACCGGCAAGCCCGTCTGGGTCGAATCGTAACTGATCAAGGAAACGGTATAACTGCCCAGGGACGACGATGAATACGGGGTCATCTTCAGGTAGTAAGCGCCGGCATACTTGGGCGTCAAGGCCAAGGAAAATTTGGTGCCGCTTTGATAGGAAACCTGCAGGCCGCTGCTGTCCAGCATATACCCATAGACCGAATAGAGCCCGGAATTGATGGAGGCGAGATACCGCTTGCCGGCCACGGCGTCGATGCGGATCCAATCCACATCGCCGGAGGCCAGGTTGCGGGTTTGGGCCACGCCATCCGCGTTCAGGACCTTGGCCGAGGATTTCACATTGTCCGGCTCATAGGTATCGGGCAGCAAGCCGCTGATGGTGAAATAGGGGCTATAGGAATAGACGCTGGAATTGCCGTAACTGGAAATGCGGATGCGGTATCGGTTGGAAGTGAAAAGGCCGGCGGGAACGGTCCAGGAATAATTCCCCGAATTGGACACTGAGGAGGTGATGGACTGGACATAGGTGGAATCGCTGTAAAGGCTGAGGCTGACCAAGGACCCGTAGAATACGCTGTCGGGAGTGTAGCTGATGCTATAG
>DAINDC010000415.1:0-4699 GCA_036732085.1 Fibrobacterota bacterium | reverse complement strand
CCCCAAGGCGCCGAGGACTTCTACTATGCGCTGGCAGGCGATCTCACGACCAAGATCACCCAGATCAAGGATGGCGACGCCCCGAGTTTCGTGGCTGTCATCAAGACCGCGACACCCACCGTGGACGTGGTCGATCAAATCATCGTGACCCTGACGACCCCGCAGGGTGAGAAGGAAATGCTGACGGCCATCGAGACCGGGCCCAATACCGGAGTCTTCACCGTGCTCGTGCCTTTCGGTTTCGCGACGACGCCGCCCGTCATGTTGGACGGCAAGGTCACGGGCTTCCTGGATCCCACCCAGGCCGTGGCCACCATTACCGTCCATGGCATCGCGGTCTCCGGCCTCAAGACCTTCCAAGGCGACATCACCTTGCGTCCCGCCTTGAACCTGGTCCAAAAAGCCTATATCAAGGATCAGGACGGGAACGGCGCCGCGGACCATGTCTATATCGTATTCACCCGCCCGGTGGAAACCTTGCCCACCAGCGTGACCCCGGTCTATTGGAACGGCACCGCCACCACGGTGAATTCCGGACTGCCGGCGCTTTCCTTGATGCCCGGCTTCCCCAATATCGTGGTCGCCGATTTCTCCGCGAACCAGTTTCCGGTGGGAGCCACCTCCGTACTGGCCGGCCAGACCCCGACCGCCACCTTGCCATCGGATAATATTTTCGGCGGCCAGAAGCCCGCGCTTGCGGATTCGATGGGCCCCATCCTCATGACCGCCAGCATCAAGAACTTCGACAACCGCACCTTGACCAATGGCTCGACGAGCCTGGGCGTGGACACCTTGAGCATCACGGTTTCGGAGGCGATGGCGACCCAGGGCAATTGGCAGGACCTGCTGCGCTTCTCCAAACCCGACGCCAATGGCAATTGCAGCGATTATGCCAATAGCAAGCGCGTGGTGCCGGAAGGGCCGGTCCGGAACCTCGACGCCAACTCCAGCTTCACCGTCTATGTCGCCAAAGACAATGCCGCGGCGCCCCAGGCCGGCGACTGCATATTCCTCAATGTCGGCGGCGAATACACGGATTTGGCGAACAACCTGCCCACCGTATATGGCATCAAGCTGCAAGGCCCGCCCCCGCCGCGCCTGATCCAGGTCTTCCGCGGTTACCCACCCGTCGTCGGCGTTTCTCCGATCACGGATCCATCCGGGTTCGTGCTCGTGAACAACGATCCCAGGAATGACAATGGCAGCGAGTTCTCCACCAAGGTGGGCCAGACGTATGTGACCCAATGGGTGCCGCCGGCCGACTACGTGCCGGGAACCCCATATGTTGGTACCGTACCGGTCCTGGGCGTAGTCTCGCCCTCGGTTGGAAACGACCCGGCTGGTCTGGTTCCGATGCCCGCCAATATCTCCACCATCCAGGTCATTTCCACCGGCGAGTACCTCGCGGACATCACCATCTTCGACAACCTGGGCAATTTCATGAAGCACTTCAAGCAGTCCTTCGGATACCTCGGGGAAACGCGCAATGTCAATCGCTCCGCCATCGGCGGCTTGGCCAGCTATCTGGTCTGGGATATCAAGGATCATAAGGGACAGATGGCGGGACAGGGCGTGTATGTCTGGAAGGTGGTCTTCACCTTCAAGAACAACAAGCAGGAAATCCGATATACCCGGACCGGCGTGACCCGCAGCCTGGCCATGGCGCCTCCGCATTGAAAACGCAAAACCCTGAATCCGGATCCGGCCCTATCGTATAATTCGGCGTGGCCATTTTCGCTTTCAGCCTAGTCTGCGCCTACGCCTTCCTGGGCTATCTCGTATTCGCCTTGGGCTTGACCGGCCTGTGCCGGCCTGCTTTCGTATCCGCCGCTGCGGCGCCCGCCCTTGTGGCCTTGGCCGTTATCCTCATCCGGGAATTCCGGAAACCACGTCCGCCTGCCGTCCGCATCGCTTACCTGGCCGCCGCGCTGGTGCTCGCCCTGCTCTACTCCCATGCTTTTCTCATCCCGCCCTATACCCGGGACGATATGATCTACCACCTGCTCATTCCCAAGCAGATGGCCCTGACCGGCCGGCTCGCCTTCGATCCCTTCAATGTCACCGGCAATTTTCCCATGCTCTTCGAAATGCCGTTCGCCGTGCTGGAGACCTTGCGCATGCCAGTCTCCCCCTTCGTCGCCAATGTGGCCTTCGCCGTTCTCATCATGATGGTATTGCTGGCCAGCCTGTCCCGCATCTCCGGCCTCTCCCGGGCGCAAGCCCTGGCGGTGACGGCGGTCTTTGCCACCACGCCCGTCCTAATCGATCTCCTCCATTCCGGTTACGTGGAAATCTTCTTCGCCTTGCTCATCACCCTGGCGACGCTCGCCTATTTGCGCGTGCTGGAAACCGGAGTCCCGGGAACCGGCGTTTTAGTAACCGGGAACAGCTCCGCCTGGCTGCGCGCCTGCGCCTGCCTGGGCCTGGCGGCGGCGGTGAAGTATCCGGGTGTGCTGTTCGCGGTCTTCTTTTTCGCCTGGGAATTCTTCCGCAGCCGGGATCGGAAAAACTTCTATGCCGGCGTCCTTCTCTGCGCCGCGCTGGCCGCCCCCTGGTATCTCAAGAATTGGTTCTGGACCGGCAATCCCGTCTTCCCCCTGGCGAATTCCCTTTTCGAATCCCCGTATATCAGCGCCCTGCGCTTCCAGGGCTTCCACCATATGCTGGCCGATTACAATATGGGGCGCTCGCCCCTCGATCTCCTGCTCCTGCCTTTCCGCCTCGCCCTGGGCATCGACGAAGCCAGGCCCGGAGCCGGTCTGGGCTTCGACGGGAAGCTGTCCCTCCTCTTCGCCATAGCCTTATGTGGCTTGGGCTGGAAGGATCGCGGGCAACGGTTCGCCTCCGCGCTCTTCGCGTTTTATTTCCTGATTTGGATCGTCGAAAGCCAGCAGGTCCGGTTCCTCCTGGCCATCCTGCCCGTGCCCGTCCTGTTCGCGCTCCGCAGGGCCGCGCGACTGCCCCGTCCGGCCCTGTGGATTTTCGCGGGGGCCGGACTCATCCTGGCGCAAAACGCGGTCAACGTATCAGAGAGGTTACGTAGCGAGAAGATTACCCCCCTGTTCACGGGAGCGACCGACGGGCCGGCCTTCCTGGCCGCGCAGATGCCGCTTTCCTATGGCTTGGCCTCCGAAATCAATAAAAGGCTGGATGCCAAGTCCGACAAGCTCATGACCGTGGGTTGCTTCGGCCGCAATTATTATTTCGATATTCCCGTCCTCACCAATACCTTTTACGATCAGGAGATTTTCCGGAACTCCTTCGGGCGCGGCGATCTGAAGCCGGATTCCGTAACCGCCTTCCTCAGGGGAAACCGCGTCACCTATATCCTGTTCAATTGGGACTTCGTCCGGAAGATGCATGCCCAGGACGTCAACTTCGATTTCGCGGCCCTGGAAACCTACCTCAAGTCCACCTGCAGGGTGGTTTCGGGATCGGGGAATGTCTTCCTCTATGGGTGCGGACGCTTAATCAATTAGTCTCTACGTCGGCCGCGACCAGAGGCTCAAGGCCGAGGTGGATGTCCTGCGCGAGGATTGACCCAAGCCATCCCGCCCGCTTGGATGAAGGAAACATACCTAGATTCAGGATTGAAGCGAGATTGAATATGGGGGGGATATGTGGGATATGGCTCTCGAATTTTTCCTCGGGTGGGATCCATGATGGGCAAATCCGGAAGGTGGATGCGACTGTTCATCGCGACCGCGCTTGGCGCCGGGCCACTCCTCGGAACCATCCAGGCCGCCACCACCTATAACCCCAGCGTAGCGGCCGCCCCCGAATGGACCCGCATGTTCGATCGGTCCTCGGGATGGACGGGCGGCGATGGCATTTTTTCCGTGCCTCTCTCCGGCTATAAGGGGCCGGATCATGCCGCGGGCGGCAAGACGCTTTTCCTCTTCAGCGATACCTTCATCGGCAATGTCGACTCCGCCACCGGGGCCCGCAAGAACGCGGTCCTGATCCACAACAGCCTGGCCGTCCTGGACGGCGCCGAACCGGATCCCGCGAAAATCCATTTCCTCTGGGCCAAGAACGACAAGGGCGCGGCCCTCACTCCCTTCGTTCCCAATACGCCCTCGACCGTAGGCAAGAATTCCTGGTACTGGCTGCAAGACGGCTATTATCATAATGGCTACGTCTACAGCCTTCCCCTCATCGTCACCGCTTCCACCGAGGGACTGGGCTTCCAGGTAATCGGCATCGGATTCCTCAAGATTCCCATCGGCCCCGATGGTGAACCGGATCTCGCCGGCACCTCCCAGAAGGACACGCCCCTCTTCCATACCGATGCGGCCAAGACCTTCTGGTTCGGCAATGGCATCATGCCCAATACCGTGGAAGCCGGCGCGCCCAATCCCGACGGGTATGTCTATATCTACGGCCGGACCGGCCTCTACGTAGCGCGGGTGTTACCTGATGATTTCGAGGATTTCCCGAAATGGCGTTTTTGGGATGGGCAAGGTTGGCCCCAGGATATCGCTGCCTCCGCATCCTTGGGGTTGGGCGGACCCGAGCTCAGCGTCACGCCCGTGGCCCAGGGCGCGCTCAAGGGCAAGTTCCTGCTGGTCTCCATGTCGTTGGAGCAGAATGCCTTCGTCCGCGTGGGAGACAGCCCGGCGGGCCCGTTCGGGAACCGCATCAATTTCTATAGCACTCCGGAATGGAATACCACCGGCCCCATCTATACCTATAATGC
>DAINDC010000414.1:0-4735 GCA_036732085.1 Fibrobacterota bacterium | reverse complement strand
CATATCGGCCATTTCAGCCCCAAGGATCCCGTGGGCAAGGGCGATGAGTCCAAGACCGGCGGCCTGACCTTCGCCTATCCCTCCGGCACCGAACCCTACTTCCTCGAGTACAAATCCGAAGCCGGCACGTCCCGCAAGTACCTTCCGTAAGCGAAGCCGCGAAGCCGCGGAGGTGGAACGGATTCCGGCGGATCTAAAATGATTTGATTCGCTTAAGGTGGACAGTTAAGATTCGGTCGGGGGAAAACCTCCGGCCGATTTTTTTTGTGCGCGAGTTTTATTTGGCAACGGATGAATCGAAACGACGGGCGCTACGCTGCAATGATAGCGGGGCTTGGAGTCAGCGGGAGATGACGAGGACGTTGCGCTTGGAGCTGAGGGTCCGATAAGCGGGAGGCGTGCCGCCCAGGCTTTCCAAATTTTGTCGGGCAATGACGGTATAGAAGTAGACGCCATTGGCGAGCAGTTGGCCCCATTCATCATGGCCGTCCCAAGCTGTCGCTCCGCTCTGAGCGCGGGTGAATTCCCGCACCAATTTTCCCGACTGATTGAAGATCCGGATTTCGGTTTCCAGCCGGTCGGTCGCGGCGCCGGTGCTGGAATATCCGGCATCCTCCGCAGGCAAGATGGTGGAAAAATAAAATACCGTTCCGCTTCGTTTCATCGGGTTGGGCACGTTGTATGCGGAAACCAGATTGAGTGAACTGTCCGTGGTGAGTTCCATGCGCAACTGACGGGAGCCGAGATTCCCATAGCCGTCGCGGGCGGAGACCTTGAGCAGATGCACGCCCGGCTTGATGTTGGCGGTGGTCAGGCTCAACTGATAGGTCTTGGAATAAAGCTCGTCCTTACCAGGCTGAGGATGGAAAGGATCCAAGGAGCCGGGGATTTCCAAGGTAGTGCCTTCATCGGGGCCTTCGGCCGTCATGACGCCACCGGAGGAATCCTCCACTTGGATTTGGAGGCAGTAGGGCAAGGACAACCTTACCTGGTCGGGGAAATCCACGTTGCCGGTTTCCGGCGCCTTGCAGCCGGTGATGCGGATATGCGGCCCCAGCCCGTCGCGATCAGGCGCGCAGCTATTGGCCGTGCCGTGGATGCGGAGATTCTGCTTGGCTGCCGTGCCTTCCTTTTCCTGCTCACCGTCCCAGGCGAACATTTGGATCTGCGCGGTGCTGTCCCCGAAAGAAATCTGCTTCGGAATGAAATACTCGGCGGAAAAGGCGAAGTCTTTGAACGGAACCGTTCTGTCGAAAAGGATATTGCCGCGTTTGTCCACGAATTGATCGTGTATGACTTTCTGCACGTAGACCTTGTGGATGGAGCCCGCCACGATTTTCAAATTGACGAACCCTTTCCCGCTGCCGCCCGCGATTCGGCCACTTATGGCGCCGCAATCAAGGGCTCTCAGGGTATCGGGGCTGTTGAGAATGGAAACGCCCAGATGGGGCTTGCGCAGGAGCAGCACCGGTTCACCCAGCAAGGCGTACTTGGCATTGTTGCCCCGGTCACCACCGGCTTCCGCGCTGTTCTTGGCTTCCTGAAGAGCTTGGCCGACCGTCAGGGTTGAACCCGAGGAGTCCGCAGGAAAAGCCCGAGCATAGAAAGCATTGGCCAAGGCCACATTGGGAATGGGAAGGGACTCGCGGGTCGAGGAGATCGCGGCGATGGCCCCAGTGCCCTTATGCCTCACGAACTCTTCGCTCATGCCCTGGGTATTCAGGCTTTCGAATCGTCCCACCGTGCAGGAGAAGGCATTGATCATGGGAGTCATGCCCTCATTGTGCATGCGCGCCAGGGCATCGTTGGTCTTGAGCAGGACCTCATCCGCCCATTGATCGACCGCTCCATGCCCGATATAGTTCACCAGCAAGGTGCCCTGGTTTATCAAGGAGAGCAAGTCCTGGGTGGCCTCGGGTTTGTTGAAGGAAGAGTTGACGGGATAATCGAGTAGGTAGACCTTGCCTACCGCGACACCGGGTTCATTGCGGCTGATGAGCTTGCCGATGGAATCGGAAAAGGTGGTATGCCCTTCATGAATAGGATCCAGGTTGTCCGTGTTCCCACGTTGGGTTCCGTCATCGGCGGCGATGGCGATGCGTCCGCGCCATTCCCCGGCTTTGGCAGGATCCTCATAGGCCTTTATCTTCTGGAGATAATCTTCGACTTGGGTCGGTGACTCTACGGGAAGCCTGCCGACGGCAAGATCCAAAGCAGGACGCTGCAGATCGTTATCCGCGGAGTCGAGAGCCGCGTAGAAGTCATCCGAAGCCACTTCCTCCGTGCTAAAGCGCCGATGGTATTCGAACGGCGGGATCAGATTCGGCGGGGCCGATGCCTTTTGGGAAGCCTTGATATTCCGATAGTCATAGTGGCCGTCACCCAGGAGCAAAACATACTGCAAAGCCCGGGCACCCGCGGCACTCCCTCCCCAACCATTTCCCGCCCATCTCAGAAAATCCCGGATGGCGACGGGCGACATGCGGCCGCCGGAAAATTGGCGATAGATATCCTCCACCAACACTACGGAGGTCCGAAGCGACACGGCCCGTCCTTTATCATTCCTGTAGTCCTTGAGTTTCAAAGCCTGATCCAAAAGCGAAGCAGGCGTGATGATCAGGTATTCCGGATCCTGCCCATCCCCGGACTCAAGATCCCGGATGGCCGTACCGACCGCGGGAAGACCAATCGATTCGATGCGACCTTCGGAAAGCGTTGCGCCTTTATTGTCATCGGAAAGCATCGCCGCGTTTTTATAAATGAAGTACCGGGCATCGGCGTTCTGATCCAGGCTGTCGGTGAATCGTCCCTGATCGTCCAGCATGAATTTACGCATGGCCACGCCCGCTTCGATGCGCAGGCAGGTGAGCCCTTCCCCACCTTGCACTCCATAGGTGATCGCTTTTCCGAATCCGGCAGGAAAGATCCAAATCGGTTTCCCCGCATAGACGTGCCTCCGCCGATAGGCCAAGGTAAACCCAGCAAAACGGTTCCCGTTCCTCCACACCAGGGAGTCCAACGGCGGTACCGTTGGATTTCTAACCGAGCCGGTCCAAACGAAATATTCGCCGGGCGAAGCATGCCCAGGCAGCGGACTCAAGGCCTCCCCGTTTCCGCCCATGTATGGCGTGAAGCCGCCGCCGGTTTCCGAGCCCGCGAGGTAAAAGCCCAGGTAAATGGAATCGCCCGCACGGCCTTGATCCCGACTTTGATCCAAGAAGGGCAGGGAATCCGTTTCGACACCGGATAAGGCGCTGCGAGTCAAGGTCAGAGAAGTGCCCGGATCCCCAGAGCATTTGCCTTTCCAAAGCCAGTACCAATCCGTTCCTGTTTCCGGATCAAGCTGGCTTTCGGTGGAAATATCGCAGGCACCCGATTGTTGATCTTTTTCCGCGCGCACATAGGCATAGGAGGAAGTGAGCGGCGCCGCGCTTGCAGGTAGAGACGGCGAGGTCTCCAAGCGCAAGGCCGCCCCGTTTGTTCCGGACCCTGAAAAATCCAAGTAATAAAAATTCTCGAAGGAATAAGGATCCGCGCTGAATTCGAACCGGATGGGCCCGGCATTCTCCGGCAACCGCTTCCAGATGCTGGTGCCATGCGCGAAGAACCGCACCGAGTCCCCCGAGTCGAAGGTCCCGTTATGATTGTTGTCGAGGACCTCCATGGGGATTTCCCGCAGCGTCCCTGGTATCACGGTATTGTTCATGGTCCGGGTCAAGGTATCATTGGGGCCGGAGTAGAGTCGCATGTCGGTTACCCTCACCGCAGTCACCTGGGTGGAAACCCGTTCCAGATCGGCGAAGGAAAATCCATAGACCCGGTCCTCATCCAAGTTGGCGAGATTCCTGTCCCCGACCTTTATCTTTATCAGCGTGTTGCCCACTGAGACTTTTCCGGCCCCGGTTTTCCGGAGTGGGGATGCGGGCAGAGCGTATAGATAAGCGCCGCCGATGGGATTCTTCACTTCCGAGTTAAAGGGCGCTTCCAAACGCCTGGAAACCGGCCTACCCAATACGCCATCGAAAACGACCTCGACCTGCAGCCTCTTGATCAAGGTCAGGGACTTTCCGTCTTCGGACCACAGCGCCAACGGGACTTCCAGGCTTCGGATGGGAGCGCCTCGCAGCATGCGGAGGCCGGATATCCGGGCCATGGGCGCCCCCGCCGCGCGATAAAGTTCGGGATCGAGATGGTATTCCTTCCGATCGGGACTGGTCCAAAACGGAAAAGGCGCCAAGCCTTCCGGGACGATTCGGACTTCGGATTCCAGGATGTGAATACTGGCTTTGGGAGTATTCGATCCGCTTAGGGCATCGAACCGGTAAACGGGAAGATCCGGGGCCCCCGGACGGTCGCCTCCCGAACAGCCATCGCAGGTAACCCGCTTGCCTGCGGCTCCAATTGCTTCCTGGAGATTGAAAGCGGGAACCACGACCTCGAGGACCAACTTTCCTGGTACGTCCTCCAATACTTTGGCGGGTGCGGCCGCCACCCTCTCCTGCCCCGCGACTAAAACCGTGATCAGACAAAGGGATACGGAGGAATAAAAAAAATCCTGGCTTGCCATGCGGAGTCTCCGAAAATTTCCAATCGAACGCGCAGCACATGAATACAAAGAGGCGCGGAAAATTTCCGGTCCCTGGAAAAAATTACGGAGAATCCGGAATCGCGGCTAACGCGAGCGGGGCTTGGAGTCAGCGGGAGATGACGAGGACGTTGCGCTTGGAGCTGAGGG
>DAINDC010000413.1:0-4747 GCA_036732085.1 Fibrobacterota bacterium | reverse complement strand
TTTCCGAATGGCTGCCCGGCGCACGTCAGGAATTCCTGCAATGGCACGATACGGTCCGGGAGAATTCCTTCTTTCTCTCGCCCGCGATCGAAACGGAATACCAACAAACCTTGGGCGACTCGGACAATATCAGCGGTAAAGGTGGCTTGGGCCTCTTCATCTATGGAAAAGTCTCGCCGCGACTGACCTACTACACCCACGGCATGGTGTATACGGAAAAGACCAACCGCGCCCAATTCGGGCATCAGTTCAGCCCGCAATACGGCGAAACCTACACGGTCGAGAAAGGCGCCGGGGATAGCCTGTTGGCGGACCGAACCTTCAACCGTTTTGAAAACTACCTGCTTCTCGATCTCTCCTGGCTGACGCTGAAGTTTGGCCGCGATCGCGTGCGCATGGGTCCGGGCTACTTCTCCTCCTTGATGGCCAAAGGGGATACGCCTCCCTACTTTCTGCTCGAAGGGCGCGTTGGTTTCTCCGATTGGCTCGACATCGACACCTACCTGCTCAAGATGACGGATACGGATCATGCCATCCAGAAATATGCGAACCTGCACCGATTCGAATTTAAGCCCTTGCCGTCCTTGTCGGTAGCGTTCCAGGACATCGTCATCTACCAGGACCGCGATCCGGATCCCATTTACATTTTGCCCCTGGCACCGCTCACCTTTTCGGAAGCGAATTACGGCGGCAGGGACAATGCAGCCATGGGTTTCGATTTCACCTATGCGCCCGTCAAGAACCTCAACCTATGGGGCGAGCTGTTCATCGACGATCTCCTGGGGCCGTCCACCTTCTTCGATTCCTTCTGGGAGAATCGCTGGGCCTCTTTGGCCGGCTTTCAGGTGACCTCGCCGTTTCCCCTCGTCGACGCGGATCTGGTGGTGGAATATTCGCATGTCGAGCCCTGGACCTATAACGGCCGTCAGCCCGAAACCAGTTTCAGACAGTTCGACGTTCCCAGCGCCAGCAAGCTTGGTCCCGACTCGCGCAGCCTGGACATGCGGATCGCCTATCGGCCTTGGAAGACGCTTGAATGGAAAGAACATTGGGAGCGCGACGAGAAGGGCCGCGGACGCGGGGCAACTTTGGGAACCGTCCACGATGACGCCATCGACGGTCAAACCAAGGAATTCCTGGCGGATGGAACCCAGCGCATCGCCCTCACGCATGAATTCACCGCCCGTTTCCGGCGTTTTGCGCTATTTGGTTTCGCTTGGCGCAATGAGTGGGTGGGCGGATTCCGCAATACATTTTCCATGGGCTCCAGCATCGTGTTCTGAACGCCCCACTGCTTGGCGAAAGCGGGAGATTTGCTACTTTGTCCTCTGCGATAATTCCTCTGATTTTGGCCAGGCCGTCACGGATTTCGACATAAAGGAGCCAAGAAATGCCCACGGATTTTAAGACCATTGTGAAGAAATCCCCTTTCTGGAATCTATGGCGGGAATATCAGGCCAAGCGTGAGTTTTCGGATTGGAAGAAGAACGGCGAGACCATGCCTCCTCCCCATCTCATCAAGCGGGCGGAAATCCGGAAGATCGCGGAAAAACATGGCTTGAAAGTCCTGGTCGAAACGGGAACCTATATGGGGGACATGGTGGCCGCCATGAAACCTTTTTTCGAAAAAGTCTATTCGATTGAATTGAGCAAGGAGCTGTACGAGAAGGCCAAGATCCGGTTCCGGGCGGATGGGAATGTGGTTCTCATTAACGGCGACAGCGGCAGCCAAATCGCGAAAGTGGTCAAGGAGCTCGACAAGCCCGCCCTGTTCTGGCTCGACGGCCATTATTCCGCCGGCATCACGGCAAGGGGTGAAAAGGACACTCCCGTTTTCGAGGAGCTCTCGCATATCCTGGATGGAAAGAGGCTCGGTCATGTCGTCATGATCGACGATGCCAGATGCTTCGGAAGCGAGCCAGGCTATCCCGATATCGAGGCCATCACCAGCTTCGTGAAGTCCAAAAGGGAAGATGCCGTCTTCAGCAACCAGTACGACAGCATCAGAATAGTCCTTTGACTGAGACCTCCTTGACCTCCCCTTGAATCGCCAATTCCTTGTCCTGCTGAGCGGAAGGCTCCTGCAATCGCTCATCGCCATTGCCTCCATCCGACTGATGACGACCCTCCTCGATAAGGAGAACGTCGGCTACAACTATCTGATCATCAGCATCACTTCCTATTTCAGCCTGATCCTGATCAATCCGCTCGGCGTGTACTTGAACCGTCACATCCATGAATGGAACCGGGATGGGATCCTCCGCAACCGTTTTAAGCAACTGAGCGGGTACTTCCTTTTGATCGCGGCAATCTCCATACCCATGGTCATCGCCGGTTCAAAATTTGCCGGCATCGGTCGGGGCATCTCCCTCACGTCATTGGCCGCTCTGGTGGCGGCTTATGTCTTTTTCAGCACCTGGTCCCTGACCTTGTATACCAGCCTCAACATGCTGGAACACCGAGAGGCGTTCGTGCTTCTGGGGGTTGTGGCGCAAGTCGCGGGGCTGCTATTTGGGATTCTTTTCGTAACCATGCTCACGCACACCGCCGTTGGATGGCTGTTGGGCATCCTGGCCGGCCAGACCCTTGCGGGAGTGATGGCATGGTGGTATTACAAATCGAGGGTGTTCCCGGCCAATTCCAATCCGGCGGCACCTTCCGCCTTGTTCAAGAAGGATCTGGTTTGGTTCTGCGTCCCCATCGCCATCACCACGGTATTCATGTGGACCCAAAACCACTCCTACCGGTTGATCATCGAATCCTCCTTGGGAGCCGAATTCCTGGCCTCGCTGGCCGTGGGCCTGGGCGTTGCGTCCAGCTTGGCAGGGGTAATCGAATCCCTGGTCACGCAATATTTCTATCCCGGGTATTATGCGGCGACCACGAGCCGGGATACCGAAGTCCGGATTTCGGCCTGGAACGGATTCTTCAAGAACGCCATCTCCATTTTCATACCGGGCATGGCCTTCTCTTTGGTCTCCGCGAAATACATCATGTTCTTCCTGGTTGCGAAGCAATTCCACAATACCTTCCATGTCCTGATGTTCGGACTGGCCATCGAATTCTTCAGGATGATATCGAACGTGGCGCATGTCGTATCCTATTCGGAGAAGAACACAAAGATGACCATCGCTCCCTACGTATTGGGGGCGATGAGCCTGTTGGCGATCCTGGGCGCCATCCTCAAGGATTTTGTCCATGGCGACAAGGCCACCTTGATCCTCATGGCCCTCTGGTTTTCGGGCATCGTAACCTGCGTGACCATGTTCGTTTCGATGCGTAGGATCCTCAAGGTCTATATCGATTTCAAATTCCTGTTCCGTACCTTGGCTTATTGCCTGCCCCTGGCGGCGGGCTTCTACTTCAGCAGGTTCGAGTTGGGCATTCCCTCCATGATGGCCCTCTGCGCGGTCTTGGGGCTTTACTCCCTATTTGTAATCTGGATCTTGCAGAAAAAAATAAGGCACGCCCATGCAGCCGTTTAGGAAAGCCAGCTTGGTGGTGGGTCAGGTCTACCATGGCAACAAAATGTTCGACCTGAACGACGCCTACGTCAATCGCGACGATTGCCTGTATCCTTATTTCCGACTGAAGTCGCTCTTCGCGGAGCGGGGCGTCGATCTCTCGACTTGCGATATAAACAAGCCAAGCGAGTCGGACTTCGTTCTCCATTTGGATATGCCGGACAAGCCGCCCGGACCCTCCGAAGCGGAGCGAGCGTATTTGCTGGCCCTGGAAAGCCCGCTCATCCATCCCTCCAATTTCGAACGGGGATTGCATGCCCGATTCAGGAAGGTGTTCACCTGGGACGACCGGTTGGCGGATGGGGGGAAATACGTCAAGGTGAACTACAGCTTCCGATTCCCCGAGGTCCCTGCGCGTTCCTCTTTCGCGGAGGCCAAACCTTTCTGCCTGATAGCAGCCAACAAGAAATCCTCCTTTCCCGGCGAACTCTATTCCAAACGCATGGAGATTATCCGGTGGTTCCAGGCGCGGCATCCCGACCAATTCGATTTGTACGGCTTCGGTTGGGACCGGTATTACTTCCACGGCCCCTTGACCAGGAAGCTCAACCGCCTGGGACGTCTCACGAGGGCGCTTATGCCGCCCATGCCCAGTTACCGGGGGAAGGTCGCCTCCAAAACCCAAGTCATGGGGAAATACAGGTTCGCATTCGCCCTGGAGAACATCACGGGAGTGCCGGGTTATATCACCGAGAAAATATTCGATTGCTTCTTTGCCGGCTGCGTCCCCATCTACCTGGGGGCGCCCAATATTTTGGAGTATGTCCCCAAGGACGCCTTCATCGACATGCGGGATTATCAGGGATTGGAGGCGCTTCACAGCGCCCTTGCAGGGATGACGGCGGAGGAGTGGCTGGCCCGCCGGCAGGCCATCCGGGTTTATCTTGGAAGTGAAAAGGCCTTACAATTTTCTGCGGATCGGTTCGCGCGTACCGTGGTCGATTCCGTTTTGGAGCAGTCCCATGGATAAGAAACTCAAGATCCTGTTCTGCGCATCCAAATTCGATTACGGGGATCCTCGTCGCGGTCCCTCCTTCGAAACGGAAAGCTTCCACCCTCCCTTGTCCAGGTACGGTGAAATCGTCGAGTTTGATTTCCCCACCGTCCTGAAACAGTCCGGCCGCCAGGGCATGAACGAAGCCCTGCTCGCCACCGTACGGCGGGAGAAGCCGGACTTGTTCTTCTGCGTGTTGACCCGAGATGAGATCGATACCCGGACGCTC
>DAINDC010000412.1:1197-4757 GCA_036732085.1 Fibrobacterota bacterium | reverse complement strand
GTATGCGGGCGTGCCCGTAAGCATGGGCGCGGGCGGCATCGAGAAGGTCATCGAAGTGGAGCTGGACGAGACCGAGCGGAAGATGTTCGACGTTTCCATCGCGGCCGTGAAATCGCTGGTGGAATGGGTCGATAAGAAGATGAGTGCTTAGCACTCATCCATCGTCCTGAAATGAAAAACCCGGAGCCGATGCCCCGGGTTTTTTTTGTGCCCCGTTTCCAGGTTGACTGGGAGGAGTCCTCAGTGCGCGAGCAGGATCAGGCGCGGCGAGGTTTCGCCTTTCTGGAGGACCAAAGCGCGTTTGATCGGCGCATCGACGCTACGTCCCGCCAGGTTGAAGGCCGGGCCCTTGAGGTCAAAGACCTCCCGTATCAGGCTGGTCCGGGCCAAGGGCATGATGGGAGCGGCCGCCGGAAGGGTAACCTGGATGTCAACCCAGCCGTCCTGATTCCAGGTATTGGCATTGATGGCCAGGGCCTTGAACGTCTGCTCGCCGTATTTGTCCTGGAACTGCCGGCCGGCGCTCAGCACGCCGTCGTTCTCGTCGCTGCTGGGGCGCGAGCCGGGGGTGGTGTCCAGGAACCAATCGTCCAGGTTGGTGGTGCTCTTGAAGCCTTGGAACATCACTGAGGCGCCCAGGCGGGCGCTGGTGCTGACGGTGCGGTATTCGAACCAATAGGCATAGCTTGGGTTTCCCGAAGGGACCCGCATCCCGATGAGCCTGGATTTGTGCAGGGAATTGTCCTGCGCATAAATCCGGTATACGCCGCTGGATTTCACTTCCTTGATTTCATCCGTATCCGCCCAGCCCACGCGCATCTTGTACAGGACGTTGAAGTGGCCGGTGCTGCCGCCATGTCCCATGATGTCATAAGGGTTGCCGTATTCATTGGTCTCCGCGGTATTGCCCGGCGTGCCGAACATATCCGCGCCCGCTTCCACCGAATGGGCATGGGGAAGGCCCAGTGAATGCCCGAGCTCATGTCCCGTCACGCCCGCGCTATAGCTGCCGTTGATCCAATCGGCATCGCGCAAATTGGAAAGGCCCGCCCAGCTCACGCCGATTTGCGGAAAGTTCGCGATATACACATCGTAGTCGATGCCGCGCTTCAGACCGGCGGCCGTGATTTGGGCGGCAATCCAGGCCTGGAGGCTCGCGAAGTTGGCCGCGTAGGTGGCTCGGTTCCCGGGGGCGACCAGGATGGCGGGATGGAGGCGGAAGGCCCAGGAGAAGGTGTTGCGCGACATCGCCAGGTAGAGGGTATTAATGGTCGCATTGGTCTTGTTGATGACGGAAGTATCGATGGCATAAGGCGCATCGGAAAAGGAGATGCGGATGACCAGGGCTTTCAGGGTTCCTGACCAGACCTTGTTCACCTTGGGCAGGTCGGCGGACTTCCTGAGCGCGCCGGATGCGATTACTTCCGGCTCATTGACGGTGCCGCAGACGGCATTCTCTTCCTGCGCGGCTGTCTTTCCCAAAGCCAGGCAGCAGGCCAAGGCCGCTCCGTAAATGACTCCCCGATTGGAAAGTTTCATGGTTCCCTCTTTACTACCCGATGACACCCGTAGCCCTATTTTGGGCGTGACTTGTATTTATTGCAAGTACAAATGTTACACCCAGCAAAAACGCGTTAAATCGTTCCCTTTTGGGAACAGAAAGGAACGTTGGCGGATGGAATGGAGTGGGAAATCCCTAAATCAAAACGGAACCCCCCGAAAAAAACCCAAGTTGACCTTTATTTAATCCCCCGGCCCCACTAATCGGGATGGAAGGTTGCGCAGGCCGGAAACGGCAGGTGGAATGGGAACCCTCAGCCGGACAGAACGGGAGCCGGAATATCGGATCGGGAGCCGGAGGAATGCGGAGGTCGTATACTTTAAGAATGGGACGGGGATTGGAAATGAGGCGGGCTGGAACCCTTGCGTCGGGCCTGGGGGTATTCTGCATGTTACTCCTGGGCTGCGCGGACAAATCCTCCCCGACCAAGGCCGCCGACTCCCTCGCCACTGCGGAGTTCGATACCACGGTGGCCGGCCTTCCGGATGCCGAACCCACCACAGTCGTGGAAGTCCGCGACGGCGATACCCTCCGACTCACCGTCAGCTATGTCGCCAAGGAAATCAACGGGCGCAAATTCAGGATGCTTGCTTATAACCGCTCCATCCCCGGCCCCACCTTGAAGGTCGCCCAAGGCGCGCGGATCACCATCCTCCTCACCAACGAAACCAATGTCCCCACCACCTTGCATTCCCACGGCGTCCGGCTGGACTACCGGTACGATGGCATACCCGGCCCGACCACCACGGTGGACAGCGGCAAGACCTTGGCCTACCAGATCCACTTCCCCGATCCCGGCCTATTCTGGTACCATCCCCATGCGCGCGTGGACTATGAAATGGCGGTCGGGTTGTACGGCAGCTATCTTGTGACGCCGCAGGACTCCACCTACTGGCCTCCCGTGAATCGGGAAATGGTCCTCATGTTCGACGATATGCTGCTCGACAGCAATGCCGTGCATCCCTTCTACCGGGGCGCCACCGACCATGCCTTGATGGGGCGATTCGGGAATGCCCTGATGATCAACGGGGATCCCCATTTCACCATGCATGTGAAGCGCAACGAGGCCATCCGCTTCTATACCGTGAATGCCTCCAATGCCCGCGTCTACAACCTGCAGTTCTCGCGCGACATGGACATGCAGATCATCGGCGCCGACAATGGTCGCTACGAATTCCCCACGGCCCGAGAGAACTACGTCATCGCGCCCTCGGAACGCCTCATTTTCCAGCTCTATTTCAACGACGGCCTGGACGATTATGATACCCTGGAACTCCTGAACATCACGCCCATGGGCACGTCGGTCCTGGGGAAAATCATCTACGATCCGGATACCATCAAGACCGATTACCGCAGCAGTCTGGCCCTGGTGCGCAGCCCCCAGGCCGCGGCCAGCATCGATCCGTTCCGCGCTTCCTTCGACAAGCTCCCGGACGAAGAAATCCTTCTCTCGGGTTATATGGACATGCATGGCCTGATGAAAACGTCGGCTGTCCAGCACGATCCGGACCCTTCGAATACCATGGGCATCGAATGGAACGACAGCGTCCACGGGCCCGCCATGGTGCTCATGAACCAGGAATCCACGAACGAGAACATGCACTGGATCATCCGCGACCTCAAGACGGGCAAGGAAAACCACGATATCCATTGGCTTTTCAAACGCGGATCCCAAGTCCTGGTCCGGGTCCGCAATGACACCGTCACCGCTGGCTCCGGCAGCGATCGCATGTACCATCCCATGCCGCATCCGCTGCATTTCCACGGCCAACGCTTCCTGGTGGTGCGTGAGAACGGCAAAACGCCTCTGGAAGGATTGGTCTGGCGCGACAGCTATCTGATCGGGCGTGGGTATACGGTGGACCTGCTTCTCGATGCGAGCAATCCCGGAGAGTGGATGTTCCATTGCCATATCGCCGAGCATGCGGAATCGGATATGATGGGGCACTTTTCCGTGGTCGAGGATATCGCCGGAAACCAGATGCCTTTCGCCTGGTCA
>DAINDC010000412.1:0-1187 GCA_036732085.1 Fibrobacterota bacterium | reverse complement strand
CTATTTCCCTGGTCGCTGAGTCTCAAAACCTTGATGGCTTATGATTCGCTGCGCCGCGATACCACCATTCTCGTGGCCTCCCAGACGGGGACTCTTTCCGGCCGGGTCAATCGTTATGATGCCGCCATCCTGGAGGGATCCTTATTCCTCCAAAACGCCGACAACCCGTCCTTGCAAATATCCATTCCTCTCCAAGCGGATGGAGCCTTCAGCATACAGGCTTCCGGTCTTCCCGGATCGCCCGCAGGAAAGATCACGGTAAAGGCTTTTGTCCGTGCCAAAGCTGCCGGTTACCGTCCCTCGCCGGATACCCTGCGATTGACTGTGGATCGGCGCGTGGATCTGGCTTGGTCCCTGGACCTGGATCTGGCCGGCGACGCCTCCTTCCTTTCCTTGACCCATGACACGACGGCCGTGAGCGCCATGCAGGGCGAGGTCTCGGGGAAAGTGAACGGCTATGACCCGGAAGCGATGGTGGACTCGCTATATTTCCGGAATATGATCTATCCCGAACTTTTCGCGACCGCAGCCCTGGATGCGCAGGGAGCCTTCCACTTTGACGCGACCGACATCGTGGGCAGCCTCGACGGCCTGCATGCCCTGAAGGTTTTTCTCAAATCCAAAACCGCCGATCTCCGGCTGACCCCGGACACCTTGCGCATCGATGTGAGCATCCCTTGACCGCGCACCTGCGCGCCGCCTCCTTGCGGGCCGGGAGGATTGGCATCCTGGGAGCGATGGATGCGGAAATCGCCGAGTTCCTGGCCCATGCGGAAATCCAGGATCGCACGGAGTGGCGAGGCTTCACCTTCTATTCGATCCGCCTGCAAGGCCGCGAGGTCGTGCTCGTGAAATGCGGAGTGGGCAAGGTTTTCGCCGCGCTGGTAAGCCAGCACCTGATCGATGCGTTCGCACCGGTGGCCCTGATTTTCACCGGCGTGGCCGGAGCCTTGAATCCTGCATACGAGATTGGCGACGTGGTCATCAGCCGCGATTGCCTGCAGCACGATGTGGACGGCAAGGCTTTGGGCTTCTCCCGCGGCAACCTCCTCTATACCGACCTCAAGGTCTTCACGGCCGAACCGAGCCTGGTCAAGCCGGCGTTGGCCGCCCAGGTCGATGGCCACAGGATTTGGGAAGGCCGCATCCTCACCGGTGACCAGTTCATGACTCGCGATGCCATCAAC
>DAINDC010000411.1:4236-4760 GCA_036732085.1 Fibrobacterota bacterium | reverse complement strand
GCGCCGCGGCCGCTCATCAATGCCGAGATCGTGAAACCGGAACATCCGGTCTTCGCCGTGGCCAAGCAATCCCTGGGCACGGGCTATGGCCGCGAGGCCGTCTTTATCGGTTGCGGCGGAACCATTCCCTTCGTGGACAGCTTCACGCGCGTCCTCGGGGAGATCCCGGCTTTGCTGGTCGGCATCGAGGATCCCTATACCAACGCCCATTCGGAAAACGAATCTTTGGGCATCGCGGACTTCCACAGTTCCGTGCGCAGCCAGATCCATTTCTTCGCGGACCTGGCGAAGGCCTGCGCGGCGAATCCGGCATTCTGGGCGGGTGCTGACAAGGGATGAACAACCGAACCGGGATGGGCGATGCAGGCCTCGATCTAGTAGTGGTCGGGGCCGGGGTGATGGGCCTTGGTTGCGCCCTGGCAGCGGCTAAGGAAGGCAAGAGCGTAGCGGTCCTCGACCCCGCTCCCGATTCGGCCAAGGCCTCTTGGGCGGCCGCCGGCATCCTGGTCACGATCCTGTATTTC
>DAINDC010000411.1:0-4226 GCA_036732085.1 Fibrobacterota bacterium | reverse complement strand
GGACGCCCATACCTTCCTTTCCCCCTTCCGCGAATTCTACGTGCGGTCCATCCATGCGTATCCGGCTTGGCTCGCCGAGATTGCGGCGCAAACCGGAATCTCGGTTCCCCTGCATCGGGGCGGCGACCATCAGATTTTCGATTTGGAAAGCAAGGCCGGCTTGGAGCAATACCAGGCCAAGGTGAAGCAGCTCGATCGCGAGCATTCCCGCGCCTACACCGTATCCGACGAGTTACCCCCTTTCCTGCGCGGCTTTTCCCCCCTCCGCAATGTCAAGGTCTTCCATTTTCCCGGTGAAGCCTATGTGCAGAACCGCGATTTGCTTTCCGCCTTGCGCGCGGCCTGCCTCAAGGCGGGAGTTCGGATCGAGTCCGGCTCGGCTTCAGGACCCTGGGAGTATTCTGCTGGCAGGACCCGGATCCCCATGGACAACGGGGAATTGTTGGCCCGACAGGTATTACTCGCGGCCGGAGCTTGGAGCGGCAAGGTCCTGGAAGACCTGGGCATCGCCGCGCCCATGATACCGGTGAAAGGCCAGATGTGTCGGATTCGAAAGTTCTATCCCGAAGATGGCATGGTCCACTTCAATGAGGACATCTACCTGGTTCCCAGGGGCGACAGTTTAATCATAGGCGCGACCACGGAACCGGGAGTGTGGAGCGAGGGATTCGACTCCACCGGCGAGGAATACCTGGGCGGCCACCTGAAGCGTATGCTGCCGGAAATCTCCCAGGAGCCGATGGAAACCTGGGCAGGATTCCGGCCGCGAACCCGGGATCGCCTACCCTGGATGGGCTGGATCGATATCGATCGCGGATGGGCTATTTGCGCCGGCCATTATAAATGCGGCGTCAGCATGGCTCCGCTGGCCGCCCAATGCATGTCCCGATTGCTGATGGGAGAAAAGCCGCCGGTGGATTTGGCGCCGTTCCATCCCTGGAGATTGAAGGGTCTAGCAAGGTTGCAGGTGGCTTAGCAGTGGAAATCGCGAATTAATCGCGCGAACAACTTCGGTCTCACGCGCCTAAAAGAACAGCTCGTAATTCGCGCCCACCAACAAATTCCGTTTGTTCCCATATTGGGTCCAGCGCTCGCGCAGCCGGAACGTCTGTTGAGGTCCCAGCACATATTCGACATTGGCTGCGGCTCCCAGGCTCAGATCATTCTTGTCGTTGGTTTCCGGATACTGGCTCACCGTGCCGGAGAGATCCAGATTGACGGTCTTTTCCAAGAAAGGTTGCAGGAATCCCATGGTCACGGAATGAGTGGGCAGCTGTATCCCGTTCTGCGAATAGGTATAGGCCAGGCGCGGCAGGAAGTCCAGGTTCCGCATCTTATATTGCACCATGCCGTTCACGATATTGGTCTTGGTGGTGGGAAAGGTCGGCAAGACCTCGGTGGGGTTATTGGATTCCAGGGAAAGTTCGCTTTGGGTATAGCCATAGAGCAAGGTGGTGTGCAACTTGCCGTCCGGAAGTTGGAATTGGTGGTAACCGCCGGCATTGAAATTCAAAAAGCTGGATCGGAACTGATGCGCATAAACCCCATCCGGCGCGATATTGGATCGCCCGCCGCCCACCCAGAAACTGGGCTGGTATGGGCCCGGAGTGAAGCGCAATTCCACCTTGAGGTTCCGCTGAATCTGCTTCGCGATTCCCAAATCCTGGGCATAATTTCCCAGCTCCATTCCGAGGGAAAGTTGATTATCGAGGACGATCAACTTTTGCAGCAAGGTGAAGCCATCGCCGGGATTGCCCTCCAGGAAGGGATTGCCTTCACTATGATAGTCGAGGCCCAAGTGGGAATAGCGTAATTCCGTTTCCGTCACGATGCCGGAAAAGGGAACCGAAGAGACCACGCCGCCTTCATAAGCGCTGTTTGTGCCGATGAAGCCCATGACATCCGGTCCCGAGCTCGAGGCTTTCTTGCTGAGCAGGTATTGCCAACCGCGCGTGGTGGCATTAAAGATGAAAACCTTTTGGAAATCCTGCGGATTGACAGCCACATCGAAGGTGTCGACATGGAAGGCGCCCAAGGATCGATCCCGGGTATAGAGACTCAGGGCGGAATTCCCGTACAACTGGATCCGGCCGTCCCAGAAACCCACGCGCATATCCAGACCGGGGACCAGGTTCTCCGCGGGGCGCAGTCCGTGCAACTGGGTGTTCAGTCTTTCCGATTCGGGGGTGCCGCTTTCGTCCGTGGCTTTAAGCAAGGTCAGGCCCAAATCAAAGGCCGGCCCGCCGCCGAAACCCAACCGGGCCGCGGTCAAGGTTTGCGCATACGTCCCGGTTACCGTATCCGTGCGGATACCTCCGCCGGTATCATAATCGACGGTATAGGCCGGAACTTCGCGGCGGCTTTCCCCGCGGACAACCCGGAGCGATCCCCATTGCTTATCGGCGGCCACGATGCTGAGCATGGCTTCCCCGCCCCTGACCCGAGTCCCGTTGAGAACCAGGGCGTTGTATAAAGGGTACACGTCACCGGCCTTTAGGGCCGCCCAGGGACCATATTTTATGCTCGTGGTCAGGCGATGAGCCGGTTGGCGGAACCGATCCTCATCAGTCCGTAGCAATACCTTTCCATAGGCTTCCACCTGCTTGTATTTCACGTTGTAGGCCGCTTCGGTGGCGCCCTCAAGCTCTTGGGAAATCGGGGTTTCCTCAGCTCCGACGGTTAGCGTCGAATCCGGTTTCAACTTCAACTCCCGTTGGGAAAGAATGCGGCCCTTGGCCTCCCCATTCTTCCAATCGATCTTGGCGACCACCCTGCCGAACTGTTTGTATTCGCCATTGCGCACCGTTTTTTTCGGCTCCGGAAGGCGGATGAAGAAACGGGTCTCTTCCTTGGAGGTGATTTCCGTCCGTTCGTTGAAAAGCAGTAGAGACAATTGATGCACGCCGGCTTTGAGGCCGCGCAGTTGCACCGTCAGCATCCCGTCGTTGACGGTCAGGGGGCTCGTCTCTGGATAACCGTCCACGAGCAAAACCATGCTGGCCGGAGGCGTGCCCGGAAGCGCAACCAGTACGCGCAAATCGGCTTCGTAAAAGACATCGCCTTCAATGGGGATGATGAAGCCGCCGATTCCGATTTCCGGAGGCAGGCCTTCCGGCTCGGTGGCGGCAGCCGCAGCAGGTCCCACCGAGGGGTTGGGGGCAGCTTCGATTCCCGTAGGCGCGGGCGTGGATGTATCCAGGGTATCGCCGCCCGAATTGGCCACGGCCGGCTTCTCGCCCTGGGCCCAGAGTACCGAACCCAGAAGGCAAAGGCCCAGCCCAACCACCCCCAGTGAAAGTCGACGGCGCCTAAAAGTTGGTCTCATATTCCACTTCCAAGGTCGTGAACTCTTCGGTTTCCGGATTGACGAAATCGACTTCGATAGTGTTCTGTCGGAAGCCCACTTGTTCAAGTTCGGAATCCGTAGCGTCGGAAACCTTGATGCCGTTCAGATCGGAAATTGCCTTCTGCCCGGACCGGACCACCACGGTCAAATCCTTGGGCCGATTATAGATCGAGACTTCCCCATCCTGAACGAGGATGAGAGCCGTCCCCTTTTCGTCCGACTTGCAGGCGAACCGTCCCGATACAGCCGTGGCCTGGGTTTGCGCGTTCTCGCATTGGATCGGCTCGCTCTTCTTCTTGAGGCCGAAAACAACTTCCCCGACTTCCAGCTTCACGCGCCGCAATTTCTTGTCCTTGACCTTGATGCGCTTGAGGGTGAATACGGTCTGGGCGCGGATGTCCACGAAGGCCTGGTCCGGCAGCAACCTTACCATCGCCTTGCCGTCCTGTCCCGACTGGATCCGCTCCCCGGAAACAACCAGATCCGAACCCGCCAAGTCCTTCTCGATCCCATCCACCGTCGCACGCACGATACCCTTGGAATACTTCACCACCCCGATGCCATTCATGTCGGCGAAGCCAGTCGCGGTAAACAGAAGCACCAAGGTCAACACGAGCGAACAAACGTTTCGAATCACTCCCGCCAACCGCACCCCATCTTTGCGTCCGCCTCCCACCAACCGCAACATCTCCGTGCCCCTATCCCCTTTCATCTCTCCAACCGCTCTCCTATCTTCAACTTCTCCGTCCCCCGCTCCACCGCAGCCAAGACCGCCACAACCAGTCTGGATTCCGAAGTCGACCAACTCCAGCTTCTGGCTCGCAGTGAAGCGCGGTGCCGAGAAGGCCGGCGGGGAGCTTGGCTACAACATCCTCTACGA
>DAINDC010000410.1:0-4768 GCA_036732085.1 Fibrobacterota bacterium | reverse complement strand
CCCCGGGTATGTATTCCCGGACTTCCGAGAACTCCATGCCCTGGCCCTTGAAAGACGAGGAATACGCTCCCGACAGCACCGAATTCACGATGCTGCTGGTGCGGATCTCGATCTGGTGGACCTTCTTGAGGACTTCCTTGGAGATCATTCGGCTACGGAACCTCTATGCTGTCGAATACCCGCTGCACCACGTTCTCGGCCTTCACCTCTTCGGCTTCGGCCTCGTAGCTCAGGATGAGCCTGTGTTTCATCACTTCCATGCCGATGGACTTGACGTCCTCGGGGGTAACATAGCCGCGACCCCGGATGAGGGCATGCGCCTTGGAGGCCTTGGCCAGGCTGATGCTCGTGCGCGGGGAGGCGCCGTACTCGATGAGGCCGGCCAGATCCTTGATGCCATGCCCGGCCGGATCGCGCGTGGCCGCCACCAGGTTGATGATATAATCCATGATTTTGTCGTCCATGTAGACTTCGTTTACAATCCCGCGGGCCCTTAGGATATCGGCTTCGGTGGCCATCTTCTGCGAGGCCGGCAAGCCCTTGCCCGAGACCAGGTTCACGATGGCCTTTTCCTCTTCCTTGGTGGGATAGGTCAAGGTCACCTTGAGCATGAAGCGGTCGATCTGGGCTTCCGGCAGGGGATAGGTGCCTTCCTGCTCCACGGGGTTCTGGGTGGCCAGCACCAGGAAAAGTGGCGACAAATTGTAGGTGGTGTCGCCGATGGTGACATGCTTCTCCTGCATGGCTTCCAGCAGGGCGGATTGCACCTTGGAGGGCGCGCGGTTGATTTCGTCGGCCAGGACGATGTTCGCGAAGATGGGGCCCTTCTTCACGTGGAACTCGCCGGACTTGGGATTGAAGATCAAGGTTCCGATGAGATCGGCCGGGAGAAGATCCGGCGTGAACTGGATGCGGTTGAACTGGCAGTTGACGGCATTCGCCAGGGACTTCACGGCCGTGGTCTTGGCCAGGCCGGGCACGCCTTCCAGCAGCACATGGCCGTCGGCGAGGAGGCCGATCACCAGCTTCTCCAGCATGTTCTTCTGCCCGACGACGGTATGGCTGATCTCCTCGAGGATCTTCTGGATCATGGCGCCTTCGCGTTTCACCTTTTCCGTAATGGCTTGGATATCCACCTTGGCTGCTGCACTAGTAGTCATGCTCGTCCACTCCCGTTATTTTGAGGCATCTCTTGAAGGTCCTGAACGCGTCCTGGAGCTCATGCGGCTCCTTATGCCCGCCCGCGAAGCGCGCGTGCCGGAAAAGCTCCCTGAGCTTGGCCCAATCCTGGCCATCCTGCTCGGAAGTCCCCCCGTTACGTGCGAGGTACTCCTCCAACAAGGGTTCGAAACGGGCGGCCGTTCCCGCGCTCGGAACTTCCGCGGTCCCGGCGGGGCGCTTTTCCTGCCGGACGTCTTTCCTTAGGTCTTGGCGAAGGTAGGTGATTCCGATGCTTTCCATGGTCTGGATGATTTCCTTGGAGGCTCCCGGGGAATTGACGGCGGAGGATCGCAAGCGGTTCTGCAAGGCCTTGAGCTCCGGGCCGAGATCGGTAATCGCGGGGGCGGTCGACTTCTTTTGGCGCAGGGTAAACCGGAAGCTGGCCCATGCCAAGGCTACGGCTCCGCCCAGGAGGATGAGGCCGCCGAGCAGCTTGAACCAAAGGGTGTCGGTGATATGCACGGGCGCGGGCAGGATGTCAATCAGGGCCGTGGGCACGAAGAGGGCCTCTTCCTGGCGCGACAGCCCCGTGAGATACCGGACCTTCATGGAAGCGGCCCGGCCGGGCCCCTGGGTCTCGGCGCGCAAGCGGTAGATGAACTCGGTATGGTTCCGGACATCCTGACCCGCGGCCAGTTTCTTATGGACCGTCGCCTGGCCCAAGATCTTGAAACCCGGGAAGGAAACGCTATCCGGCGCGAGCACGATGACGGGAACCTGGGTGTCCTGCCATTCGAGTTGGATGACATAGTCGAGCGAGTCTCCGACCCTGGGGGAATTGGAGGTGAACGCGCCCTGGGTTGAAAGTTTCACGGCTTCCTGCATGGCCGGCATGGTGTCGGTCGCCGTCGTTGCGGAGCCCGGAGGCGGAGCGAGGAAGGGATCCCGGCCGCCCGTCTTAGTGTCTGAAGAGGAGTCTGGAGGAGAATTCGGAGGCACGTTCGGTGAAATCGTTGCGGCAGTATTGGGCGGATTCGCATTGATCGAGACGGCGCCGGAAGCCGCGAGGGCACAAGCCAGTATCGCTGCCGCGACGGCCAGTCCCATGTGAGGCATTCCTATAGTGGTATTCCGGATCGGTTTTGGTCCTGTATCCATCGGGTCGATTTTAATTTTCTTTGTTTCGAAAGTCAAAGCCCGGCAAAGCAAAAGCCTGGATTCGCACGGCGACTTAGAATTTAGCAATTTCCTCTTCCGGAAAAAACACCCGGACCCTTATTAATCGTACCCGGCCCTTATTAATCGGTATGATACGGGACATTTAAGTAATTTGTTTTGATGTCCGAAATGGAAGCCCGGGAAACCATCATCGAGAATCTGATCGCCCAGTTGGCGAGCTTGCCGTCGATCGGCAGGAAGACCGCCCAAAGGCTGGCCTATCACCTTATGGCCCAGAACTCCGCCTCCGTCCACGAGTTGGCGCGCGCCCTGACGGATGCCAAGGCGCGGATCCACGCCTGCCTTTCCTGCGGTAACTATACCGAGCGCGAGACCTGCCGCATCTGCGCCAACGTCCGTCGCCAACATAACCTCATCTGCGTGGTGGAAAAGCCCGCCGACATCCTGGCCTTCGAACGCGCCGGCACCTTTCCCGGCGTCTACCATGTCCTGGGCGGGAGCATCTCTCCGCTGGACGGCATAGGGCCCGCGGATCTCAACTTCGCCAAGCTCTGGGAACGCAGCGGCCAAGCCGACGTGGAATTGATCCTGGCCTTGAATACCAATGCCGAAGGGGAAGCCACCGCCAGTTACATCCTGCAGAAACTGCAAGGCACGCGCGTCAAGATTTCGCGCCTCGCCCGCGGCATCCCCGTGGGTTCCGAATTGGAATACGTGGATGAGCTCACGGTGCAAAGAGCCCTGGAAAGCCGCGTCGAGATGGGATAAGGCTTGATCGCCGCCCATCCTTTTGACAACTCCCTTTACCAACCCTACGCAACCATACCCTATGCAAATCAAATCGGCCGATTTCAAAACTTCCGCCCAGGCCCCGGCGGATTACCCTAAGGATGGTTTGCCCCATATCGCGGTGGCCGGACGATCCAATGTAGGGAAATCCTCCCTCCTCAACTTCCTGGTCCAGCGCAAGAATCTGGTCAAGACCAGCCAGATGCCCGGCAAGACCAAGCTCATCAATTTCTTCCTCATCAATAATGCGTTTTACCTGGTGGATATTCCCGGATTCGGTTATGCGAAAACGGGCCGCGAAGAGAAGCGCAGTATGGAAGACGCCATCGAGGATTATTTCAAGACCTGCAAATCGTTGGCAGGTTTGCTCTACCTGGTCGATATCCGGATGACGGACAGTCCGGTCGATGCGGAAGCCATCAAGTGGCTCAGCGCCTTCGAAATCCCTCTGCTGGTGGTCGCGACCAAGGGCGATAAGCTCGGCAAGGAAAAGGCGCGCCAGGCCTTGAAGGAAATCGCCGACCATCATGGATTGCCGCAGCAGCCCCTGCTCACCAGCGCCGATGCCAAAACCGGCCGCGAGGATGTGCTCGAACAGATTTCCATTCTGCTGGCCGCCTCCGATCCCGCCGATGCGGATGCAAGCGCCGCCGGTTAACCTCAGAACCACACGGGTTACCCCAAGAACCTGATATAGTTCAAGTAGCCCTAACAAAGCTCAAACTTCCCTGAGGTTCCATCCCTGCCTCCGCCTAGTGTACAATAGGCCTGATGACCCCTGTACTCAACTGGATTGGCTTGCGTTACCGCAAGTCCTACGTCGGCCAATTGATGGAATTGGGCCTGGCCGCCTCCTGGTGCGCGTTCCAACATAAGGACGGCAACCGCAAGCAGAGCCTGGACCAGCTCATCAGCCAGATTTATTTCACGGGCGTGGAGGCCATCCCCTTGGTCGCCTTCCTGGCCTTGGTCATCGGCAGCGCGACCATATTGCAGGCTTCCACCGTGATGCCCAAGATCGGCGCCGGGGATTATTTCGGCAATGTGATGGTGCTGGTGGTGGTGCGCGAAGTGGGCCCGCTCTTCACGGCCTTCCTGGTGGCGGGCCGCACGGGCTCGGCCCTTTCCACCTACCTGGGAAATATGAAGGTGCAGCAGGAGATCGACGCCCTCAAGACCATGGGGATCGATCCCGTGCGTTACCTGGTCTACCCTTCCTTCGCCGCCATGGTCATCTCCATGTTCTGCCTCACCGTGGTCTTCAATTTGGTGGCCATCTTCGGGGGCTACCTGGTGGTCAAGATGCTCTCCGTCTCGCTCTCCGATTTCTCGGAAGTGCAACTTTCCCTGTCCCTGTTCCTGGAGCGCATCTTCGCTTCCATGGGCGTGATGGATGGGGTCCTGGGCGTGGTGAAGCCGCTGTTCTTCGGCATACTCGTCTCCGTCATCGCCTGTTACCATGGCATCAATGTTTCCAATGACATCCGCGAAGTGCCCAAGGCCACCACCAATGGCGTGGTGAATTCCTTCGTCTGCATCACGCTTTTCGACACCTTGTTCGCCTTGCCCTTTCTGGCCAAGCTGGGATTCCTATGAACGGCGTGATCGCTTCCAGCGGCGTGACCGCTTCCAGCGGCGT
>DAINDC010000409.1:0-4794 GCA_036732085.1 Fibrobacterota bacterium | reverse complement strand
GATCAGCTCCCAGGAGTGGAAGGCCACCATCGACAAGATCAAATCCCTGCAGGAACGCTGGAAGGCCACCGGGCCGGCTCCGCGCGAATCCGATCGCGAGCTCTGGAAGCGCTTCCGCTCCGCCTGCGACGCCTTCTTCGATCGCCTGAAGGAGAATTCCGCCAAGCGCGATTCCGAGCGCGGCGGCAACCTGGAGCGCAAGACCGACCTGTGCTTCCTCGTCGAAGCCATGACCGCCCGGGCCCTCACGGAAGAGCAGGCCCAGGCCAAGGCCGCCTTCGACGCCAAGTCCCTGCCCGTGGACATCGCCCGCTTCCGCGTGGAAGGCATCGACTGGAACGACAATACCGAAAAGATCAAGGCCATCCAGAGGGAATGGAAGAAGATCGGCCCCGTGCCCCGCGAGGAGAGCGACGCCATCTGGGAACGCTTCCACACCGCCTGCGACGCCTTCTTCGAGGAGCGTAGGGTAGCCTTGGGGTTACGTCCCGAGGATCCGCAGGTGAACCTGGAGAAGAAGCTGGAGCTGATCGCGGAGGCGGAGTCGCTGGCGCACAATCCCGGCGAGGACGCCTCCCGCCGCGTGCAGGGCTTGCAACGCGAATGGAAGCGCATCGGCGCCGTGCCTCCGGCCCAGAGCGACTATGTCTGGAAGCGCTTCACCGAAGCCTGCGACCAGGCGCTGGGCGTCTCGGGCCGCCGCTCCGACAGCCAAGGTGATTACGAATCGGAAGCCGAGCACGTCGGCAATCCCTGAATCCTGAAATACCGGCGGCTGGCGTGGGGCGCCGCCGGTTTTCCTACCCGATTTTCCACCTCGTAGAATTTTCCACCTCGTAAAACATCCAACTATTATGTTTTAGCTCCAACCAAGGAGCGAACATGTCCCTACGCCGCCTTTTTGCCGCAGGCCTGATCTTATGCGGAGGGACGACGCTCCCACATGCGCAATTCCATCCTTTCCCCGGAGCAGCCGACTACAAGCCGATTCTGGAGCTCGGCCTGCAATGGCAGCTCGCCAATCCCTATGGCATCGTCATGGACGACAAATCCACGGCATGGCATGGAGGCCGTGTTCACGATTTGGCCTTCTCGGCGGGTGGCGGCATCCTTTCCGCGAGCAGCTCCGGGGGCGTATGGCTCACCTTCGGCGACGGGAATTCGATTTCGCTCAGCCGTGATTGGGAGAACCCGGACGTCCTCACCTTGGCTTCCGATCCCACGCGCCGGG
Organism: Fibrobacterota bacterium; assembly: GCA_036732085.1. GTDB lineage: Bacteria > Fibrobacterota > Fibrobacteria > UBA11236 > UBA11236 > Chersky-265. The sequence goes on along the minus strand of DAINDC010000409.1, from coordinate 3,563 downwards.
ATCATTTCTACGCCGGTTGCGGTCAGGATGACATTCCCACTTCGGTGGGCGGACTCTATGAAACGGATGTCCGGGCCTCGATACCCTTGCTCGCCCCTTGGCGTCAGATCACCCTGCCGCCAGGTGCGGGAAGCGTGCATCATATCGTCGTGGATGCGTCGCGGCGGCGCCTGGTAATCGCCTGCGAAGGGGGATTATTTTGGTCCTTCATTCCCATCCCCGGCCTTGCCTACAACTGGCACGAGGCCATCGGAGACTATGTACGCGGCCAATACCATAGCGTGGCCTTGAATTCCACCGGTGTCCTCGCATCCCGCAGCGGCTACTCGGGAGGCGGCGCGGCCATCTATACCGGCGCATGGAGCCCGCCGCCAGGTTTCGACTTGGTCCTTACCAAGGCCTCTATCCCCGGGGCTACGGCCGATACCACCCTCATGCGCAGGACCACGGTGGCGGCATGCGCCTCGCAGCCTAACTTCGCCTATGCGTCCGCCGTGGACAGCAATGGCGCCGTCTACCGTATCCTGGCTTCCGCCGACGGAGGCAAGACCTGGTCGGCCCGGGGCGCGACGCCGCCCCTCATCCTCGGCAACGGCACCTCCGGCGGAGTGGTCCATCAAATCGCCGTGGCGCCCGGCAATCCCTCTTGGGTAACCTTCGGGTTACTGAGGGGCCAGCTTAGCAAGGACGGGGGCGTCACCTGGGATACCCTCGGCCAGGGATCGGCGCAGGCCATCCCCCATCTCCATGACGACGTGCATGTGGTCTACTTCGACACCCAGGATCCGAACCGGCTGTGGTTGGCCACGGACGGCGGCATCCTCTCCACGCCCGACCAGGGAGCCACCTTCGAAAGCTTTTACAATGAGAAGCTGGGCAACCTCCAGTTCCTCTCCACTTTCGCGATCCGGGAATGGTATGGCACCTTGTCGAAAAGCCCTTTCGCCTCCGGCTTGGTGGGCGGAGGCCTGCAGGACAATGGCAATGTCTACTCCATCCTCGACGGCTATTCCCCTTGGAAAACCATGCAGGGCGGCGACGGGGGCCTGGTGTCCATGCTTCCGACGGGATCGGCGATCGGCTTCAATAACGGAAACGGGGATGACCCGACGCATCAATCGGTATGGAACGCGGACTCTTCCCGATTCGAAGGACTGGCCACGGTGCCGGGTGGGCCCAATGCCGGGGGCCTGAGGTTCCCGGTCGACCAGGTACTGCATCCGACTTGGCGGAACCAGGCCGGACAATTGATGCTGGCCACCGGCGGGGACAACCGCTTCATCTACGGGCTCTTCGCCAATGACGACGGCAGCGATCTCCGTTGGCATCCGATCATCAGCTGGCCCGGCCCCCTGGGGCAGGGTGTCTGCGCCACCGCATCCGCTTATGGCGACCCTATCTTCGTCTCCACCTGCGGAGCGCAAGGCACGCAAATGTATCTCGGCACTCCTTCGCCCGTCGATGTCGCCCCCATCTTTTCCGGAGGCCCCTCCGGTACGCTCACTCCCTTGCCGGCCCCGGGCTCTAACGCGACCGGCGGAGCCATCACCCGGATGGTGGACGCCAATGGCAGCCTGCTCTATGCCACCTTCAATTTCTTCGGCACCGTGGGCGGAGCCACCCCCAAGGGAGAGGGATATGTGATCCGCAGCCGCGACGCAGGTAACCACTGGGATACCCTGCCGGATCTGCCCAAGGAGATCTTCTACGGCATGGACGCGGACACCCGGACTTTGCCCGCGCAGATCTTCGCGGCTACCGACGGGGAAGTCTATACCAGCGAGAACGGGGGAAACAGCTGGCATCCCTCCGATATCGGCTTGCCGCGGCTGCCCCATAGCGCCGATCTGCGCTTCGCCTCGGACCTGGACGGGGATTACCTCTACCTGAGCACCTTCGGCTGGTCGATGTGGAAGGCCAAGGTGCCCAAGCGCATTCCCCCGGTCGTCGTCAAGATTCCACGGACCGTCCCCGGCTTGCCCACGGACCTGGAATTGATTCCGATCGTGGACTACCAGCAAATCCAGCGGTGACGCCGACAGCAATTTTGGTGCTGGAATTTCAGCGCGGGATGGGCTGCCATTTTTGGATTTCGAAATGGAGGGGTGATGATAAATAAATGGTTCGCCAATATTATTTTCCTTTCAGCCTTGGGTATAGGCGTTTCAGCCAATCCTAAACCAACCCAACATAGCGAAGCTGAGTTTAAAGAGCTTATGCAACAACTCTCAAATGATGATTTGGTAAACGCGAAGAGCCAGGAGAGAACCGCTCAAGGAACGAGTTCGATTTTAAGATAACCTTCAAAGGTGAATAAAAATCCTCTAATCCGATCGGAAGGATTTTTTCGATCGGATTACTTGATCCGCCTTCGGTTAGTGCTCCACATCACTTCCAAAACTTTCGAAAATGCCAAGTTTGCATGGTATAAACTTTACAATGCAACTTATAGGCTGTATATTATTATGACCGGCAAAGAAATGATTCGGCTATTCCTGGAAGCGGGGTGGCGCATGGATCGAATCCGCGGAAGCCACCATATCATGGTGAAAGATCGGCATAGGGCAATTCCAATTCCCGTTCATGGAAATAAAGATCTTCCTGGGAGCTTGGAAAAAACAATTCTGAAACATGCTGGCTTAAAAAAGGATAGGTAATGGAATTCAACGCACGCTTGCAGAAAAAAAATGGGAACTACCTGGTATCCTTCCCGGAGTTTCCCAGCATTAATACCTACGGGTCCTCTCTCACCGAGGCTCTTGCAAACGCCCGAGAGGCGTTAAACGGGGCTTTGGAATCCGATTTCGAAAGGGGCTATGTCCTACCTAATCTCCAAGATCACCGAGGTAAACGGGGCTACCACCCGATCCGATTGTTCCCCCATATCGAGATCGCCTATTCATTGAAGAGACTGCGCAATGGCCATCCCCAAACCGAAATCGCCAGGCGACTTGGCATATCTTATCAGGCATATCAAAAACTCGAGAACCCGCGAAAATGCAATCCCACGGTAAAAACTTTGGAAAGAATTGGAGCCGCATTGGGAAAGGATCTTGTCGTGTCTTTCCACGACTGATTCAAAGGATTACGGCTTCCGTTCAAAGTTGAACTAAGCCTTTTTCTTGACGGCGGTCTTCTTCGCGACCTTCGTCTTCTTCATGGCCTTTGCCTGAATCGGTTGCAGCTTAGCCTTCTTCTCACCCTTCACCTTCGGCGGTTGGGACAGGGCATACCCGGCCGCCTCCTCGACCCAGAAGCGCAAACTCGCCTCGGTCTTGCAGCCTTTCGGATTCACGTAAAGGAAACCCTGCATGGGCCGATGGGCGAAATCCATGGATGCTTCTCTAGCCTCAGGGAGCGATTCTGTTTGCCTTCATGCCTTTTCGGCCAGGTATTTCCGGATCAGCGCATTGGTCGAAGCGTCATGCTTGAGCGCCACCGCCGGATCCCTCTCGCCCGCCTCGAGTTCCGAGAGGATCTTCTTCGCGAGCTGTTTGCCCAACTCCACGCCCCATTGATCGTAGCTATTGATGCCCCAGATCACGCCCTGCACGAAAATCTTA
>DAINDC010000408.1:0-4799 GCA_036732085.1 Fibrobacterota bacterium | reverse complement strand
TTTAATCACTTGGGTCAATTCCCCGCAGCTTGCTGCGGCTTGCAATTTTCCTAAAATGGACGGATGAGCACCTTCGTCCATAAAAAGCACAATGTGTCCGTTCTCATGTATCATCTTGTTTGCCCAGCGAAGTATCGGAGAGTCATTTTTTCTGCTGAGGTAGACGAGGAGATTAAGAAAATCTGTCTTGAGATTTCACAACGGTACGAAATAAACTTCCTTGAAATTGGAACGGATAAGAACCACGTCCATTTTTTGATCCAGTCAGTACCCATGTATAGCCCGACGAAGATAGCCCGAACGGTAAAAAGCATTACAGCGAAAGAGATTTTCAAACGTATTCCGGCAGTGAAGAAGCAGCTTTGGGGCGGAGAATTTTGGACAAACGGATATTTTATAAACACGGTGGGCCAGAGAGGCAACGAAGAATCCATAAGGGCTTACGTGCAGAATCAAGGCCGGGCTAAGGAATACAAGCAGTTGCATAGGGATGAGCAGCTTTCGTTATTCGATTCCTGAATTGGTATTCGATACCCCGTGGCTTGCCGCGGGGTTCTTCATTTTGTCGTTTCCGCGAAATTTGTCTTTAGATACGCGCCTCCCCAGTAGCCGTGAAAGGCAGATGCGTTGCTGCTGTTCCACCGGCCAAAATATTTGATGTTCGTATCGCCGGGCGATCCATCTCCGGCAGCTCCGAAGGCCAGGTGAGAAGTTGCGGTCATCAACAATACGACGATCGTTGTTTTGAAAATATCCAGTTTCGGAAATAGCATAAGTCCCCCCTATTTATGGTTTGTAAAGGAAATCGTTCGCGAAATAATGGATTGGTTTTGATTTCCCTCATTACGCGCGGGGATTTGCGCCTGCGGGGGGCGGGCGAGCGTCAGGCATAGGACTGCGCCGGCGAGATAGGCTGAAATGGGATGCGAGAATTTCATGGTTGATCCTGGGAATGAATGATGTTCAGCGATGGCACATGCGCAATCCTCCGCAACCGATATTGAAGCTATCGAAAAAATTCCGTGGAAAAACGGAAAAAAAAGGGGAAAACTTGGATAGTTCCCGGAACCGGCCGGGGATTTAAATGTAGATTCTGGGCATGACCTTCAAAACCGTCCTGGCCTCGGCGCTCTTCGCCAGCACCCCTCCCGGCAAGGTCGTTCCCCCTTTCAATCCGCCCAATCCTTCGCATCTTCATTCCAGTCCAAGTCCGCTTCCTCAGCAAGTACATCCCCTGGCATGAGGTCCGGTTCATGGTAGGGTTACACCCCACGGCTATGAACCTCTTTATCGCCTGACTCTGTAAGCATGTTGGAACCACTCCGCTCCCGCGTAAAACTGACCCACTACCTCCTTTGGGAAAAAAGGAATATCTCTCCCATCTTTTTTATTCTTTTGTTCCCAGTTTTTCCCTATTCACGGGAAGTAGCACCGCAGGATAACGAAAAAGTGGCGCTTTCTGATTCGATATCAGTACCCGGTAAAGGCCCACCCGAAAAGCAGCTCAAGGACATCAAAACCGAAAAAGTAAAACTGCTTTCTGATACAACCGGGAATGAGCCGAAAAAAAGTGCGCTCATTGACACCACTGTTCAAAACAAATACGGTGATTTGCTCAACGATGATACGGTATACAACAAGAAACGCACTTTGTTGGAACCCAACAAGAAACGCCCTTTGTGGGAACCCGCTTCCGAGGTTTTGGGCGCTGATGTTTTTACCTGGTCAGTGGACAGGTATTTATTTGACTTTGATTATGCGCACATAGGACCTTCAACATGGAAATATAATCTGCAAAAAGGATGGGAATGGGATCGCGACAGATTCGGCATTAATTTCGTCGGCCATCCCTATATGGGGTCGCTTGATTATAATGCAGGCAGAGCAAACGGGTATGATTATTACCAATCGTCTTTATTTTCGGTTGCAGGCAGTTTGGGGTACGAATATTTTGGGGAAAATACGCGTCCGTCTTTTAACGATCAGATTGAAACCTCCCTTAACGGCGCATTCCTCGGAGAAATATTTTACCGGGTAAGCTCAAATATTCTCGATGACCGCACCAGAGGATTTGAAAGAGTGTGGCGTGAACTGTTGGCCGGGTTAATCGACCCGATGAGAGGGCTGAACCGAATCGTGCAGGGAGAAACTTTCAGGAGAACCAACAAGGAAGTGTATCAGAAGGAACCGCTTGATATTTCCTTGTATGCAGGGATGCATAAGATAAACGCTGGAAGTTCTCCTTTCAGTGGACAGAGTACGTACAGTGAAATGGTCAACATTCAGTTAGACTATGGAAATCCCTTTGAAATAATCCCGCGCAAGCCATTCGATTTTTTCAAACTTCGAACTGAAGTCGACTTCGGAGTGGGAAGAAAATTCCTCAGCAACGCAAGCGGCTATGGAATTTTATTCGGCAAAAACATGGACTATGGAGAAAATTCATTACTGTTGGGAGCCTTTCAGTATTATGATTACTGGGATAACAAAACCTTTGAATTAGGCGCCATTGGGTTCGGCGGGGGAGCGTTTTACAAATTGCATATAAGCAAGGCATTTGATCTTTACACGAATGTACATGCTGTAGTAATCCCTTTTGCCGGAAACAGTACCCATTTTGGCCCCGATTCGTCTCAGTTTAGGGATTATGATTTCTGCAATGGAGTGGAAGGAAAATTTGAAACCACTCTTAATTGGGACAAATATGCCACAGCTTCACTGATTTATTATCAGTTCGCGTTTCGAACCTTTAAAGGACAGTCCGGGGACAATTTAATCGGCATTTTTAAACCCAGAGTTACAGTACAGGTTTACAAGGATCTGAGTATAGGATTTGAAAATTTTGTATACCTTGACGACCGCAACGTGACGAATTCTCCGGCAATTAATTCTGTTAGGACGGAACAGAAATTGTTTCTTTCCCTATATTTTGAGGATTTGCAGCGAAGAGGGCATTATAATTGAGGCTCTTAGCTCTTTGGAGGAGTCAGACCATGGATATTGGAATCACGCAGCCAAAAACGACGGGGAGAAAGCACCGTTATCTTTTCCAGATTATGAAGTCTTGTATAATCAAGCCGACTTTTTGCCTACTCACTACCATCTGGATGACATCCGGACAGGAATCGCCCTCCCCGTTTCAATTCTCCTGGCCTCGTGAAACGATTTTGATGACGTCGGGAATAGCCGGTGGATACATTGGATATTACCGCTTGACAAACTTACCTCTGTACAATCCCGACCTGCAGAAGTTGGATCTGCCTCCTTGGGATCGCTTCGCTGTGGGCTGGTATAACCCGTATGAATCAACAGTCAGCGATGTGCTGTTGGTTGCAGTGGGAGGCGCCGAGCTCTTCGCCGATGCATGGGAAAAGGTGGGCGGCAAAACAAAATGGACTCCGCTGCTGGAGGATGGATTGATTCTGGCCGAGGCGCAAGCCTGGTCTTCAGCGATCAATCTAAACGTCCGCGCCTTCAGATGGCACCCACGCCCCTTTATTTTGGACACTCTCAACGGTTCTTCGAAAATCAGTAGAACTGCGGGGGAAGCGAGTACCAGCTTCTATTCGGGACACTCGTCGGGGGCTTTTGTCGGGGCGGTTTATCTCTCCATCGCTTATCCCCTGTGGCATCCGGATTTTCAATACACCGGGTGGCTCTGGGCTGGAAGTCTGACCGCAGCCTCCAGTGTCGCGGTTTTGCGCGTGACTTCGGGCAAGCATTACCCTTCAGATGTGGTGGCCGGGGCTGCGATGGGAGCGTTGCTGGGATGGGGTTTTGCCAGGTTCCACGAACGCGCCGGCGCCAGCTCGAAAACCTCGTGGATCTTCGATGCCTGGCCGCAACCCGGCGGGCTTGCAATTCAGGCCGTTAAGCCGATGGCCGCTTGGTAAAGGTTTTCAAACAAATTGGGAAGTTTGTCCGTATCCGTTCTCGGCGTCCCTCTTCGCAGCGAAAAAATGTGGGGCTAGTCTTCTTGGGTTTAACCTGAGGACACCATGCCAAGAAAGACGCTCAACCCCTCCAAGGCCCAGAGCCTTCTGGATCAGTACCACGTAAGTCACCTAACCCAGGTGGGTTCTGTCAAAAGTACGCCATCAGCCCAAGCCTGTTCGCGTATTGGAGACTCCAATTGCGGAAGCCCAAAGCGCAGCCGCCCCAACCACCATTCCAGGAGGTGCATATCCAGCCTCCGCAGGATTCTCTCGGACCATGCGCTCTCCACCTGCCTTCCGGTGCCAGACTCGAGTTTCCGGTCTCGCACCTGGCTACGGCCATCGCTATCCTGGTCGATAGGAAATCCCCATGCTGAGCCTGCCGGCGTCGGTCCGCGTGTTCCTGTGCCTTGAGCCCACGGATATGCGCAAAGGCATAGATGGTCTTTCCGACTTGGTCGAGCATCGTCTCCACATGGATGCACTTTCCGGCCATTTGTTCTGCTTTTTCAACAAGCCCCGCGACAAGGTCAAGGTGCTTTGCTGGGACACCACCGGGTTCTGCCTCTATCACAAACGCCTGGAACGCGGTCGATTCCACCTCGCAAACCACACCGATGGAGAGGCGCTTACGCCGGTCATGCTCCAGCTCATCCTCGAAGGCCTGGAACTCACCGAGGCCAAGCGCCACAGGCGTTTCAGCCCGTCGCTCCGCAACCGGCGCAACCTCAAGCTGTTGCCGACCCTGAGCCACAGCCACCAGCAGGTTTTACACCGGGTGATCCAGAGTATACGGAATACACGGTTTCAAAAGCCCTCTGGCAGCAGCGGCAGCAATTCGCGTTAACGATCGCTCCTCTTACC
>DAINDC010000407.1:0-4814 GCA_036732085.1 Fibrobacterota bacterium | reverse complement strand
GCCTTAGGGTTTGAATTCCGCGGCTGGGCCCGCTGTTTTGTGGTCGCTGTTCAACGCGAAATAGGCGGTGGTGGCGATGGCCGCCGTGCCCACGCCGCCCAAAGTCCACCAGATCCATTTCGAGGAGCGGGGCGTAGCCTTGATCGTTGGTTCCGGTTCCCGCTTTTCATTTCCGAGGACGTCGTGTTCCTTAACGTATTTCTGCTGCTGGAAATAGTTTGTCTTCACGTCCTTGAAAATGGCGGCGATATTATCGCTGATATAGAGGTCAATCAGCTCGATGGCCGGCTTCATCTTGATGAGCTGCACCATGCAGCTTTCGCCCTTGTTGCGGGTCGTTGGGCTCGCGGCGTAAATGACGCTGAGATACTTGTACACGAAGATGGAATCGTCCTTACTGGCGGAAGCGGGGAAGGATTGCCGGTAGGCTTCCAAGGGCGGGAGGATGCGGGAGAACTCGCCTTCGAAATAGGCGTGGCTGATCGCCTCTTTGTCCAGGGTGCCGTCCAGCTTGAAGCCGAAGGCGGCGAATACCTCGGATGAAAGAAGGGTGAATACCACAATGGATTTTGAGAAACCGGTCTTACGCATGAGCGTCCTTAAATCTAATGAACCAGTGTCCGAATCGTGCTAGTTGAAGTTTTTTTGAGGCACTTTGTTAAAATGTCGCTGCTAAACTTGGGGAATTCGGATTTCTAAGGCTTATATTCGCACGCTGCCGACATTTCCAACGTACTTCTTTTGAATTTGCATACTCCGGCGGTATGGGGTCGAATGGGGATAAGAAGTTGGACGTCGAAATATTCTTTCTTTATTGGGTCGACCGCTCCTGGATACGAGCATTTTAAATAAGGGTCGCTTAGGGAAGTATCCAAGTAGGGTTCGGCAACTGTTCCCTCGGGTCTCTCCTCGAAGTATATGGTTTCTTCATCCCATATTTGATCCTGAAGTTTTGAACCGGATTTGGTGATTAAGCCGGCTGAAAGGAGCTTCTTCTTGGATCCTGGAAGCGCACCTATCAAAATCGATCCCGAAGGTATGCTTTGGCCTTTCGCTACCGATGCGGGACAGCGAACTTCATCTTTCTTCAAAGGAGTATCGGAGGCTTTGCAGGAAATCGACAATGCGCAGGTAAACGTCAAAATCAATCGAGAATATTTCATTTGATATGCCCCTTGAGTCGCTGTGAACTATTGATCAGTCAATACAACAAAATATTCTTCTCCGTCGTCTACCCATTTGACCCTATTCTCGTGCTGATTACCTTCTGGGTCGATCCAAGCCTTTTTCGCCGGAGAACCGATCTTTTCTTCATCCGCGTTCGTGATATACTTTTTTTGTCTACGGTCAATACGCGCTCCAAAATATTGATCCATCAGCCAAACGCCACTTTTGGCATTCGGTGAATCCAAATATCCTTGGTATTCTTCGTGGCTCAGATAAATACCGACATGCGATCTGCCGGAAGTATCGCTGTAGAATTTCCCGTCCCGTAGCGTTGCTACCACTGTTCCTTCCGGCAATTCACCGGGTTTAAAATCGCAGACTCTTGGTCCTTTTTTCCAACTGGAAGTCTGTGGCAAACCAAAATACCTGACAAAAGATACGCACTGGTTGTTGAATCCTTCGGGTAGGGCCTCTCCCCCGGGAATGATTTTTTCCGGGTTCAATTGGATTGCGCCGCCGGCAAATTTCTTGAAGTCCTTTATCACGTAGCCTCTACCCCCAAAGCCTTCAAAGCTGATTCTATCGGCGGTGGCATGTGCATTTTCGTCAGCGGCATTTTCGACGACAGGCTCTTGTGTTTTTTCTCTTACCAATTCATCATAGAACAGGCATTTGGTCCCAGGCGTGGATCTCTTCTCCACCTTCTTGCATTGGCCCTGACATGCGGCTTCGCTTCCATTCTGGCAAGGAAAGTTAACCGGAAAATGTTTGTTCGGGTTGATGAGGATAAAAGCCACGCGGCGGTTTTCCGGCGCGGCCCCATCGCTCTCTCTGGCCTGGTTGTTCGCCGCGCACCCCATCCAGGGGTTCCCGGCCACTTGGCAAAACCGCGAGGCGTCGATCTGGATATCGTGCTTGCCCTTCATGTAGGCGCCGAATAGCACCTTGCGCGTAGTGGAATCCTCTCTCCCGGATTCGGGAAGCCCCGCGCTTTTCTGAAACGCCTTGAACGCCGCTTGCGTATTCGGCCCATCCTCGCCGTCCGGCGTTCCGTGGTAGTGGCCCAGGTCCTTGAGGAGGATTTGCAGGGCTTTCAATCCCCACTTTTCCGCCCGGTACAGGTTATCCCAGGCCGCCGCGTCATTGGTGATGAAGGCGAACGCGCTTTGCGCCCGCCGCTCGCTCAGTCCCTTTGCGTCCTTCTCGTCTTTATCCGTGTGGCCGTAGACGGCTATCTGCGCTTTCTTCGGAAACTTCTGTTCCCACTCTTTGAACCGGGTCTCCAACGGCTTGAGCCCTTGCGTTCCCTTGGGGCCGATGAAGCTGGAATCCTTTTCGAACGAGTTGCCGGGAATGAGGATGTGGTCCGCCGATTTCAGCGCCATCTCCGACACTTCTCGGGGCTCCTTTTCCGTGCTCAGCATTTTGGCCAGTGAGTGCATGACGCGGAAGAAATATTCCACTGGCCCGTCCACGTAACCCTTGGGCTTGTACACCGGCACGTTCACCACGGCGGTTCCGTCCGCTTGGGCCCAGTCCTCCCCCTTGGAAATGGACTCGGGACCGGAGGGGGTTTTGGCGAGGAGTTCCACCTGGACCTTGGTGAGGTGCTCTTTCCCCTTCGGTAGGGACAGCTTCACGGACACTTCCGCTTCCTGATGGAAAAGCGTGTCGGGTTCGTTCCACTTCGCATCGGAGAGAACGGCGGTATCGGCTTTCGCCGGGTCTTCGGGTTTCGGCTTTTCAATCGTGGGGAAGTCATACGTTTCCGGCGGGGGCTCCGGCGGTAGATTTGATTTTTTCCTGTCCTCCAGGGTTTGCTGCGCGTCCGCGCTAAGGCCGCCGCCGCCCTTCCCGTTGACAAGCGATTCATCCGAGGATTTCGGTTTCGGATCCGATTTCTTGGGATCCGGCTGCTTTGGATCGGGCCCCATTATTTTCTTCAAGTCCTTGTCGCCGGGACCTTGAAAGGGGTTTTCGCTCATCCGTCAACTTGATCTCGACGGATCCATTGCTTCTGGCGCGTCATCCTGCATCCTTTGATGCATTCCCCGCTCTTGTAGGCGTAGCCCGTGGACCCATTGATCAAGGGCCGTGCCTCCCGAATGAACTTTTTCCGCTTCACGCCCATGATGAGTTCAAATTCGGTTTCGGAGTTTTTCTTGATTCGGTAATACCCGTCCTGACCCGCCTTCCATTCGGTGAGGGCGTAGTCGATGATTTGCGCGAAGCAAGCCCCGTTCGGGTATCGCTCCCACGTAATGCGGATATTGCCCTTGTGCTTTTCCGATTGGATTGAAAACCAGGCCACGCCGGTTACTTTCGATTTCACTTTTGTGATTTCCCACTTCTCCGAGGGAAGAGGTTCCAGCTCCGTAAGCTCGCCGAACCAGGGCTCGAAGCCGTAGCGTGGGATGCTTCTTTTGACGGATTCATAAATGCCATCTCGTTTTTCCTTGAACGCGCTGAGCATCCGCGGGACGGCCGTTTCCTCGGATTGCTGGGGTTCAAAGTTCACGGGGTTTGCTCCCAATGGATGGATCCAATTTCTTACCGTTGCTTGCAAAAAGTAGGTAATGCCATCTGCCGCTTCGATGTGATAGTAGACGCATCCAGGCGGGAAATACGCCCAATCTGTACAGGCCCTCAAAAATTCGCGGGGCATGCCCATGAATCCGGTTCATTTTAGTGATGACGGGGCTCATTTTGAGCCCTCATCTTCCGGATTTTGCATGAGAACAAATTTGAAGGATTGAGGTCCAGGCTGAATAGTGACCGTTGTATCCACCCCGGAACAGTATTTCGATTTGAGCGTTAGACGATACCTTCCAGAAGGGTATGTTTTACCTTCCAACGGAGTCCTTCCAAGTGAGTACCCGTCCAGGAATACCTCCGCGAAAGGCGGCACGGAGAGCACGGTTAATTGGGCCGTCCCGTTCGACTCGGAAAATTCCGGGGTGACGGATTTGGACGTCCCCAAAACCTGATTTGTAGTCTCGGGCAGGAAATTTTTATGGGCATTCCTACTCTCTGTCACCGTGCTCAAGGGTTGCGGTCTCTGCGTCCCTATCGGTGATAGGACCAATTGGGGGGCGATTTGGGGTTGAGCGATAGAGGGTTTTGACTCCGATTCCATTGATGGAACGGTTGGGCGGACAGCGTTCAACCGCTTTGGTTCAGGCCGGAAATAGACCCAGCCTGTAATTGAACTCAAAACCAGGATTAAAACCGAGATCACGGCGGCTATCCAACGGCCTTTGGCATGGGCTGGACGTTTTCCAAGATCCAAACTGCCCATCCATTGCCGAACCTGTGCCGGATCCAAGTTGGATGTGGTTCGAACGCCCGCAGCGTTCAACTCCCGGACATAATCCCGGATCCTATCCGCCGGGGCGATCACCTTTTTCTTCATCAGGAATTTTTTGAGCTGAAAGGCAATGGCAGCGGGTCCGTCACCGCGTTTTGTGGGGTCCTTTTCCAAAAGCATATCCACAAGGCGAACCAAGGTTCTATCCAGGCCAGGCTTGATTTCAGTAAGGGAGCGGTGGGGTGCGTCCACAATCTGACGATAGAGGTCCGGGAGGGTTTCCGTCATGAAAGGCGCAACACCCACCAGCATGTAGTAGAACACGGCGCCAACCGAGAAG
>DAINDC010000406.1:0-4833 GCA_036732085.1 Fibrobacterota bacterium | reverse complement strand
GGACGGGTGATGGAAGTGCTCAGCGAACATCTCTGCCAGGGATGGCTGGAGGGATATGTTCTGACCGGACGGCACGGCCTTTTCGTCACCTACGAGGCCTTCGCCATGGTCACGACATCGATGGTCGTCCAGCACACGAAATGGTTGGAGGAAGCCATCAGGCTTCCCTGGCGCAAACCCGTGCCTTCGCTGAATCTCCTTTTGACCTCGACCTGTTGGCGCAACGATCATAATGGTTTCAGCCACCAGGGGCCCGGCCTCATCGATACCGTCCTGGCCATGAAAGGGAAGGTCGCGCGCATCTACTTGCCGCCGGATGCCAACTGTTTGTTGTCCATGGCTGACCATTGTTTCCGCAGCCGCAACTACGTCAACCTCATCGTCATAGACAAACAGCCGGAATTGCAATGGCTCGACATGGAGGCAGCCGTGCGGCACTGCGCTGTGGGCGCATCCGCCTGGGCTTGGGCGGGCAGCGAGGCGAACGGCGAACCGGATGTCGTGCTGGCCGCGGCCGGAGACACGCCGACGTTGGAGGTGGTGGCGGCATCCTGGCTACTTCGCAAGCATGTGCCGAGCCTGAAAATCCGCGTGGTGAACATCGTGGATCTCATGTGCCTCTTCCCTCGCTTCATCCATCCGCACGGCTTGGAGGAAGATAAATTCATCGAACTCTTCACCGTCGATAAGCCAGTTATTTTCGGATTCCACGGTTATCAGCGCGCGGTGCATCAATTGCTGCACGGCCGGACGCATGCCGAACGATTCCATGTGCGCGGTTTCCAGGAAGAAGGAACCACGACCACGCCTTTCGATATGGTGGTCCGCAACGAAATGAGCCGTTTCCACATTTGCATGGAAGCAGTACGACGCACCCGTTCCTCTCAGGCCGGCCCGTTCCTGGACTGGTGCAACGAGATGCTGGTCCAACATCAAACCTATATCCGTGCGAATTTCGAGGACCTGCCGGAAGTTCGCGATTGGAAATGGAGCGATCCGTGAATGCGCAAGGATACGAGATCGGCATGGTTGGTCTGGGAGTAATGGGTCGCAATCTTGTGCTGAACATGGCGGATCACGGCCATTCCGTCGCCGGTTACGATAAAGATGCCGCCAAAGTCGCGGCGTTGCAGCTTGAAGCCAGGGGCGGGCAAGGTAACATCCACGCTACGGAAAGTCTTAAGGATTTCATCGGCATGCTTCGGACGCCGCGCGCCGTGATGCTTCTCGTGCCGGCCGGATCGCCCGTGGATGCCGTGATTCAGGATCTGCTCCCTTGCCTGGAACGTGGCGATCTGATCATCGACGGCGGCAATTCCAACTTCCGCGATCTGGAGCCTCGCGCGCGGATTTTGGCGGATCGCGGAATTCAGTTTCTCGGCGTCGGCATATCCGGTGGGGAGGAAGGCGCCCGTCATGGCCCGAGTATCATGCCCGGAGGCCCGCGGGAAGCCTACGAGCGGGTGCGCCTAATCTTCGAAGCGGTGGCGGCGCGCGTGGACGGCGAGCCCTGCGTCACTTGGCTGGGACCAGGAGCGGCCGGTCATTACGTCAAGATGGTCCACAACGGCATCGAATATGGATTGATGCGCTTGATCGCCGAGACCTACGACCTGATGAAACGCGGGCTAGGGTTGACGGATGACGAGTTACACGATGTTTACGACCGATGGAATCGCGAGGAGCTCAATGCCTTCCTGCTGGAAATCACGGCTCGTATTTTCCGCCAAACCGATGAGCAGACGGGCAAGCGGCTCATCGACGTGATTCTCGATGAGGCCAAGCAGAAAGGCACGGGGATGTGGGCTTCCCAGGATGCCATGGAATTGCAAATCCCCGTTCCCACCATCGACGTGGCGGTAGCGATGCGGAATCTGTCCGGAATGGAAAAGGAACGCGAGCAGGCCGGGCGCCTCATGCAATCGCCGATCGGACGGTATGAGGGGGAGCGTGCGACATTCCTTGGCCAATTGCGGAGCGCGCTCTACGTGGGAATGATCATCACCTACGCGCAGGGCATGGCTTTGCTAACGGAGGCTTCGGTCCGATACGGTTATCAGCTGGACTTGGAAGCCATCGCCCGCATCTGGCGGGGCGGTTGCATTATCCGCTCCGCATTGCTGGAAGATGTTCGCGCCGCATTTCGGGCCAGAGGGAGCTTGCCCAACTTGCTTCTCGATCCCAACCTCGCGAAAAAGATTATGGCCCATCAGGAAAACCTACGCAAAGTGGTCTGCACCGCGAGCGCACTAGGCGTTCCCGCGCCGGGCCTGATGGTTTCGCTTGCCTATCTGGATAGTTACCGCAGCGCTTGGCTGCCGGCGAATTTAATCCAGGCCCAGCGCGATTACTTCGGCGCCCATTCTTATGAACGCATCGATAAGAAAGGTGTCTTCCACACTCAATGGACGATTGACTGAGTCGAGATGGATAGTGTCCCGACCATTATCGTGATTTTCGGCGGGGCCGGAGACTTAGCCTGGCGCAAGCTTTTCCCCTCCCTTTTCGATCTGCACCGCGACGGGAGAATGCCTACGCGATTTGCGATCATCGCCGTGGACAGGACCCCCATGCGGGATGAGGCGCTGCACGCGCGCTTGTTCGATGGTGTCAAAAAATTTGCACGCCGGGAAAAGTCGAAAAGCGCGGATTGGAAAAATTTCGCCCGGCACATCACCTATCTGCAGGGGGATTTCAAGGAACCGGAGACCTATGCAAATTTGGCTTTAAAATGCACGGCATTGGATAGAAAATGGAGGGTCAAAACCGTCCGCATTTTCCACATGGCCACGCCGCCGATGATGTTCGGGGTGATACCCGGCCTGCTGGCCGGAGCCGGTCTTAACCTGGATCGCGCCCACAGCCGCATTGTGGTGGAAAAGCCCTTCGGGCATGACATCGGTTCCGCGCGCGAACTGAATCGAACGCTTACGGAGAGCTTTCACGAAACGCAGATTTTTCGCATCGATCATTACCTCGGCAAGGAAACCGTCCGAAACATCCTCGCTTTCCGTTTCGCCAATTCTCTCTTCGAACCCATATGGAACCGTCGTTACATTGATAACGTGTCGATTACCGTGGCTGAAACCGTCGGCATCGGGCATCGCGGAGGCTATTACGAGCACGCTGGGGCGCTCCGCGACATGGTGCAGAACCACATGATGCAGTTGCTCTGCCTCGTGGCTATGGAACCCATGGTTTCCTTCCTGGCCGACGAGGTCCGCAACAAAAAATTGGATGTCCTCCACGCGGTGCGCCCGGTTCCGCCTGCCGATGTATCACAATATGCGGTGCGCGGGCAATACGGACAAGGAGCGATCGGGGGTAAAAAGGCGCGCGGGTATCGTCAGGAAGAAAATGTTTCGCCGCATTCAAAAACCGAAACGTTCGTAGCCTTAAAATTGTTCATCGACAACTGGCGGTGGCAGGGGGTACCCTTTTATCTTCGCACCGGAAAATGCCTTCCTCGGCAGGTGTCGGAAATCACGATTCAATTTCGCAACGTGCCGCACCAGCCCTTTCCCCGCGAGACTGCCCAGGACTGGCGCCCATCCCGGCTCATCATGTGCATCCAACCCCAGGAATCGATCGTACTTGGTTTTCAGGCGAAATACCCGGGGCCGGACATGCGCTTGAGACCGGTGAGGATGCATTTCAATTATCAAGAAAGTTTTGCGAAGCCCTATCCGGACGCCTACGAGACCTTGCTTTGGGACGTAATGGAAAACGATGCGACGCTGTTCATGCGTGCCGACCAGATCGAAGCGGCTTGGCAAATCCTGATACCCATCCTTGACGCGTGGACAAAAAATCCAGCCCGCAACTTCCCGAATTATGCCGCCGGCAGTTGGGGGCCAAAAACCGCGATGAAGTTTTTCCCGGACAATGACCGCCAGGGGAGTACAGGCGAATGAAAATCCTCGTCATCGACGTAGGGGGCACGCACATCAAAATGCACCTGACGGGCCGTAAATCCCGTTTGGAAATTCCTTCCGGCAAGAAAATGACGGCGAGGAAAATGGTCGTTGCTGTCCGCAAGCTCACCACGGGGTGGCGTTATGATGCCGTCACGATCGGCTACCCGGGTGCGGTCTTGCACGGGCACATCGCCTGCGAGCCGCATAATCTCGCAGAGGGATGGGTCGGTTTCGATTTCAAAAAAGCATTTGGTCGCCCGATTAAAATCATCAACGATGCGGCGATGCAAGCAATGGGGAGTTACTCCGGGAAGCGCATGCTTTTTCTGGGCTTGGGCACCGGATTGGGGTCGGCGATGATCGTGGATGGAAAACTCGAGCCGATGGAACTGGCGCATCTGCCGTATAAAAAAGGCCGTACCTACGAAGATTATATCGGGCTTGCCGGTCTCAAGCGGCTGGGAAAGAAGAAATGGCGCGGCCACGTGAACGACGTCATCAAAAGGCTCGCGGCCGCCTTGGAGGCGGATTATGTCGTTATCGGCGGCGGGAACGCCAGACTGCTGAAGAAGCTTCCCTCCTTTGCCCGCTTGGGAAAAAACACCAACGCCTTTCGGGGCGGATCCCGATTGTGGGCAAAAACTTTTACCCAGGATAAGCCATGAATCCATCCTTCCCGGAAGAAATTCAAAGCCGTGCTTCGCCAAGCCCGACTCGCAGCGAGGTGGCCTTCCTGTTCGACGTCGACAACACCTTGCTGGACAACGATCATGTCATTCATGATCTCAAGCAGCATCTTGAGCACGAGGTCGGCGCGGAAAACGCCCGGCGCTATTGGGACATTTTCGATCGGTTGCGAATCGAGATGGGATACGCCGACTATTTGGGTGCGTTGCAACGCTATCGAAGCGAACAT
>DAINDC010000405.1:561-4836 GCA_036732085.1 Fibrobacterota bacterium | reverse complement strand
GGTATCCGCCGTGGCATGGCTGACCGTGGCCGGCTCGTTGACCGTCAAGGTGATGGTGGCGGTGACGCTATCATAGTCGTTGCTGACCATGCATTGGTACCGGGCGCCATTATCGGAGAGGGCCGCGGCGGCGATTGCATAGAGAGTGTCATTGGACAAGACCGCCGTATTTCCCAGCTTGCGCCACTTGACGAGAAGACTGCCCGGTCCGGATGGATGCACGGAAAAGACCGCTTTCTGTCCCACCAGGACGGCGGTATCCGGTGTCTGCCGCGTGATGACGGGCGGAGCGATGCTTCCAAAAATCCATTTGGTATTTCCAAGTCCATCTTCGCAGGTAGGCGTCGTATTGCCCACCGAGCCCGTGGCCGAGCTCCTGCCGATGGTGGCATAATCGGCCGTCAATTTTCCCGTGGCCTGGATGGTCCAGGTTCCCGCGGGATTCATATTCAACAAGCTGCCCGCCGAACCCGCGAAAGACGCGCTCCCTCCCACCACCAAGGTCCGCCCGTCCAGGCCGCTGAATGTCGTCGGCGTTCCATTGGTCACTTGCAGGTTACCCGTGAGATTGAGATTGGCGCCATTGAAATTCAGGGCGCCGGCGGATTGGGTGAGGGATGCCGCCGAAAGTGCGCCGCCGAGCTGGAGGGTGCCATTGCCGCTCTTGTTGATGGCCGGTAAGACCTGGCCGGGACCCGGCGTCAGCTGTTGGATCCCGCTGCTTCCGTTCAACGCCAAGGTTCCGGTTCCCGCATTGACGGTCGCGGTCGCGCCGAAATTGGCATTGCCGGAAACGGTCAGGGTATTGGCCAGGAAGGAAAAAGCGCCGCTATAGCCGGTGAAGTCCACGCTGTGGGCTGCGAGCGCGCCCGTAAGACGCGCATCCACGGCGGCCCCCGTGGTTCCGGCGAAATTCAAATCGAGAGTCGCGGGTTGGATGTCTCCGCCGCCCAGGAAGTCGTCGAAGGTGGCGCTGGCATCGCCGCTCACGTCATGGGAAGTGACGAACAGGCCGATTTGCGAATTGGCATTGGTGGTGCCCAAGGACACGCAGGACTGAATCAGGGTCCAGGGATCCGCGAGGTTGACCTTATAATAGCCGGTGAAGGTATTTCCGTTCTTGACCGCCCGAAGCCAATAAGGACCGGTTGGAGTCAGGGGCGGCAATCCATCACCTTGCGGCGCATCGAAATCCCCAAGGGTTGCGGCTGAGTCGTACTGCACCTTGAAGCCGCGATTCCGGGTACCGAAGACGGCGAAGGCCCCGCCCAGAGTTATATTCCGGAAATCGTTCCAGACCACGATACCGGTCTTCATCCAAGCGTTGGTGCCCGTCTGGGCCGCGACTTGCACCGAAACATCGAAGTTACCGATGATATCGGATCGGTAGACCGCGGTGATGCCATGATCGGCACGCCAGAGATCCACGCCCCGGCCCGTAAGGTTGAGGGCGTTGCCGGTAAGGGTGGCCTTGCCCGGGTGACCCGTCGCATCCTTGGTGGAATCGATGAACTTCCAAGCCGTGCCTAAGGTACCGGAGGAGAAATCGTCATCACGATTGGATTTGGGCCAAGCGCCGGATCCATCCTGGTTGGCGCTCCAATTGAAAGCCCTCTGGGCCTCGCCGCTGCCGCTAGTCAGCAGGGCGGGATTGGGATTCCAGTAATACGTTTGGGCTTGGAGGGACCCTGCGGCCGCCAGTGCTAAACCAAAACCGACTAACCGAGAAAAGACATGCGATACCATGCGACCCTCCAGCCTCCCTCGTGAAAAAGCCTCCGCTTTAAAGCGGCTGTAAAGCTAACTATAAGGGCCGCGAATAAAGGGCGCGAAGCGCCGAACTCCAACCTCAAGTAATATCGCCGTCAGCGTGTCGTATCATCGCAGCCAGCATGGCGTTTTCTGAAATTCATATATTTTCCTCGTGAGTCCCTATTCTTCCCTCTTTTTGTTTTTGGCTTCCTTTTTTTGGGGAGTAAGTATCCCGATCATGAAAGCTCTGGGCACCGAACAGACCATCCTGGCTCCGCAGGCCGGCACCCTCACCAGTTCCGCGGCCTCCTTGGGCATGCGTTTCGGAGGGGCCGCCCTGTTCATCGCGCTGTTCGCCCGCGTCTCGCCTTTCCGATTGCTGCGTAGCGAATGGCTGAATGGAATCGTGCTGGGACTCATCACCGCGGTCAGCATGTGCCTGCAAGTGGATGGCCTCAACTATACGAGCGCCTCCACGGCCGGGTTCCTCATCGCCCTATATTGCGTACTCATCCCGCTTTTCCTTTGGCTCGCCGGCAAGCGCAAGATGACTCTGATCCTCGCCCTTTGCTGCCTGCTCGTCCTGGCCGGCATGGCCGCCTTGACCGGTCTCGATCCCCGCAATGTCTCGCTGGGTCGGGGCGAATGGGAAAGCCTTGGGGCCGCCGCGCTTTTTTCCCTGCAAATCATCTGGGTGGATCGTTTGCGGCCGGGAACTTACCAACCCGTGCGGGTCACTTGGGCGCTTTGCGCGACCGTCGCCTTATTCTGTTTCCTGGCGCTAGCCTGCCTTCCAAACGGGCTAGGCGTTTTCATCGCCACGCATGGTTCCCCGCGCGCGGGTTGGCTGACCGCCTTCCTATCCCTTTTCGGAACGGCCTTGCCTTTCCTCATCATGAACCGCTTCCAAAGCCAAGTGGGGCCCGTCACGGCGGGATTCATATATTGCTTTGAACCGATTATGGCGGCCGTGGGGGCTTTGTTTTTGCCCGCATTGTTAATCCGCACCGGGGCCGTCTACGCGAACGAGATTTTTTCTCTGCGGCTGGCGATGGGCGGCGGGCTCATCCTGGCCGCCAATCTGCTACTCCTGCGCGACCATGCCAAGTAGTCCCGTTTTTCATGGAAGATCGATTTTCCTCCCGCCCGCCAATTATTTAGATCCCTGGAAGTAACCGCGATCTCATTAGGAGCAAGTATGCAAAACATTATGAAACATTCGGCCGCACTGGCCCTGGCAGCGACAATGATGATGGGCTGCGCGGATATGAACCGCGCGGGCAAGGGCGGCCTCATGGGCGCGGGAGCAGGCGGGGTCCTGGGAGGGCTCATCGGACATGCCTATGGGAATACCGCGGCGGGAGCCATCATCGGAGCGGCCTTGGGCGGGGCCGCGGGCGCATCCATCGGCCATTATATGGACAAGCAGGCGGAGGAATTGCAGCGCGATCTCAAGGACGCGAAGGTGGAGCGCGTGGGCGAAGGCATCAAGATCACCTTCAACTCCGGCATCCTCTTCGACGTGAATTCGGATAAGCTTCGATCGGAAGCGCAGACCAACCTGGCCAACCTGGCCAAGACCCTGAACAAGTACAAGGACACGGAAATCATGGTGCAGGGCAATACCGATTCGACCGGATCGGATGCGCATAACCAGAAACTCTCCGAGGAGCGCGCAGGCTCCGTATCGCATTATATCGTGGGCGACGGCGTGGCCAACAAGCGGATTACCCAATCCGGAATGGGCGAAAAGAATCCCGTGGCCGACAACGGCACCGCGGCCGGCCGGCAGGCGAATCGGCGCGTGGAGATCGCGATCTGGGCCAACGATAAGTTGAAGAAGGCGGCTAAGGACGGGACGATTTAAGACTGCGCAGGAAAATTATTCATCCATGAGGTGGAGTTCGGCGGGTCGCCGGGTCCGGCGGCCCTGGCTGGTGGAGACGGCTCCGGCGAATAAGCTTCTTTACTTGGTGGGCTAATGTTCGGCGGACTGGTCCGTGAATGCGGTCTATCGCACGGCCTCGCCAACGCGGAATCCCCTCCGATTTTACTGCGACGGCTCGGCCTTTGCCCAGGTCTGCCTACCTGCTTACAAGCGACCCGCTCGGGGCGGGTCGTTCGCCTGCGCCTGATTTCCACCAGCCAGGGCCGCCCGACCCGGCGAACGGCGGCATTCGACCGCAGGGACGGCGAAGAGTAAAGATCCGGCGTAGCCTTACTCTTGTGCGACAGGAATTTTGACCAACTTCTTTATGGGAGCGCCACCGATGGAAAAAATCTTGGACTTGGGTTGTTCGATTAAATTTTCCGCCCCGCTCTGAAAGACTCCGTCCGCTTTACACTGTAAATCCCGTGTACATATCTCCGTGGTCTTTTCGCCCTAGTTGCCGCGAAATCCTTTGGGTTTCGCGGTTTTTGTTTTGGCGCGATTCTTGATTTCATGGTGGGTGGACATATCCACCAGCGAAAGGAGGTCAAGTATGTCTATTCACACCATCACCCTCGCGCCCGGGGCGGGCG
>DAINDC010000405.1:0-551 GCA_036732085.1 Fibrobacterota bacterium | reverse complement strand
AAAATCCGGGCCGGCCCGGATCCCGACGATACCGTTGGGAATCGTTGCCGGCATCGGGCTTTTGCTGATCCTGCCCGGACAGGCGAAGGCGGACCACGACGGATCGTCCTATGGCCATGCGGAGATCAGCCTGGGGTTTCCCAACGCCCAGATCACGCTTGGAAAAACCTGGGATGACGAGCCGCGGCACGTCGTCGTCGAGGAGGTAACCCACACGTATCCGGACGACGATCGGGATTGGGATCGCGATCGGGATTACGATCGGGACCGTGACGACGATGGGTATGTTGAGGACAGGGTCGAACCCGATCATGTCGTCATCGAGCATCGCCGCCATTGCGATCGTCGTGAGAAGGTGGTCATCATCCATCGGTACGAGGAGCCGGTCCGGTGCGATCGGGGGGAAGTGGTCCGCAGGGTCTACGTCCAGCCTCCTTGCGATCGTCCGGAGGTGGTCGTCTATCGCCGGCCCGAGCGGGTGCTCTACGCGCCTTCCCGGCATGTCTATGCGCCTTCGCATGACGTGTATATCGCGCCCCAGGGACATGGCC
>DAINDC010000404.1:1750-4837 GCA_036732085.1 Fibrobacterota bacterium | reverse complement strand
GCGGAAGACATCGGCGATTTGATTCTCGGCTGCGCGATGCCGGAAGCCGAGCAGGGCATGAACGTGGCCCGCATGGTGGGCTTGATGGCCGGCCTTCCCGACATCGTCCCGGGCATGACCGTCAACCGCTATTGCTCATCCGGGCTGCAATCCATCAGCCTGGCTTCGGATCGCATCAATCTCGGCGACGCGCAGGCGATGCTGGCCGGCGGACTGGAAAGCATGTCCATGATCCCGATGGGCGGCCATAAGATCGCCCCCAATGCCGAGCTCGTCGACAAGCGCCCGGAATCCTATATGACCATGGGCCTCACCGCCGAACGCGTCGCGGAAAAATACGGCATCAAGCGCGACGAGCAGGACGCCTTCTCCTATCGCTCGCATCAGAAGGCCATAGCCGCCATCGCGGCCGGGAAATTCAAGGATGAGATCGTGCCCGTCACCTGGACCGAAACCCAGCTCGATTCGCATCGCAAGGAAAAGCAGATCGAACGCACCCTGGCCGTGGATGAAGGCCCGCGCGCGGATACCAGCGTGGAAGCCTTGGGCGCGCTCAAGGCGGCCTTCAAGACCAATGGCACCGTGACCGCCGGCAACAGCTCCCAGGTCAGCGACGGCGCCGCCATGACGCTCTTGACGTCGCGCAAGTATGCGGAAGCGCATGGCCTCAAGCCCATCGCGCGTTTGGTCAAGTATGCCGTAGTGGGTGTCCCCCCGGAAATCATGGGCATCGGACCGGCCGAGGCCATTCCCGCCGTTCTCAAGATGGCCGGGCTAAAGCTGGATCAGATCGATCTATTCGAATTGAACGAAGCCTTCGCCGCCCAGTCCCTGGCCGTGCTGCGGGCCTTGAAAATCCCGGAGGAAAAGGTGAACGTCAACGGGGGAGCCATCGCCTTGGGGCATCCGCTCGGTTGCACGGGAACCAAGCTTACCGTTTCGCTTCTGAATGAATTGAAGCGTCGCGGAGGCAAATACGGCATCGTAACCATGTGCATCGGCGGCGGCATGGGCGCGGCCGGGCTTTTTGAAATGCTCTGAACCGCTGTTAATCCGGGACTCGCCGGAGTCAACTTTCCACCATAACTTTTACAAGGGGCTCCCAGCCCCCTTTTTATTGGGTGGTTTTATTGGGGGGTGAGTTTTTTACCGCGCGCCCCCCCATTTCCAATCGCGAACCAAGCGGGTATGGTGCTATATTTTTCCGCGCAGGCGATGGAATTTCAGGGCGGGTGATGACCATGGGGACAGCGTGAAGAGACTATACCCATACCTGGCCTGCTTTACGCGCTTGGTCGGGAAGACCGGTATCCCCATAGCCGGGATCCTGATCCTCTCCCTACTCGATAGCCATGGCGCTCCAGCTCCAGCTCCCGCTGCCGCTCCGGTCCCTGCCGCCTCCGCCCCGGCCCCCGCTACCTCCACGGTTCCAGCCACCTCCGCTGCTCCGAAATCACCTTCCGCGAAAGCCGCAGTCCCGACCTCCAGTAAAGCCAGGAGTTCGGCGAAAGCCGCCGTCTCCCAGAAGCCTTTGGACCGCAATGAAATCCTTTCCCTCTATATGGGCGGCGAGTTCGAGACTCTGGTCGCCTTGCTCGAAAACATCCGCCGGGAGCGGCAGTTGCGGGATCGCGAGGATTCGGTTTTCATCTACAAGTTCCTGGGCGTCATCTATGGCGCGAACGAGAATACCCGGCGCAAGGCCGAGTCCTTCCTCTACCAAATGCTCAAGCTCGATCCCAGGGAGGATCTCTCCGCCTTGGGCGTGGGCGATTCCGTGGAATCCATTTTCGACAAGGTTCGGGCCCGGTTCGGCAAAGCCCGCGAAGATTCCCTCGCGGTCCGCGGCCTCAAACCGGTCCCCGTCCCCGTCACGGAAGCCTCCGCGCCCGCCACCGCCTTGGCCACGCCTGCGCCTGCGGCGACTCCGGTCCCTGCGGCGAAGGTGGCGCCAGCGAGCCGTCCCGTTCCGGCCTGGATGTGGTATGCCGGTGGCGGCGTCGCGGCCGCAGCCATAGCCACCAGCCTGGTCCTCATCAATCAACAACCGGATGCGCATGTCCATACCATCAATGATACGATCCGCTGACAACCGATTCGGATTCGGTCTGCCTGCCTTGCTATTGGCCCTGTTCGGGGCGATGTTCCTCGTCCTGCCTTTCGTATCCTGCCATAGCAGCGATGCGGGCGATGTCTATGTCCTGGCCTTCAAATTGGATTCGAACAAGGTGGGCGTATTAGACAGCGTGCGCATCGAGATCTTCAACGGCAAGCCCCCGGGTCCCGACGATACCACCAAACCGGTCCAGGTCAAGGTGATTGAGACGCCCAAGGGCGTCACCGAGGTGAAGCTGGAATTGTCGGGCCAGGTCCAGAAGGACTTCTCCGTGATGGTGACGGGTTTCGATTCCATCGGCAATATCATCTATCGGAAACAGCATACCTATGAGAACTTTGCGGCCGAGGATAAGATCCCTTCCGTCCTCCTGCTTTCGCGCATCGACGCGGCGCCCCTGACCCTGAGCGTGGGCGAGATCCGGGCCCCGGCTCTGATCCTTACTCCCGCCGATGCCGGAGACAAGCGCGTCTTCCTGACGAGCGAGAATCCCGCCATCGTGCTGGTAGCCAATGACAGCCTGAAAGGCCTGGCCGCCGGTACCGCCAAGGTTACCGTCGCCACGGCCGATGCGCGTGTCTCCACGACCTTTCTGGTCACCGTGGTCGCGGTCCGCGTGACAAGTTTGCAAACCAAGGATCTCGCCCTCAAGGTGGGCGACACCCTTTCTCCCGAGGTCGCCATCCTTCCCGCCAATGCCACCGACAAATCCTATGGCTTGACCTCCCTGGATTCCACCGCGGTCTCCGTATCCGGAAAATCCTTATCGGCCCTCAAGGCAGTCAAAGCAGGTAACACCAAGGTTATCCTGGCCTCAACCGATGGCGGAGCCTTGGACACTTTCACCGTTTCGGTCCGCCTCGCGGTCAAGGGCCTTACCGCCGCCGATCTTTCCAAGGAGGTGGGCGATGCCTTCTTGCCTGAGCTGACTTGGGATCCAGTCGATGCAACGGATCAGAAGTTCACTATGG
>DAINDC010000404.1:0-1740 GCA_036732085.1 Fibrobacterota bacterium | reverse complement strand
CCAAGGATTCCACCAAGGTCAAGGTCACGGCCAAAGGGGACAGCCTCCTGGCGAGGGCCGCCGGTATCGATACGCTGACCGTCACCAGCCATGATGGCGCCTTCTCCGCCAGCTTCAAGGTCACGGTGGCCCCCAAGGTCTTCAAGGTCAAGGGCGTCGTCGCCAAGAACCTACGCGGCGTGCAGACCGATACTTTGAGTCCGGACCTCACATGGGATCCCGTCTTCGCGACCGAGCAGGGTTTTTCCCTGCAGAGCCTGGACACCGGCAAGGTAACGGTCCTGGGCAAACGCCTGTTGCTGCGTACCTTGGGCGCCGTCAAGGTGGAACTGACCACGGCCGATGGTGGGATCAAGGATACCTTCGATGTTACGGTGGAAAACCCGAATTTCCAAAGCGATATCCTTCCCATCACGAGTTTCAAATGCGCGCCTTGCCATGCCCCCCTCACCACATTCAACTGGCAGGACTCACTGCAACTGATCCGCAAGGGCGTTTCCGCCATTGATCGGTTGACCCGGGCGGACACCGCCAGCGGCAAGATGCCTTTGACTGGCGCGCCCAACGGCAAGCTCAATCCCCGCGATCTGGCCGTGCTCCTGAACTGGCTGACCCGGGTGGCCATTCCCCTCAAGAGCATGACCGCGGCGGATACCACGGTTAACCTGGGAGATACCGTGGTCCCGGCCCTCGTCTTCACGCCGGACAATGCCTCCAATAAGGTCTACAACCTGTCCAGCCTCGACACGAATACGGTTGCCATCCGGGGCGGATCCTTCGTGCCCGTCACCACCGGCCAAACCACCCTTTTCATCACCTCGGACGAGGGCGGCTTAAAGGCCCAGATCAAGGTCACGGTCAATCCACCCTCCTTCGAAAAAAACCTGCTGCCCATCGTGAAGGTCAAATGCTTCCCCTGCCATACGCCCGGCACCACCTTCAACTGGCAGGATTCCGTCGCCTTGCTGGGAGACGGATCGGCCGCGCTGCGCCGTCTCAATCTGCCCATTGATTCGGTAGGCCATATGCCTCTCAAGGGATCGGATCGGGGCGAGCTGACGGCCAATGAGCTCAAGCTGATGCTGGCCTGGTTGAACTCCAAGGTGGTTCCCTTGAAAGGATTCACGGTGCCGGATGATAGCGTCCGGCTCGGTCAATCCAAGGTTCCGGCGATTATCTGGGACCCGGTCAATGCCACCAACAAGTCCTATATCCTGACCAGCCTCGATACAGCCAAGCTCGTCATCGCGGAAGGCCGATTCCAAGGCAAAGCCTTGGGCTCGCCGCAGATGGAGGTCCGCGCTTTGGATGGCTCCATGACCAAGGTCATCACGGTCAAGGTTCTGCCCGTGTCGGTGGACTCCATCGTCGCCCGCGACTCCGCAGGCGCGGTCGGGGATACGGTGATTCCCGGTGTGGGATTCTTCCCTGCCAACGCCACCACGCAAACCTTCAGCATCGCCTTAGTCGGGGTTTCCACCAAGGTCAAGATCAATCCGGGCAACAAGATTATCGGCCTGGATACTGGCAAAGCTACCCTGGCAGCCACTTCAACCGACGGAGCCAAAAAGTCGCAGTTCATCTTTACCGTAGGTCCCGTGCTCCCAAAAACGCTCATCGTGCTGGATACCAATGGCAGCTCATCCGGTGTGGATTCGGTGACTCCCCGACTGATTTGGAATCCGGCCTCGACCACGAACAAAGGCTACACCTTATCGATCCCGGCCACGGACACCAATA
>DAINDC010000403.1:0-4842 GCA_036732085.1 Fibrobacterota bacterium | reverse complement strand
CGGCTCCCGGCGCGGCCGATGAAAGCCAGGACCTGCACCGCGAGGAGTCCGAAGGCGGCAAGGCCGTGCTGATGACCATGCATACCAGCAAGGGCCTGGAGTTCCCGGTCGTTTTCCTCGCCTGTTTTTCCGCGCCCCGATCGCAATCGTACTTCAAATACCGGGACGGATTGAATACGGTCTACAACCTCGATATCAAGAACGACAGGGCCCGCAAAGCCTATGAAGAGGAATCCGAAAGCGAAGAGCGCCGCCTTTTCTACGTTGCCTTGACGCGGGCCCGCTATAAACTCTTCGTGCCCATCCTGCCCAAGCGCAGCGGACGGGGCGCCTTCGGCCCGCTGGCCGGCTTCGTCGCCGATGCCCTGCTGGCCGCCTCCGTGGCCCGGCCCGATCGCATCAAATGGGTGGCGGCCGAAGACCATGCCCGGCCCGTACCCTCCGCTACGGCCCCCGCATCCGCATCCACCGATTCAACCGCCGCCGCACCCCTGCGCCCGCTCCTGCCCACCCAGCCCCTGAACGCCCCGGCTGTGGCCGCCCTGCTTTCCGACTATCCCCGCGAGGACCGCCTCTCCCTCCCCTCCGCGGACTTCTCGAAGCGCCGCCGACGCCTCTCCTCCTACTCCCACCTCGTCCGCGACAGCCATGGCCTGGCGACCGAGGATGTGGAAGGCCGCTTCGACAAGGAAGAAGCCCCCGTAACCTCCGAGATACCTGATGATCATTATGGGCAGGATGAAAAACCCACCGCATCCGCATCGTCCGCATCATCCGCATCACAGACGGCGCCCGCCTTCCCGGTTTTTCCAGGCAATGCCGTCCCACGCGGCCGCGAGACCGGAAACATGTTCCACGAGATCCTGGAGGATATCGACTTCGCCCTGGCGGCCAAGGCCGAATCCCCGGAAGCCATGCTCGCGCATCCGCCCACCCGCGACCTCATCCTCGGCCGCATGGCGGAATACCGCCTGGACGAAACCCATCTCGCAGGCATCGCCGGCGTCCTCTGGAATACCCTCGCGACTTCGATCCCCGATCCCGCCGGAGAGGCACCCTTCCGGCTCGGAGACGTGGCCGAGCGCCGCGCGGAAATGGAATTCCTCTTTCCCTATGGAAAAGGGGGAGAAGGAAACGGCGGCGGAGGCCCCGACGGCTACCTGTGGGGCTTCATCGATCTCGTCTTTAGGTATCACGGACGGTATTACCTGCTGGATTGGAAATCCAACCACCTGGACGATTACGGAAAATCCGATCTGGAAAAAAGCATGCGGGAATCCCATTACGATCTCCAGTACATGCTCTACTCGCTCGCGCTCGAAAAATGGCTGCGCAGCCTCATTCCGGATTACGACCATGGCCGTCACTTCGGCGGCGTCATCTATGTCTACCTGCGCGGCATGGTCGCCAGGCCCGAGACCCCGGCGGCCTCCCCTACCGGCATCCACGCCCTGCGGCCCACGCCCGGGCAGATGCTGCACGATTACCCCATCCGCCTGGCCAAGGCCATGGCCGGATCTTCGGGAGGCAAACCCATGGATCCCGCCGTTCTCCTGGAACGGGAGGCGACGGGCACGGATACCTTGGGCAGCGGGGAGATGCGCGGTAGCGCGATGGGCAGCGGAAAGGTACCGGCATGAAAGGCAAAGCCGCCGCTCAAGGCCCCCTCCGGGACTTCCCCGGCCCCGAGCCGGAATCCTTCCGCGCGCGACTGCAAAGCGCCGCCCTCGAAAAAGGCGCCCTCGACTCCGTGGACTTCGCCCTGTTGGACTCGCTGGCCCGCCATGCCCATCGTCCCGCCGATTCCGCCTTCCTCGCTGTCACCGCCTGCCTGCTGGCCGCGGTCAAGTCCGGCGGCCTCCGCATTCCCCTGGATCCCGCCGCCCTGACCGCCCGCCTGGAACTCTTCCTCCGCGGCCTCTTCCCCGTCCCTGCGCCCGCCACCGAAGACGCCTCCACTTTGTCCCTCCGCTTCGCCCAGGAATTCCACTCGCATCGCCTCGCCGGAAGCTATGCCGCCGTCCTAGGCGAGGTCATCCCTTCCGCGCCCGCGCTCTTCCTGCCCTTGCTCGCGGACGGCGGCCTCTATTTCCAGAAACACCAAGCCGCCGAAGCCTCGGTCCGCGCCCGCCTCGCCGATTTCCTGAACGCGCCGGACTTCGCACCGTCCGCTCACGAATCCCAACCCTTCCTCGACGCCGTCCTCGACACCTATCCGCTGCGCTTATCCACGGGCGCCCTGGTCTTCGACCCGCTGCAGAAATCGGCCCTGGCCTTGGCGCTCCGCAAACGCTTCACCATCATCTCCGGCGGCCCCGGCACGGGCAAGACCTCCCTGGCCGCCAACCTCCTCCGGGCCTGGACCCGTGCCTGGTGCGCCCGGCCGGACCGGCAAAACGAACTGCCCCGCGTCCGACTCGCCGCGCCCACGGGCCGCGCCGCCCAGCGCCTGGCCGAATCCCTGCGCCATAGTCTGGAAAGCGTCGCGCCGGACCCGCTGATGCCGAACCCGGATGCGACCGCCGATCGCTTCGTGGCCGCGCTCGTCTGCGAGACCTTGCATTCCCTCCTCCGCTACAACCCCGGCTCCGGCGAATATTTCCACCAACGCAATCGTCCCCTGCCCGCGGACCTGGTCCTCATCGACGAAGTCTCCATGGTCGATATCTTCGCCCTGTCGCGCCTGCTGGAAGCCCTCGAACCCGAAGCCTGCCTGGTGCTTCTGGGCGATATGGATCAACTGCCCTCGGTGGAAGCGGGCTCGGTCCTGGCCGACCTCATCCCGCCGACCGCCGGCGGAGCGCCTGCATCCTCGGATGCCGGAACGTCCTCGGAAACGGGAACGGGCGCGCCCGGCAACCCGGACCATCCCCTGCGGGACCATATCATCCTGCTCGAACGCAGCCATCGCTCGGAAGCCGGTATCTTACAGGTTACCCAGCGCATCAATGCCATGGAAGGCGAAGCCGCCCTGCTGGCCATGGGCAATCCCCGCGTCCTCACGGAAGCGTGGCCCGTCACCTTCCTGGATCCGGCTACCGGCCTCAAAACCACGCCCGGAGGCGGCTGCCGCATGCTGGCCCCGTCCAACCACGGCCAGACCCAACCCTCGGACTATCGTTACGGATGGAACGCATGGTTGGAAGCCTGGGTCGATTTCCACTACCTGGGCCATGCCTGCCGGCCCGAAATCCATCCCGGCCACACCCTCGCCACCCCTCGCAGCGCCTCCTATGCCTCCCTGGTGGAATCGGTCGGCAAATCCGCATCCCCGGAAGACCGGGCCTTCCTCATCGCCCTCGCCGAAATGTTCGTCTATCTCGATCAGGCGCGGATCCTCACCTTGACCCGCAAAGGCTGGCATGGCGCCGAATCCGTGAACCGCCGCATCGGCGAACGCCTGGCCCCTCTCTGGGATCCGCGCGCGAACCGGTCCGAATCCACGGCCTCGCAAGGCTTCCACGGCTCCCCCATCCTGATCCTGGAAAACGATTATGGCAAAGGCCTCTTCAACGGGGACGTGGGCATCCTGCTCAAGGTCCAAGGCAGGGCGCTGGCCTTCTTCCGCAAGGCCGAAGGCTACAAGGCCTTCCCCGCCGCCTTTCTGCCGCGCCACGAAACCGCCTTCGCCATGACCGTGCACAAGAGCCAAGGCTCCGAATACGATCAGGTCCTGCTGGTCCTGCCGGAAGCCGGCAACCGCCTGCTCTACAAGGAAACGCTCTACACCGCCCTCACCCGCGCCCGGTTTTTCGCGGGCATCTACGGACCCCGGGAAGTCTTCCTGGAAGCGGTGGGACGCAAGGTGGTCCGGGAATCGGGCCTGCGTGAATTTTTAAACCGCCGCTGAACGCTCCCAGCCGCAGTTTCTAATTTTAACCGGCATGACGGTGGGAACGGATGCATGGGAACCAAGTTTTCCTTGCCCCCACTCCGGGCCGGATGGTTTAATTGCTGTGGAAAACCAAATAGAAACGCCAGGCTGACTTACCATGCCGCATATCGAAGTCATCAACTGCCCGGTCGCCCTCACGACACACGACTTCCCCCTCAAGGAAGGCGCCAATCTACTGGGCCGCGACAAGGGTTGCGACGTGGAAATCCCGGATCCGCGCATCTCCTCCAAGCACTGCGTCATTATGGTGGAAGGCGATCGGGTCGAGTTCATCGATCAGAATTCCACCAACGGCGTCTACATCAACGACCAGCGCACCCGCAAGGGCGAATGGCCCAGCGGCGCCACGGTCTACATGGGCAATACCGAGATGCGTTTGGTGGGAGGCGCGGCCCGCTTGGCCTCCAATGTGGCCGGCAAGGCCAATACCGCCGAATGGGGCAAGCAGAACCTGGCCCTCAACAATTCCATGTTCGATTTCAATATCGTGCAGCAGAAGAAAATCGGCCTCGACGACGCGGGCCAGAACGAGGCGGCCGCTCCCGGCCTGGAGAATTTCGCCAAGCGCATGCAGGTCATCAACCGCATGATCAAATCGGTCACCGGCAACCTGACCATTCCCGCGCTCCTCGACCGCACCATGACTTTGCTTTTCGAAGCGGTCAATTGCAATACCGGCTATATCCTTCTCACCGACCCTGAAAACAACGACGCCGTCAACGCGCATCTCGCCTACGAGCACGGCCAGCGCAAGGAAAACCTCGACGAGAAGCTCTACAGCCGGACCTTGGTCTCCACCGTCATCACCAATAAAAGTGGTTTCATTTTCGACAGCGATGAAAGCGGCGGGCAGGATCAATCGCTGAGCATCTTCCAGCTCCGCATCAAGACCGCCCTCGTCTGCCCCATCCATTCGGAAGGCCAGGCCTACGGGGCTCTCTACCTCG
>DAINDC010000402.1:0-4851 GCA_036732085.1 Fibrobacterota bacterium | reverse complement strand
ACCCTGTATAGGACGTCCTTATCACTGTCCGAAAAGGATTCCGGCATATTCATTCCTTTCATATCGACGCCAGCCATTTCTCGGGCAGCTGGGGGCAACTGCGAAAATGCAGGTGGACATAGCTGGCCAAGGTGTTTCCGATGACATAGCCTTCGTCTTCCCAGGTTTTGCCGCGGTTATCGGTAATGTGGTATTGAGTGCTGATGGGACCCTCCAGGTTTTTCACTTCAGAGTAGTGGAATTCATGGCCCCGAATCTTCCATCCCTTTTTCCCCAGAAAACAGTCTTGCTTGAATTCAACCTCACGGTAACCCAGGCGTGCCTTCTCTTTTTTCATCGCCGTCTCCAAGGGAAGCACCTCGCACATCGGGTGAAAGAGGCCGTCCGTGCCGTGTACGCCCCGGGATAAATACATCAAGCCGCCGCATTCGGCATACACGCTGCCGCCATTTCCGGAGAAGGCCCGCACCTCGGCAAGGAGGCCCCTATTTTTGGAAAGGGTATCCGCATGCAATTCCGGGTATCCGCCTCCCAAGTAGAGGGCGTCGGTTCTTGTCGGCAGAGCCTGATCGGATAGGGGGCTGAAGAAAACCAGCTCCGCTCCAGCCTGCCTCAGTAGGTTGAAATTGTCCTGATAATAAAAGCAGAAGGCCTGGTCATAGGCCACGGCAATGCGGAAATATTTTTTTTTCGAGGCGGCCTGAGGGTGGGTGTCCGAAAATTCGATGGGGTTTGCCTGCGAGATTATGGCCGTGGATGGCCCGTTCTCCCGCTTCGTTGGTTTTTCCAAAACGCACAAATCCAACAGCCGTTCCATATCCACATGCTTTTGCAAGGATGCCCCCAGGGCCTGCAGTTGCTCCGAGCTAAGGGGGGATTCCTCGGCCACGGTCAATCCCAGATGCCGGTGGGGTAGCTCGAAGCCGGGGTCACGGGGAAGATACCCCAGTACCTCCGTACCGGAAAGGGCTTCACGCAATCTTTCGAAGTGGCTGGGTGAACCCACCCGGTTGAAAAGCACGCCGGCCAAACGCAAATCGGGATAGTGGCGACGGGCATATTCCTGGAAACCCAATACGACGGCCGCTGCGCTTTCGGCCTGCCCGAAGGCATCCACGACCAGAAGAACGGGAAGTCCCAAAAATTCCGCCAAGCGGCCGGAACTGTATTGGCCATCGAAGAGCCCCATCACCCCTTCCACCAAGGCGAAATCCGAATTCTTCATTTCATCGCTGAAGACGTTTGCCACGCCTTCCGGGCCGCACATCCACAAATCCAGATTGCTGGAGGGAATGCCCGTCACCAATCCATGGAGGCCGGCATCGATAAAGTCCGGACCGGCTTTGAACCCGCGGACCCGAATGCCCCTGCTCTGCAAGGCCGCAAGCAAGGCCAAGGTTAAAGTGGTTTTACCGCTGCCGCTATGGGTACCCGCTATCAAAACACCTTTCATTTCCCACTCATCTCTATTCTCAATGTCCTGCCGCTGCCTTGCCTATGGGTTTTGGAAAAGCGGAGTTCCATCCTCGCCGATCATAATCAGGCGCAATTCCTTGCTCCCGAGCCTTTTTCCGCAAACCTCATGGGCCCGGTACATAAGCATACGGTAGAAAGGTTCTTCCGGAAGAAAGGGAAAGATTTGCGTCAGGTTTCTGGCCATGGTGATTTCCATAATGGATTTGCACTCGGCTTCGCCGTATCCACATTCCCGCGCCAAGCCGCATAGGAAATCACGGTCCAAGGTGGATTTGCCGCTATGAGTATCCAAATGGCCTTGAGCCAACTTTACGGCTTTCCCAAGCATGATGGCCAAATGCACCAGACTGCATCGGGAGGCGCCCAACATCTCCAAAGTTTCTCCTATCCAATTCCCGTACTGGATGAATGCATATTCGGGCAATTGGGGGAAAAGCCTCCGCAATATGCCCTCGCTTCTCGCCCCGGCATTGATGACGAGTTCGAGGCATCCATTGGCCAAGCACACATCGATCCCTAAGCGGATGGAGGCGATGTAGGAAGAACTCGAAAAAGGTTTGACGATTCCGGTGGTGCCCAAGATGGATATTCCGCCGAGAATCCCCAAGCGGGCATTCAGCGTTTTCTTCGCCAACGCTTCCCCGCCGGGAACGAAGAGGGTCACGTCTACTCCCGAGGTCGCGTTAAAGCCGGAACTTTTTCCATATCGTTCCAAAATCAGGGAAAGCGACTCTTGCATCATTTTTCGGGGAACGGGATTGATGGC
Organism: Fibrobacterota bacterium; assembly: GCA_036732085.1. Lineage (GTDB taxonomy): Bacteria > Fibrobacterota > Fibrobacteria > UBA11236 > UBA11236 > Chersky-265. Next base: position 2,609 of record DAINDC010000402.1, on the reverse strand, counting down.
CGGCTCTCCCACGGGAACCGACAGGCCAGGCAAGGTCGCTACCCCTACGCCCTCGCCCCTGAGAAACCGGATCTCGGGCTGCGCAGTGAGCCGCACCGTACTTCCGATGATCGCCCCATGGGTAACATCCGGGTCATCCCCCGCATCCTTGCGCGTGGTGCAGGTCGCCGTATCGGAATCGAAGTCGCAACTTTCCATGCGGAAAAGCACGCGTTCACCGCGGGGCAGGATGATTTCCGTCTCCTTGACTTCGGTCTGCGTGAGCAGGGAAATCAGGGCCGCCTGGGAGGCTGCGGTGGCGCAGGCCCCGGTCGTATAGCCGGTCCGCAAAGGGCCATCGGGTACCGGCATCAAGTCCATGTTAACACCTTGGTTACCCCGGCCATGAGGTCCGCCTCCGAATACGTCACGGCGAAGGATTCGGGCAAAGGCGGCCGACGAAGGATCAGGATGGGGATGCGGCAGGCCTGGGCTGCTTTGATTTTAGCCGGCAATCCTCCCGGATGACCGCTTTCCTTGGTGATTAAGGCTTCGATGCCCAATTTCCGGATAAGGGCGATTTCCTCTTCCGGATCCTGGGAAGGAAGGCCCGGTAGGATGAAGCGCTCCGACAACCCCAGTCGCCGCGCGGTTTCCAGGGACTCCGGCCGCGGCAGGATGCGGAACCAGGTCTCATGGGTTTCCCAATGGGACTTCAACTTGGCGATGGATTGAATCCCGGTCAAGGCCAGGAGCCTTTCGATGCGGCCTTTCCGCAAGTACTCCAGGGCTTGGTCCCACCCCTCCAGATAGAGAACCCCCTCGTGGTTAATAGGAGAATCGCAGTGCCGCTCATACCTAAGCACCGGAATTTCCAACCGCCTTCCGGCTTCCGCCAGAGTCTTGTGCAAATCCGCCGCGAAGGGATGACTGCCATCGAGAAGGATTCGAACCCCCTCTCGCATGCACAAGTCGACCAGCGCGTCAGCGGTCAAGGGGCCCTGGCGGTAACGGCAGAGAGACGAGGCCACGAAATCGGTCCTCTCCTTAGTCGAATAGGTATACGCCAGCCCATGCGACGCCAATAAAGCCGCCAAACGTTTCCCTTCACTGGTGCCGCCGAAAAGAAGGATCATCTCAAGCCGCGGCTTCTCCCTTCACATCGTGGGTCACTCGTTTTCCCGGCCGGAAGATATGTTTCCATTCCGGATGATAAAGCCGGGATCGGTTCTGGCGCGCGCCAATCGCCTGGCCTACGATAATCAGCACGGTGCGTTTCAGTTTATGCTCGCGGATGATTCCGGCAAGATCGCAAAGCTTACCGGTCCAAACCTTTTCATCCTGCCAGGTTAAACGGTAACACACGGCCACGGGCGTATCAGCGGGATAGTGCTCCAGCAAATCCTTCTGGACCTGGGTGGCGATATGGGCGCTCAGGAAAATGCATAGGGTGGCTTGGAAGCGGGCCAGGTCAACGAGTTTTTCCCTTTCCGGTAAAGGCGTATTCCCTTTGCCACGGGTGAGAATCACCGTCTGAACGACCTCCGGAATGGTGAACTCCGATTGCAGTCGTGCGGCCGCCGCCTGGAAAGCGGAAATGCCGGGGACGATAAGATACCGCATTCCCTGGGCATCGAAATGGGTCATCTGTTCCTGGATGGCGCCGTAAAGGCAGGGATCGCCCGACTGCAGGCGGACGATCAATTTCCCTTGTCCATAGAAATCCTCCATGAGCAGAAACTGATCTTCCAAAGTCATATCCGCGGAATTGCGAACCATGGCGCCGGGCTTCGCCACTGTGGTCAATGCCTCCGGTATCAGACTACCGGCATACAAAATAAGATCCGCAGTACCGAGATACTCCCGGCCCTTAATCGTGATCAAATCCGGATCTCCGGGCCCGGCCCCGACAATGGCAATCAGGCCTTCGGGTTCGGTTTGTTTTTCCATGGCGACAGCCAAGGTATAGCTCTTGCCGGAGGCTACCTTGACCTTCCGCTTTTCCACCCGCAAACCTGTCTGACCCGACAACAGCAGGGCCGCCGGCTCGGCTACTCCATAAAACCCCACCTCGGCGTGGACAATATCCGATGGATTGGGAAGCTCATGCACGGCATTGATTTCCTCGGGAGTATAGGTCCGGAAAGGAATGCCCAGACGCTTTTCCAATTCCAGGAATGCGCCTTCCGCTTTTTTCAGATCCAAGGATGCAAAAGCCTTTATGGAGGCCAAGGAAAGCCCCAGCTTGTTCATTTCTTCCTCAAGCGAGGGCAGGAATAAACCGGCCTCCAAATCCTTTTCGCAGCCCAATCCCAAAGCCAAAACACGGGGACGGTAAAAGAGTGAGGGGATAGGCGCGCTTCGCAGGAAGGGCGTCACCGCCAAAAGCAAACGATATCGGCTGAAATCGATCTGTGCGTATTCGTGATAGATATCTACGAAGTCAGGGCATGTCTTCTCCAGATGGCGGGTGCCTGCATCCGCGGTCTCCATCAACAGGGCGGTGGGCTCATGATTCACGAAAGCGGATAGAATGCCATTAAGGGGTTCAACGCATTCCGGTGTCCAGGCATAATCCTGATGCAAGGTATCCAGGGCCCACAACCCGCCGTTGTCGCTGGCCGTGGTGA
>DAINDC010000401.1:3275-4857 GCA_036732085.1 Fibrobacterota bacterium | reverse complement strand
TAGTGGGCGGGGCCACTACTGCGTTTCCTAGCACTGCCTGTTTCCCAGTCAATGCGTAGCGGAGTAACAATCTGTGAATCGGTAAGTCAGCCGGTCGGAATCGGTCGGTCAGTCGCTAAGAGCGCTGGCTTTCCAACAAGCCCTGGTATCGATCCCGCAGTTTGGGGATGGATTCTCCCGTACGGATTTTCTCGAGGGCGGTCTTGCGGATTTGCCGGACTCGTTCCGCGGAGAGATCCAGGATTTCACCCACGTCCTTGAGCGTCAGCGGGCATTCGTTTTCCAGCCCGAAGAATTTCCCGATGACCGCGCGCTCGCGTTCCGTCAGCGCGTCCAAGGTGAGACGCGTGAGCTCTTTTTCCAGGGCGAGCTCCGCTTCCAAGGCTGGATCGGCGGCGCCGACATCGGGAAGGACATCGGACCAGGATTTGGGGGACTCGCCATCGCCGGCGGCATAGAGCGATACGCATCCCTGGCTAAGTTGCTGCAAGACCCGGAGATCCTCATCGACGAGTTTCCCGGAGCGCTCCGCCTGCTGGGCCTTGCGCAAGCGGAAGTACTGGTTGGCGGGAAGTCGGATGAGATAGCCTTTTTCATTGATGGCCTTGGTGATATGCGAACGGATCCACCAGACGGCGTAGGAGATGAATTTGACCCCGCGTCCGGGATCGAAGGTCTCGACCGCATGGATGAGGCCGAGCGAGCCCTCGCTGATGAGATCGGGAAGGGGCATGGGACAGGAGCGGTATTCCAGCGCCACCTTCACCACGAAGCGCATATTCATGGAAATGAGCTTCTGCCGCGCCGAGACATCGCCCTGGCCGTACAGGCGGAATAACAGGCCTTCATCCAACTTACGGGAAGGTATCGCTTTGCGGATGTCTTCCAGGTATCGTTGCAAGGTCGTATCGGCTGTCATTGCGGAATAACAAGGGCAAAAAAAATGCCAGTGGAAGGATATGGATTAATTGTTGAATTCGAAGTAGTAATGAGGTGGCGATGAAAGTCGGCGGGACGAATTGCACCAAATGGTAGGATTGGAACCCCAAAACGTCGACGTGCGACAGGACTCCCAAAGGGTTCTTATGCTAATTTTAGGCTCATGAAGAAAATCAGGATTCTCTCATGGAACGTGAACGGCTTCCGGGCCGTCTATAAAAAAGGGTTCATGGATTGGCTGCACCGGGAAAAGCCGGACATCCTCTGCTTGCAGGAAACCAAGGCCGAGGAAAGCCAGATCCAGAAGGAGCTCAAGGACGTGCAAGGCTATCATTGGGTTTTCTGCTCCGCCGAAAGAAAGGGCTATTCCGGTGTGGCCCTTTTTTCCAAGGAGAAACCCATCAAGGTGACCAAAGGTTTCGGGCACGATCCGTTCGACAGCGAAGGCCGCACCATCGTCTCCGAGTTTCCCGGCTTCGTGCTCTGCAATGTGTATTTCCCCAACGGCGGATCCGGGCCCGAGCGGCTCAAATACAAGCTGGACTTTTACACCCACTTCCAAGCCTTCACCACCAAGCTCCGCAAGCAGGGCAAGAGCGTGATCGTCTGCGGCGACGTCAATACGGCGCATAAGGAAATCGAT
>DAINDC010000401.1:2219-3164 GCA_036732085.1 Fibrobacterota bacterium | reverse complement strand
GCCCAAGCCGAATTCGACCGTCTCCGGTTTCCTTCCGGAGGAGCGTGCCTGGGTGGATGGATTTCTGGCGAGCGGATTCCTGGACACCTTTCGGATGTTCAATGACAAGCCGGATCAATACTCCTGGTGGGATATGAAATCCGGTGCCCGCGCGCGGAATGTGGGTTGGCGGATCGATTATTTCCTGGCGAGCGAGGATCTCAAAAACAAAATCAAGGACGCCTTCATCCTTCCGGAGGTTCTCGGTTCCGACCATTGCCCGGTGGGAATCGATCTCGCGATTCCCTAAATTGATAAGTGGGTCTTGGCCTCTAATGGCAATGCCTTTCGGAAACCCCTTCCCGTCTATCCTTGGGGGGACTGGGTACGGGATTGGCAAAGGACCTCGGATGGCGAAAACCGATTGAAACAGCGAATTTTCAAATTTCTGATCAGAAGGCTGGTGGGGTTTCCGAAAGGCATTGCCTCTAATGGATGCCGTACCGCATGCCGGACTTTTCGATATCTGTCAGTTTTTTTTACAGGTCTCGTTAATCCTGATTAAACCAGCGTTAATCCGTTTTGCCTAGGCATTGTTTGCATCAAAAAGTTCAAGAATTATTTGAAAAACGAATTAAAAGAAACGAACCGAATCCAAGGAATTTCCATCAAAATAAGAAGAAGGTAAGGTTATACCGGGCCGTTTTGAATTCAAACAATTTCATCCAATCATGTTGTTATTGCGAACTCGATCTATATTTCTTCTCGATCTATATTTCTTCTAGGCGGTAGATTGTTTCCGGACCTGATTCGGGCGCACCGCTTTGGCAAATCGCTCTGTAGCTTACCAGCTGCTTGAGGAGGGACCGAATGGATAGTATGACGGAGTTCGATTGTTGGGAACGCATCCGCAAACTCGAAATCGCCGTCCAGGAAAATCCATTCGATGAGGATCCCGCCATAGAG
>DAINDC010000401.1:0-2209 GCA_036732085.1 Fibrobacterota bacterium | reverse complement strand
CCTACCTGGAGCGCAACTGCTACACTGAAGCCGTGGCAGTCCTGGAGAATCTCAAGACCCGCAAACCCGATGCCATTGAATTATATCCGCTCCTCGGACTCTCCTATCTGAATTGCGATCGCGTCAAGGAAGCCATCGACCATTTCCTGGTGGCCATGTCCCATAGCCCCCAGGAAGGCTACCTCTGCTGGTGCATGGGCGACGCCCTCTTCAAGGCGGAACGCTTTCCCCAGGCCATCGAATACTACAAGCGCTCCGCCGAGCTGGAGCCCGGGAACACTTTACCGCTACGCAAGATGGCCCAGGCCTTCTTCGATATGGGCAAGGTGGATTCGGCGGTGGAAATTCTCAGGGAGGCGATCAAGTATGACGCTTCCGTTCCCGAACTTTGGAGCAGCCTCGGCTGGGCGCATATCCATCTCGGCCAATATGCGGAAGCCATTGAGCCTCTCAAACAGGCCCTGAACCTCAAGCCCGACAATATCCAATGCATCAAAAGCCTGGCCCTGGCCGCCTTCGCCTTGGGCCGCAAGGACGCCAGCTTCCAATCCTATCAGATCGCCCTCGGGATCAATCCGATGGATGAGGAGGCCTTGTTTGGCTTGGGCATCCTGTTCGTTTCCTCCGGCAATCTCAAGTCCGCCTATTGCCAATACGAATCCTTGCTCTCCGTAAAGTCGCTTCTGGCCGAAGACCTGTATGCCAAGATCCTGGAGCGCAAAGAAATTCTGATGGCCTAGCGACCACCCTTGGTCTTTGTTTTCGCCCTCCCTCGGTCTTTGCATTGTTTGGACCCCGCGCAGTGTTTGCGCTGACTCCCATCGTCCTTTATCTTATGTATATCCCAGGCCGAAACCGTGGGTGCAGGCCGATACCAAATATAAAGGAGTGCCATATGGGTAAGACAGCCAAGATTATCACCGGATTGGGCGTCCTAGCGGGGATTTCCTATTTGGGCAAAAGGAATATGACCTCGGAGAAATTGGCCGCGCAGGGAGGCGGATTCATAGGCTACGTGAAGGGCATGGGCCAAGGGTTTTATTCCGGCCTTCGGACCGCTTTCCGGTTCCGCTAGCTCTTAACCCCATTTCTGAACCACATTCGTTATTCTACCCTGATTTCGCTCGAATAGTTCGATTTGAGCGAAATCTTCGTTTCTCTACCTGTTATCACCCAATCTGTCTTGACAATATTTGTTGCAACGAGTAAATTGCCTGGCATACTTACGTGAAGAACGATGAAATGATTCTTTACGGAAACCAAAGCAAGGGAGTCATTGATGCGCGCTACGGTAATCTTCAGATTGGGTTCATTGTTCTTGATGTCCGCCTTGGTGGGCGCCGCCGCGGCGGCGGAATATTCCATCGACACCGTCCATAGCGAGGTCACCTTCAAGGTGAGGCATTTGGGTATCAGCACGGTTACGGGCAAGTTCGAGAAGTTCGGGGGCACGTTCTCCGTCGATCCCAAGAACGTGAAAGCGACCAAGGGCAGCGCCGAGATCGATGTCAACACCATCAACACTTCCAACGCCAAGCGCGATTCCCATCTCAAGTCCGAGGACTTTTTCGATGCGGCGCATTACCCGACCATGAAGTTCGTGTCCAAGGAAGTCAAGGACGTGAACGAGGCCGATTCCACCTGCACCTTGGTGGGCGATCTTACCATCCGCGGCACCACCAAGGAAGTCGCGCTCAAGGTCAAGGGCGGCGGCATCGTCAATGACGGCTGGGGCAATGAACGCGCGGCCTTCTCCGCCACCGGCCGCATCAACCGTTTCGACTATGGGCTCAAGTGGAGCAAGGCCATCGAGTCCGGCGGACTGGTGGTCGGCAAGGACGTGGACCTGGTGCTCTCCTTCGAAGGCGTGCGCAAACTGGAATCGGCCGCCAAGCCCGCAGGCAAGGTGGAAGCCAAACCGGAAGCCAAGCCCGCCAAATAATCCCCCGACCCAAGGATGGCCCGGAGGAAGTTCCGGGCTATTCGGACAGATGGATCAGGATGCCGAGCAGCATCCGGATATCCCGCGACTTCCAGGAATCGATATCACCCACCGGATTCTTGAGCGCATTTGTGAATCCATAGCAGTACCTAGCGTCGGCGGTCAGGTAGACATACTGCTGGACCTGGAAGGCGCCGCCGCCACCCACCTCGCCGGAGAAGACCACGGACTGCGCCTGGTTCTTGAAATCATCGGAAACGGATCCGA
>DAINDC010000400.1:1056-4900 GCA_036732085.1 Fibrobacterota bacterium | reverse complement strand
ATCGAGAGTGGCAGGACCTGATCCAGGCGGATGCCGGCGGCTTCCAGGCGCAGCTTCAGGTGATCGGTGCCCCAGCGGTTGAGGATGGCGGTGAGGTAACCGCGGGCGACGCCGGAGGAATTGGCATCCTGCCCGTCGACCCAGAGTTGGACGCGGGCGCCCGTGCCCTTGGGGCCTGAGCCGATGGCGGACATGCCTTGCGCGCCCGGATTCATTCTTGTGGCCTGTTCCAGCTCGCGCGAGAAGTCCGCAGGGATGATCAGCGCCACCTTGATTTGACCGCGATCCAGCCGGTCCCGCAGGTCCGCCTCCGAGGCGGCATAGCCCCGATAATCGAATAGGTCATTGCTGGCCACTTCCCGGATCAAAGAGCGGCTGTCCGGCCCGCCGTCATGATCGAGGACGGCCAAGGGCGTATGCTTGACCTCCGTGGTCAGGGCGTAGCCGAGCACCAGCATCTGCATCATGGGGACGATGAGCATCAGGCGCAGGCTGGTCTTGTCGCGGATCAGCTGTTGGAATTCCTTGCGCACCACGACGAAGAGAAGGTTCATAGTTTCACCTTGAACTTGCGGATGGAGACGACCGTCAGGACCAAGCCTTCGAAAGCGAGGATGCCCAAGGGTCGCCATAATTCCCGGAAGCCCACCCCCTTGAGGATGATGCCCCGTACGATATCCAGGAAATAGGTGGCCGGGATGATGCTGGAGACGATTTGCAAAGGCCTGGGCATGCTGGCCACGGGGAAGATGAAACCCGAGAGGAGCACGGTGGGCATCAAGGTGGCTCCCAGGGCCATGAACATGGCATGTTGCTGGCGCTTGGCGATGGTGCTGATCAGAAGCCCGATGCTGAGCGCGGTGAAAATATAAGCCAGGCTGCAGGCGGCCAGGAACCAGGGATTGCCGGCGATGCTCACCCCGAAGGCCAGGCGACCCACGAGCAAGATCAGCAGTCCGTCCATGGCGGAGAGGAAGATATAGGGGATGATTTTGCCGACGATGATTTCCAAGGGCTGCAGGGGCGAGACCAGCAATTGGCCCATGGTGCCCAACTCCTTTTCCCGGGCGATGGCGACTGAGGTGAGCAAGGCGGAAATCATCAGCAGGATGATGGCCATGAGACCGGGCACGAAAAACAGGGCGCTACGCTGCTCGGGATTGTACAGGACCAGACTGCGCATATCCAGCACCTTGGGCTGCTCCACGCCCAGCACTTGCAAGGTGGCCCCCAGGAGCATGGGCTCGGCGGCATTGCGGATCAAGGTCCCCAGATTGGGATCCGATCCGTCGATCAGGACCTGGACGCGCGCGCCTCCGGGTCGGCGCAGATCGCGCGAAAAACCGGGCGGAAACCGGAACAGGGCATGGATGCCGCGCAGCTTGAACACCTCGGCCGGATCATCGGCCGCAGCCACCACGCCCACTACCTTGAAGAGCTGGCTGGCATCGATCTTGTCGACCAGGGCGCGGCCTTCGGGAGTGGGGGAGGGCATCTCGATCATCACGGCGATGTCCCGGGCATCGGCATTGAGGGCGTAACCGTAGAGGAACATCATCATCACCGGCATCACCAGGATCACGGCCAGGGTCTGCCAATCCCGGAGGATATGGCGGACCTCCTTGAGGGAGATGGTCAGGAGACGCTTGCGGTTCATCATGCCTTGTCCGCCCGGGGAGCCGCTTTTTGTTGCGCTTCCTGTTGTTCGATCAGCTTGAGGAAAAGTTCATGAATGCTCGCGCAGGCATGCTCGCGCTTGAGATCGCGCGGGGTGCCCATGGCGGCGATGCGGCCGTCGATCATGATGGAAAGGCGGTGGCAGTATTCGACCTCGTCCATATAATGGGAGGTGATGAAAATGGTGGTCCCTTGCGCCGAGAGCTTGTGGATGAGATCCCAGAAGTTGCGCCGGCTGACCGGATCCACCGAACCCGTGGGCTCATCCAGGAACAGGATCTCGGGCCGATGGAGATTGGCGCAAGCCAGGCTTAGACGCTGCTGCCAGCCCCAGGGCAAGGATCCGGTGACGCGCGGAAGCAGGGGACCGAGCCCAAGGAAATCGGACATTTCTCCGATCCGGTTTTTCAGATCCATCCTGCCCAGGCCATAGAGACTGCCATATAGGTTCAGGTTTTGGGAAACGCTCAAGTCCGGATAGAGCGAGAACTTCTGCGACATATAGCCGATGCGGGTGCGAATCTGCGCGCTCTCCTTGATGATATCGAACCCGGCCACGGTCCCGGTCCCGTCGGTGGGGATGAGGAGTCCGCAGAGCATGCGGATGGCCGTAGTCTTGCCCGCGCCATTGGCTCCCAGGAAACCGAAGACCTCGCCTTTCCGCACGGCCACGTCGATATGATCCACGGCCGTGAACTTGCCGAAGCGCTTGGTGAGATGCTCGGTGCTTATGGAATATTCCATTAGGCCGGCTTTCCGGTTTTAGGGTCGGATTTCCGATCCGATTTCGTATCCAATAAGAGCGCGAAGAAAAAATCCTCGAGCGCAGGCTCTATGGGGACCACGGTGGCGGCTCCAGGAATGGCGGCGCGGATTCGGGAAAGCAGATCCGGGGATGTGGCGGGCCTCCCGGCTCCGACGGGCTTGCTTTTGGATTCAGCGGCATGCAAGGCTCCGCCGGAGGGGTAGATCAATTCGATTCCTTCCGGCGGAGGACGATCGCCCGCATAGGTCAAAACCGAAGGCCCATGGGATTCCGGGGACGCGGACGCATCCACCCGATAGAGGCGGTAGGGATAGGCGGAGAGCAATTGCGCCGGGGTCCCATGCGCGAGCAAGGAGCCTTCGTGAAGAAGGATGAGTTCATCGCAGAGGGCCGCCTCATCCATATAGGGCGTGGAGACCACCATGGTGATCCCTTCGCCGCGCAGGGACTTGAGCATCTTCCAGAAGTCTCGACGGGCCACCGGATCCACGCCTACCGTCGGCTCGTCCAGCAGCAACAGCTTGGGATGATGGATGAGAGTGCAGGCCAAGGCCAGCTTCTGCTTCATGCCGCCGGAGAGTTGGCCCGCGCGGCGGCCGGTGAAGGCCTGCAGTCCCGCGAACTCGAGGAGATGGGCGGTGCGATCGGCCTTCTCCCGTCCGGTGATTCCGAAAATCTCGGAGAAGAAATCCAAGTTTTCCATTACGGATAAATCCTGATACAGGGAGAAGCGCTGCGGCATATAGCCGATATCCGCGCGGATATCCCGGAAGCGCGTCGCGAGATCGAGACCGAGCACCGTGGCGGATCCGGAATCCGGATTGGTCAAGGTCGCCAGGATGTTCATCAAGGTGGATTTGCCCGCGCCATCCGCACCGATGATGCCGAAGAGGCAGGGATCGGGCACGTGCAAGGTAAGGCCGCGTAGGGCTTTTTCCCCGGCATGGTCCTTGGCGAGGTCCTGGACTTCGATGGCATTGGGCATATCGCGAAGGACCTATTTCCAGACTTCCACGGGCAGGCCGCGCTTGAGCATCCCGTCCTTATTGGCCGCGAGGGCCCGGACGCGGAAGACCAGTTCATTGCGGCTTTCCCGCGTCTGGATATTCTTGGGCGAGAACTCGGCCTCCTGGCCAATCCAACTGATCGTGGCCGGCAGGAAGACGGCACTCTTCTTCGCATCATCCAGATCGAGTCGCACCCGCACCGATTGGCCGTACTTGATATTGGCGAGCCAGGTTTGCGGCACGAAGAAATCCACCTGCAAGGTATCCTCCTTGCCGATCTCGTAAATGGGTTGGCCCGGAGACGTCACTTCCCCCGGATTCTTATAACGCGTCAGGACCCGGCCGGATGAGGCGGCGCGGAGGTAACACCGCTGTAACTGTTCGTTGATCTGGG
>DAINDC010000400.1:0-1046 GCA_036732085.1 Fibrobacterota bacterium | reverse complement strand
GATCTGGGCCATCCGGGCCCGGAGGCCCTGCTCCTTGCCCTTCAGGCTGGCCTGCATGTCGCGGGCCGCGGAAAGCTTGAGCTTTGCGGTCTCGAGTCCGGAGGAAAGCTTGTCCTCCTGTTGCGGCGGCAGGGAACCTTCCTTGACCAGCGGGGCGATGCGGGCATAATCCCGTTCCAGGCCCCGAATCTCGGACATGGCGGCCTTGATTTCATTCTCCCTGGATCGCATGCCGGAAGCCAATTCATTGAGGCCGCCCTGAACCTCCTGCAATTGCAGGACGAAAGGCACGCTGTCGACCACGGCCAACAGTTCCTCCGTGGCCACGCTCTGGCCTTCCTGTTTGTAAAGCTGGGTGAGCTTGCCTTGCACCATGGACATGACCTGATAGGTTTGCGCCTCCACAATCGCGGATCCGATGAAGTCCGGATCGGTGCGGCCGGTACAGGCCGTCATCCAGAAGATCGCCGTGAAGCACAAGCCCGATGCCTTCAAAACACCCATTCCCATTCCCCTTGTGAATTCCATCTTGGTGAATTCCATTTCGCTTCGCATATCAGAATCGCAATTCCTTTCCCGCGGCATATCTCCATTGCAGCAGGGAGAGCCTTTGCATGGTCCTGGCTTGGGCCATCATCATTTCCGCGCGGGCGGATTGGTTGCGGGCATCGAGCCAGTCGAGTCCCGTGGCCACTCCCGCCTCGAATTGGCGTTTCAGATCCGTGGCCGAAGCCTCGGCCGCATCCCGCGAGGCCTGGGCTGCCTGGTATTGGGCGTCCCAGCGGATGTATTGGACCTGGGCGACATGCGCGGACTTCCACCACTCGCCCTCCAACTTGCGTTTCTGCTCCGTGAATTCCCGCGTCTGCACTTCAAGCTGCTTGCGTTGCGAGCGGTTCTTGGCCCCGTCGAAAAGGTTCCATTTCAACTGCAGTCCCACCAATCCATAATTCATGAAGGAGTCGCCGGCCAGATTCAGGCCGGGATTGGCGTATCGATAACCGGCCATGCCATAGAGTTGGGGCAGCCTTTGCCCGGCCAAGGCC
>DAINDC010000399.1:0-4911 GCA_036732085.1 Fibrobacterota bacterium | reverse complement strand
ACGCAATGCTGGCCACCGGGGAACCGGACATGCCCAGGCTTCGGGCCGGGCACGTATCGGAGGTGTCGCCCAGGGTATGCCAGGCGGGATATTCGAAATCGATGATGTCCCCGACCCTGTCCAGCAGGTTGGCCAGATTCACCTTCTCGCCGGTATGCATGTCGGTATGGACGAACTTCCGTTCCTGGAGCGGGAGGCCGAGGGATTTGAAACGGGCCGGCAAAAACAAGGTCAGGAACATGGTGCTAATGTAAAAACAAAGCGCGGCTTTGCCCTCCGCCCCTAGGCTTTGCCTTTGATAACCGGATAATCAGCGACCGTGGGTAATGGGCTCGCCGGGTATATTCCGCCCTTGGGTAACGTTCAAGATACTGGTCAGGAATTATTGAAAGGTCCGAAATCGGCGGTTGGTCTTCTCCAGGTCCGAACAAAAAATTCCGGCCTCGTTACCAATCGGATTCTGGAAAGGTCTATATTGGATCCTGACCGAAATGATCAAAAGGAAAGGCTGGATCCATGAAAATTTCCAATCACCTCCTTCAAGGCGACGACTCCCGGACGGTGGGTTTCGTAGCCTCGCCCAACAAGAGCGGCGCTTATGCCCAAGGCTTGCCGGACACCATCATCATCCATTATACCGCGGGCAAGGATGCGGCTTCGGCGATCAAGACCTTGGTGGATCCGGCCGTCAAGGCTTCCGCCCATCTCGTGGTCGGACGCGACGGCAGCATCACCCAATTGATCCCCTTCAATATGATCGGTTGGCATGCGGGTAAAAGCGCCTACGAAGGTCGCACCGGCCTGAACGAATTCTCTCTCGGCATCGAAATAGACAATGCCGGCCGACTGGACAAACAAGGCGATCGCTACTTCGCCTGGTTCGGCAAGGAGTATGCGAAAGAGGATGTCTTCGAGGGCATCCATCGGAACGAGAGCGAACTCGCCTATTGGCATCGCTATCAGGAAAGCGATATCGCCGCCGTGCGCGATCTCTGTGAGCTTCTCATCGCCACCTACGGCATCAAGCATATCCTGGGGCATGAGGAAATCGCGCCGGGACGCAAATCCGATCCGGGACCCGCCTTCCCCTTGGACAAGTTCCGCGAGAAGCTTCTCAGCGCCGATCGGAACCAGAACGAAGGTCCGGCACCGGAAGTCTCCCAAGTCCTGGCCACGGGACTGGTGATCGCCTCCTCCTTGAACATCCGCAAGGATCCCAATCCCGCTTCCCCGAAAACCGCGGATCCTCTGCCGCAAGGCGCGCAGGTGAAGATCCTGGCCAGGAAACCCGGATGGTACTACGTAGCGGCGGAGTGTCGGGGGTGGGTATCGGCTGACTTCGTCAAGGAATCGGGCGCGGCCGGATGAAGCGGCCTGGGAGGGGATTTCGTCCGGGCTAAATGATCCGAGCTAAAGGATCTGGGCTAAAGAATCAGGTTCGCATCCCCGAATTCATGCCAGAGGTACTTTTCCCCGAGCGCCTCCGCATAGACCGCGCTCAGGCGCTTCCCGGGCAGGAAGGCGCTGAGCAAATCCAGATGGCTGGCGGCGGGCTCATGCAGGCCCGTGATCAGCCCATCCACGCTCCGGAGCCGGGAGTCCCCGGTGATGCGCAATCGGGTGCTGCCTTCTGATCTCCGGATCAAACCCGAATTGTCCGCCACGGTTTCCAAAGCCCGCACGACCGTGGTGCCCACGGCAATGATTCTGCCGCCCTCCAATTTGGACTTGTTGATGATGCCGGCCGCCACGGGACCGATTCGGAATTGCTCCTCCGAGGCCCGATGCCCGGCATCGAAAGCCTCATCCATATAGGAGGAGAGTCCGGCATGCAGGACCAGGAAGGCGGTCCGGATGCCTTTGCGGCGCAAGTCCATCAGCAACTTCCAGGTGAAGGCGCGACCCGCCGAAGGCATCTCCATGGAACCGGGTTCCCGCGCATAGACGGTCTGGTAGTAGTCCAAATCCCATGGCCCGGCCGCATACCAGTACCTGATGGGACTTCCCAGCCGGCACAACCTTTCCATCAGATCGATCCCCGATTTATCGAAGCGGATTTTCCATAATCGTTCGATGACGGGATCCCGATCTTCTACGTGTGCCAGCAACCCCTGAGCCCGCAGCCCGCCTCCCAGGCTCAGCCGGAGGCCCCGGAGATCGCCGCGCCAAGGCTGCTCCTCCGCGTCCAAGGCCAGCGCCGACCAGGAATCGTCCTGCCAATGCCTGGCCAAGCGCAATTGCAGGCGAGGGCCGGCTTGCGAGAACGCATGCGAGCCATCCAGATGGGAATCCAAATGCGCGTCCAGCGAGGCGGGCAAGGTCCGGCTGGCATTGAGGACCAGGCAGTCACCAGGCTTCAGGAAGTCGGGGAGCTGACGGAAGCGGGCATGGGTCAGCTTGTCTTGGGTGCGGTCGGCGACGAGCAGTCGGATTCCATCCCTGGACAGGCCCCGCTTTTCGGGAGGCTCCTTGGCCGAAAGGACGTCCGGAAGATCGAACCGGATGGGCGAGGGCATGACCATGATTCAACGCTACTCTACGACGCGGTTTTCCTGCGCCAGGTGCGAAGGCTTCCAATCCTCCTGCGCCTGGAAGCGCTTGCCCGTGACATTGCGCGCTTCGTCCGAGGCGAGATAGAGAAACACCTCGGTTACGGTGGAGGGTTCGGCCCATTGCGCCGGATCCTCATCGGGTTCGGCGGCGCGATGCATATCGGTGTTCATATTGCCCGGGTCCACCCAGTTGACGCGGATGGCGGTGTCTTCCAGTTCGGAAGCCCAGGTCTGGGACAAGCCTTCCAACCCGAATTTGGAAATCCCGTATGCGCCCCAGCCGGGATAACCGTTGATGCCGGCATCGCTGGTGACATTGATGATGGAACCGCCGTTCTCCAGCATGGCCGGGAGGATCTTGCGGATGAGCAGGAAAGGCGCCACGAGATTGGTATCGATCACGCGGCGGAATTCTTCCGGCGGATAGTCGAGCAGGAATGGCATGGGACTGGGACCCAAGGTGGAGGCGTTGTTCACGAGCACGTCCACGCGTCCCTGGAATTCCGATAGGGTGGAAGCGGCGATCCGTTCCACGGCCTTGGGGTCGGCGAGATCCGCGGCCAGGGTCACCACCTTGGTCTTGGGAGAGACGATGCGAATCTCCTCGCGGACCTTGTGGAGCTGGTCCGCATGGCGCGCCACCAGGCTCAGGGCCTCCGCGCCCTCGCGTGCGAAGTCCAGGGCCAATTGCCTTCCCAGGCCCTTGGATGCGCCGGTGATGAGGATATGCTTGCCTTCCATGCTTTTCATGTTTCGCCTCCGGTTATGGATTTGGCCGACGTCGCCTTTCGGCTCGGCCCTGAGGCCACCGCCGGCCGGATGGAATAAACGCAGCGCCGATCCCCGGAAAGGAGATGTTCCTCGCGTGTTACCTGGGCGCCCGTGCCCATGAGGCTCTGGAAAACCTGCCCTTCGCTCTGGCAGATCCCCTGGCAGGTCTTGGCCGCCGTGCAGATGGGGCAGTGGTTCTCGATTAGGAGGAATCCGCCGCCCGGCGCCGCCTTGACCTCGGTCATATATCCCTCGCGATCCCGCAGGGCCGCCAGGGCCTTCACCTTTTCGCGCAGTCCGCCCCCGGCAGGCATGGCGCGCCCGTATTCGTCCACGTGCTGGCGCGTGCGGGCTTCGAGAAGTTTTTCGATCCCTTTGTTTCCGTAGATTTCCTGCAGGGAGTTGAGCAGCCCCACGGTGAGCAAGGCATGGGCGTCCGGAAAGGCGCGGTTGGCGGCCTCGGTCAGGCGCCAGAGCCTTACGGGCCGGCCGCGGCGCGGCGCCCGGGAAGATTCGGCCTCGGCGATCACCACTTTCTCCTCTTCCAGGGAGGCGAGCTGCAAGCCCACGGCCATGGGGGTGATGGAAAGCCTGCGGGCCAAGGTGCGGGCATCCTGGGGGCCTTCGCGTTTGAGGATGTCCAGGATGGCGTGGCGGGTATTCTTGGGCGGGGCATTCACGGGGGACTGGGTATTCGTCATTCCTTGAATATACCATCGGGCGGAAAATAAGTAAAGCCTAACCTTTACTTAATCACCGGGTGAAAAGGATCAGTCCGGTTGGCGGGCGACCAGGTTGGCCAGCAGCATGGCCGAAAAGAGCAGGGCCGCGGCCAGGAGAAAAGGGGCGCCGGGCAGGTGGCGAGGCGCATGCGCGCCGATGAAGAACGCGAAGATGCCGGTGAAAATCCCCGGGCCCATCATGCCGGATATGCCGCGCAAGCCGGCCAGGGCTCCCTGCAGCCGGCCTTGTTCGGACGGGTCGACCAGCTTGGTCATGAGCGCCTGGACCGAAGGACCCGAGAAGCCCCAGAGGGCCCCGAAGGGAATGCCCACCAGAAAGATCAGGCCCGTGGGCGCGAGGCCGTAAGCGGCGAAGCCGATCGCGCCGCAACCCAATCCGAAAAGCAAGGCGCGCCGTTCGCCCAGCTTGGCCACGGCGGGACGGATCAATCCGCCTTGGACCGCGGCGCTGAAAACGCCCACGGCGGCAAGCGTGAGGCCCACGGTGCGCGTTCCCCAATGATAACGGTAGTTGCTATAGAGAACCCACATGCTGGGCAGGACCTCATGCGACAGGAAGTTGAGGAAGGCCACGGACGCGATGGCTAGGACGCCGGGATATTTTCGGAGCAGGAAGAAGGAGCCGACCGGATTGGCGCGCTTCCATTGGAAGGGCGCGCGTTTTTCGCGCGGTAGGGATTCGGGCAGGATGAACAGGCCGTAGATGGCGTTGACCAGGCTGAGGCCGGCGGCGATCCAGAAGGGCAACCTGGGGCTGATTCCGCCGAGCAGTCCGCCGAAGGCCGGACCGATGAGTGCGATTGGCATGAGCTATGGACAGGAGGTATCGAATCCAAACCAGGAGC
>DAINDC010000398.1:0-4913 GCA_036732085.1 Fibrobacterota bacterium | reverse complement strand
GTTCTATATGGGCTGGCCTTATTTCGCCGGCGAAGAGGACATGGGCGGAAAGCAGCCCTATGATATCAAGATTCCATCGGGATCCCTCCGGACCGGACCGATCAACAATGCCGCCATCTCCGGCGTCAAGCAATTGCCCCCCATCCGCGAACCCATCTTCGCACGTAATGAAGGCTGCGCCATGACCGGTCCCATTTTCCGCTACGACGGCTCGCTCAAGGGCGCCAACCAGTTCCCGCCCCAGATGAACCGAAAGTGGCTCATCTCCGGATGCGACGGTTTCGGCTTCCATCTGATGACCCTGGACAGCGCGGGTGAAAAGGTCGTCAAGGACGACAAGATCTTCGGGAGCATCCATCCTAATCAGTTGGTCGACCTCAAACAGGGTCCGGACGGCGCACTCTACTACATCCAATGGGGAGCGCCCACCGTGAACTCCGGCATCTATCGCGTAGACTATACCGGCGCCTGCAAGGACGCGGCCTTGGCCGTGGAGAAATCGGGTTGCGCGACTCCCGGATCTACGAACTATGATCCGACCTTGCCGAAGGAGTATAATAACCCCAGCCTCTGCACGGGCTCTATCGGCGTGGTGGGGACGCCGATCCGGGATGCCGCTTGGTTGCATGTGGATGGACGCTCCATCTCGGTGAGCGCGCAGGGCGAGCATGAAGTGGAAATCCTGGACATCCGCGGCCGCATGATGTTCGACGTGAAAGGCGAAGGCTCGATGAGCTACGGGATGCCCGCCTTGCCGGCCCCGGCGCTGTACCAGGTGCGGGTGAAGACCTCGCTCGGCACCGCCATCCGCGGATTTTCCGCCATCGTCCCTTGAGAATTTGGCCTTCACGGATGCAGTCGAGAACTTCACTGATTCAAGCATTACGAAATCACTTTAAAGGCGGACGATGAATAAGATTGGTGTGATTTTATGGACAATGGGAATATCGGCTGCCTTGGTTTCCGCCGATGATTTCAAGATAGAAGCAAGTCCCGTGCATTTCGGAGCCTTCTCGTATTTAGGCGTCATTGAGGCTCATGGCGATACGTCCAGTTCTTACGGGACCACGGGCGAGCCCATCAGGAATCAGCCTTACAGCCGGTTCGGGGGATGGGTCGGAATGGACGCGACCATAGAAGACAGGACCCAAGTCTCGGTACTGCTCGCCATGATGACCTTTAATTCTTTGCCTCTGACGAATGGGTCGCCCTTTACCCGCATGCAATCATTGGGTTCGGATCTCGGGTATGGTTTCATTTCCCATAAACTGGGAGATGTCAAAGCTCCTTGGCTCACGATAAAGGCCGGCGCTTTTCCGTATGAATATTCCAACTCCAAGAACCTGGGCGGGTATCTGTACACGGGAGGGACCTATCCCGGCACTTTGACCAGCAACTACTGGACGCTTATTGATGGCAATTATTACAAGGCTCAAGGCGCCATGGGGCATTTTTCGTTTTTGGAAGATGCCTTGAAGATTGACGCGACGCTTTTTTTCGAACACGGCCTAGAACCGAACTATGACCTCTCCCCCGGCATCGTGGCCTCCTATAATTTGGGAGGGCTGGTCGAAGTAGGCGCCGGCGCCGTTTTTTCCCATTTGATTGCTTGGCAGGAAAAGGCCGTGACCCCCAAGTTGCGCAGCAACGCCTATACGGGATCCAATGACGGGGGCCAGAGACTGCCCGTGTCGCAATGGAACAAGCCGGGCCTGGAACTGACGGATACCCTGGTTGTTCAACCGGGTGATCCCAGAGCGGGTCAACTTGTGAATGATCCCGAGACGCGCCCGGATTTGGCGGCGAAAGGCTTCCCTGTCAAATATTACACCGCAGGCGCCACCACGAAGGCCGCCGACTCGAATGGCACCCCAAATTCCCAGTTGCATTATTATACGTTCCAGGGCACCAAGGTCATGGGGCGGATTGCCGTAACTCCTTTCACCATCGGGAACGCCGCGAAAAAGGTTTCTCTCTATTCGGAAGTCAATCTTCTGGGCGTAACAAATTACCCGTTCTTCTATGAAAAGAGATCCGAGCGTATGCCGATTACGATCGGAGCCAACATTCCCTTGCCGGGCGGCTACGAAGTAACCGCGGAAGCGGAGCATTACAAGAACAAATTCCAGAACAACGTCCATAACGTATATGAATTCGTGGTTCCCCAATGGGAAGAGAGCCAGAGCAGCTTTTTCGTACCTTTGCTCGATGCGCATGGCAACACCATCAATGATGGGGCTGGCGGTTTTCTCCCAAGCACGGTCCCGAAAGCCACGCAACACTATGGAGACTGGTATTGGAATTTCATGGCAAAAAAGACCTTCTATGACAGGATCACCTTCACCGCGAAAGTGGCGCATGACTTCCTGAGGCTTTACAACTTTTTCGGAAACCCTTCGAGTCAACCGGTTTTCGAGCATGACTACGGGTGGTATTTCGCGTTCAAATCACAGATTGCATTCTAACGAAATCATTAACCGGTATGAGTATCAAGAAAAATTTGCGGGGAGTAAACGATGAAGTGTCAGTTTATAAAATTGGGAGGGTGCGATGAAGTATAAGTTCAAATTAGCAACCGTGTTCTTTTTGACTTTGTGTAGCGGGTGGGTATCCGCAGAGATTAAAAAAGTGATGCTCGTCATCGATTATGGGGATGGGAGCGCCATTCAGCATTCGGAAGCGGTTCCGGCTTTCGTATCCATGGTGACTGCCTTGAGTACCGAGCATTCATTTACACTTACAATCACTAAAAAAAGTGATGCCGCCGCAGCGAAGCAGGCCGCCTTGACCGCCATGAAAGACCAGGACGTGGTCCTTTTCGCGAATATCGGGAATCAAGCTTTCACTAATGTGGCGGACCAAGCCACCATTAAGACCTTTTTCGCGAACGGCGGAAAGGCCATCGGTTATCATGCGACTTCCGACTCCTTCCATGGGGGCTATTGGCCTTGGTGGACGGATTCCTTGAACGATGGTTCGTATTTTATCGGCCATGGCAACAATACGTTCTCACTGAATCTGGATCCCGAAGTGAACAACGTTCCAGCCCTCAAGAAAATGTGGGAGGATAACAGCCTGGGGACGGCGAATATTTCCGCGTCGACCGAAATTTATGACTTAAACAAGTATCCCCGCGGGAAACCTGGCATTACCATCATGCAAACCGTAGCGCCGCCACGGACTGTGCATGAATTCACCTGGCTTAAGAAATGGCCTTCCGGGGGCGGCGAGTATATCTATACCTGCCTGGGGCATGGAGCCAATGATTTTGTAGGCGACTGGTTGAAGAAGGGCACCTGGGCCTGGATGCAATTCTTGAACGGGAAATACGACGCGGTTTCCGCTCTAGGCAGGCCGAAATTGGATGGGGATGCGGTGGATTTTGCCGCCAACAAGTTGGAGGTCAGCTACGCAAAGCCGTATTCCGTGAAGGTCATGGGCGTGAACGGCGCCTTAGTCCTTTCCCAATCGGGCCAAGGCATCCGCTCCTTTGACTTCAGCGGGTTGAAGCCGGGCATCTATTTCGTCAAGGTTAAAGGCTTGGCCGCGCCGATTACGAAGAGAGTCTTGGTCAAGTAAGTTTCTCAGGAATGGGGACTTGAAGGTCCCCTCACCGATCCATATAGATCAGCTCGGCGGCGTCCATTCCCAGACGGAACCGGTCGCCGGGCTTCACTCGTAACCCCGGCGATACCGACACCCGCAAGGTCATGCCCTGAACGTCCAGAACCAGGGCGATATGCGGCCCCAGATGCTCGACCACGGAAGCGATGGCCGGCCCCATGGCATCGGCGGTCACGCGCCAGCTTTCCGGGCGGACGCCCACCAGCTTCTTCCCATTGACCGGCAGACCCAGTCGGTCCGCCTCCTCCGCGGTGAAGATATTGATTCCGGGCCGGCCCAGCATGCGCGCCACGCGGCTGTCCAGGGGACGGCGGTAGATCTCCTCCGGCGTCCCGGTCTGCAGCACGCGCCCGCAATCGAGGACCAGGATGCGATCGGCCAGGCTCATGGCCTCCTCGTGATCATGGGTCACGTAGATCATGCCGCAACCGAGCGATCGTTGCAGGCGCCGAATCTCGACCACCATGCGCTCGCGCAACTTGGCATCCAGGCTGGCCAAGGGCTCGTCCATCAGGAACAGCTTGGGCCTGCGCACCAGGGCGCGCCCGATGGCGACGCGCTGGAGTTCGCCGCCCGAGAGCTGGTGCGGGAGCCGCTCGAACTTGTCCTTGAGACCCAGGATGGCCGCCGCCTCGCCGACCCGGGCATTGATTTCCGCCTCCGAAAGCGCCAGCACCTTGGCCTTCAAGGGAAAGGCCAGGTTCTCGCCGACGGTCATGCGCGGATAAAGGGAGAAATTCTGGAAGACCATGGCCATGTCGCGGCGATGGGGAGGTAACGCGGAGATGTCGGCGGCATCCTCGCGGACCCGGCCGGCATCCGGCTTCTGGAGACCCGCCAGGACGCGCAGCAAGGTGGTCTTGCCCGATCCGGTGCCGCCCAGGATGACGAGGATCTCGTTCGGGGAAACCTCCATGGAAACGCCGTTCAGGGCCTGGACGCGCGCGCGGCCCGCGGGAAAGGAGACGGAGATCCCGTCTAAGCCATAGGCCGGCATGCCACCTCCAAGGTCCGCCAGGGCAGGGCCTGGCCCCCATCCACCGCCGAGAACCACCGGCATCCGGCCGACAGGAAGGACACGCCCACCGTCTCGCCTTCGCGGAAGCGCACGCCGGAAGGCAGCCAGGCCTTGAGGATGCCCTGCCCCAACCGGAGCGACAGGAGGTTGTGCGACCCCAGCACCTCGGTATGCTCCACCACGCAGGGCGCTCCGCCCTCGGCGATGAGCACGTTCTGCGGACGCACGCCCAGATGGCATTCCCCACCGGGAGCGATGCCCAGGGCGCCCG